>NZ_CAURVN010000001.1:0-176874 GCF_963528195.1 uncultured Granulicatella sp.
AATCTGGGCTTATAGCCCCGGTTCAAACCACCCGTTAGACGGGTGGTCATGATTTGCTTATTTTTAAAATTTTGAAAAAATCCTAGTAAATTTCATTTTTCCCTTTAAAAAAGGTTTTTTATTTATTTTATAAAAAAATGCAAAAATAGGCGAAATTTTTCAAAATCTTTGAGAATTCTCCCAAAAAAAGGTATAATACATTAGTGTGTGTATACCCAAATTAGAGAAAAGAGGAAAATCATGACAAAGATTGTAACAATTACAGAAGAATTTATTACATTAGGACAATTTTTAAAACATATTGATGTCATTACAACAGGTGGGCAAGCAAAATGGTATTTGCAAGAAACAGTTGTATTTGTCGATGGTGAAATTGAAAATCGTCGTGGTAGAAAACTTTATGATAAAACACGTGTAGAAATTCCTGAAGAAGGCATTTTTGTTGTGAAAAGAGAATCTGAGGAAGTTGTGGATGAGATTAGTTGAATTACAACTGAATCATTTCAGAAATTATGAAGAACTTTTTCTTGAATTTGGGAAAGGAGTTCATATTTTTATTGGTGAAAATGCTCAAGGAAAAACGAATTTAATGGAATCCATCTATACTTTGGCAATGACGAAGAGTCATCGTACCAATCAAGATCGTGAATTGATTATGTGGAATGAAGATACTGCTACCATTAAAGGAAAAGTAGAAAAGAAAATTAGCAATATTCCCTTAGAAATTCGTTTTTCAAATAAAGGAAAAATAGGACGAGTGAATCATTTAGAACAAAAAAAGCTTAGTTCCTATTTAGGACAATTAAATGTCATTTTATTTGCACCTGAAAATTTAGAATTAGTGAAAGGTGCCCCAGCAAATCGCCGAAAATTCATGGATATGGAACTAGGTCAAATGAATCCTATTTATTTACATGAATTAGTAGAATATCAACGCCTTATAAAACAAAGAAATCATTATTTAAAACAATTAGCGATAAAAAAATCATCAGCTGATCTTTATTTAGAAGTTTTAACAGAACAAGTCATTGAAAAGGCAAGTGCAATTTTAAACCATCGTTTAGAATTTATGGAACAATTGGAAGCTTTAGCTAGACCAATTCATGAACAAATTTCATTAGGAAGAGAAGAGTTTTCATTGAAATATCAAACATCCCTTTCGATTGAAAAAGGAATGTCTCAAGATGAAGTAAAAGAATTGTATCAAAAACAATTTGAAGCTGTACAAAAAAGAGAATTAGAACAAGCGAGTACTTTAGTCGGTCCGCATCGAGATGATTTGATTTTTTATTTAAATGATAAACCTGTTCAAAATTTTGGTTCTCAAGGGCAACAACGTTCAACTGTATTAAGTTTAAAATTAGCAGAAATAGAATTAATGAACATCGCTACTGGAGAATATCCAATTTTATTATTAGATGATGTGTTATCTGAATTAGATGATGATCGACAAACACATTTGATTAAAGCAATTGAAAATAAAGTACAAACATTCATAACAACGACTAGTTTAGATGGAATTCGTAAGCAATTTATTAATGAACCAATTGTATATCCGATTCATCAAGGTCAAGTTCAATGAAAAATGGAGTGTGAGAATAGAAAATGACAGAAGAAAATAAAGAAGTTCTTGCTGCACAATATGATGCCAGTCAGATTCAAGTATTAGAAGGATTAGAAGCTGTACGTAAACGTCCAGGGATGTATATTGGTTCTACAAGTAGTGCTGGTTTACACCATTTAGTATGGGAAATTGTTGATAACTCAATCGATGAGGCTTTAGCAGGATTTGCGACTCATATCGAAATTGAGATTACACCTGAAAACCATATCCGTGTTACTGATGATGGACGTGGAATTCCAGTTGATATTCAAGAAAAAACAGGACGTCCTGCCGTAGAAACTGTCTTTACGGTACTACATGCTGGTGGTAAATTCGGCGGCGGAGGTTACAAAGTTTCCGGTGGTCTTCACGGGGTAGGAGCTTCTGTTGTAAATGCACTTTCTACAGAGTTAACTGTCCAAGTTTTTAAAGATGGAAATATTTATGAACAGTCTTATAAACGTGGTGCTGTTTTAGAAGATTTAAAAGTAATTGGAAAAACGGATAAACATGGAACTAGCGTTTATTTTGTTCCAGATCCAGAAATTTTCCAAGAAACAACTGTATATGACTTTGAAAAATTAGCGAATCGTGTTCGAGAATTAGCTTTTTTAAATAAAGGATTAAAACTAACGATTACTGATTTGCGAGTAGAAGAGCCTGTTGTAAAAACATTTTATTATGAAGGCGGAATTAAAAGTTATGTAGAACATTTAAATAAGTCTAAGCAAGTATTATTTGAAGAACCTATTTATGTTGAAGGGGAACAAGATGGTATTCAAGTGGAAGTAGCTATGCAGTATACTTCAGGATACCATACGAATTTATTAAGTTTTACAAATAATATCCATACTTATGAAGGTGGAACACATGAATCTGGAATGAAAACCGCCCTTACTCGTGTTATTAATGATTACGCTCGTCGTCAAAAATTAATGAAAGAGAATGAAGAAAAATTAAGCGGGGAAGATGTACGTGAAGGATTAACGGCAGTTGTATCTATTAAACATCCTGATCCACAATTTGAAGGACAAACAAAAACAAAATTAGGAAATTCTGAAGCAAGAACAATTACAGATCGATTATTTGCGACTCATTTTGATAAATTTTTAATGGAAAATCCACAAGTTGCTCGTAAAATTGTTGAAAAAGGAATTTTAGCTTCTAAAGCACGTTTAGCTGCTAAAAGAGCGCGTGAAGTAACTCGTAAAAAATCTGGTTTAGAAATTTCTAATTTACCAGGGAAATTAGCAGACTGTTCAAGTAATGATCCAAGTGTTTCAGAAATCTTCATTGTCGAAGGAGATTCTGCGGGAGGTTCTGCAAAACAAGGACGTTCTCGTCACTTCCAAGCGATTTTACCAATTCGTGGTAAAATTTTAAACGTTGAAAAAGCAACATTAGATAAAATTTTAGCTAATGATGAAATCCGTTCACTATTTACTGCAATGGGAACTGGATTTGGTGGAGATTTTGATTTATCGAAAGCTCGTTATCATAAATTAGTCATTATGACCGATGCGGATGTCGATGGAGCGCATATTCGAACATTATTAATTACATTATTCTATCGTTATATGCGTCCAGTAGTAGAAGCAGGATATGTTTATATTGCGCAACCACCTCTTTATAAATTAAAACAAGGAAAACAAGAGTTTTATATTCAAAATGATGAGGAATTAGAAGCAAAATTAAAAGAACTTCCTGCTAGTCCAAAACCACAAATTTCTCGATATAAAGGTTTAGGAGAAATGGATGCGGAACAATTATGGGAAACAACAATGAATCCTCAAAATCGTTCGATGTTACAAGTAACGGTTGAAGATGCTGCTGAAGCTGATCAAGTGTTAGATATGTTAATGGGCGATAAAGTAGAACCACGTCGAGAATTTATTGAAGCAAATGCGAAATTTATTGATGTGAATGATTTAGATATTTAATGATTGAAGAAGAGGAGAGACAAAATGTCTGAGGAAAAAGATTTAGAATTTTTCGAAGAAAAATTCGAACCAACGGATTTAGCTAAAACAATGCGTAAATCATTTTTGGAATATTCCATGAGTGTTATTGTATCTCGTGCGCTTCCGGATGTTCGTGATGGGTTAAAACCCGTTCACCGTCGTATTTTATATGGAATGCATGAATTAGGAGTAACGCCAGATAAGCCCCATAAAAAATCTGCTCGTATTGTTGGGGATGTAATGGGTAAATACCATCCACACGGAGACTCTGCTATTTATGATGCAATGGTTCGTATGGCACAAGATTTCTCATATCGTTATCCATTAATTGATGGTCACGGAAACTTTGGTTCTGTCGACGGAGATAGTCCAGCGGCAATGCGTTATACCGAAGCAAGAATGAGTAAAATTGCTTTAGAAATGCTACGAGATATTAATAAAGATACGATTAATTATCGTGATAACTATGATTCAACAGAACGTGAACCAGAAGTTTTACCATCTCGTATTCCAAACCTTTTAGTCAATGGAGCAACAGGGATTGCGGTAGGGATGGCAACGAATATTCCTCCACATCATTTAGGGGAAGTGATTTCTGCATTACATTTGTTGATGAAAAATCCTGATGTCACAACAGCTGAATTGATGGAAGTATTACCAGGACCTGATTTTCCAACAGGTGGAATTGTATTAGGTAAATCTGGAATTCGTCGAGCTTATGAAACAGGTCGTGGATCTATTACGGTTCGTGGACGTGTACAAATCGAAGAATTAAAAAATGGAAAAGAACGTATTATTATTACGGAATTACCATATATGGTCAATAAAGCTCGTTTAGTTGAACGTATTTCGCAATTGCATCATGAAAAGAAAATTGAAGGAATTACGTATTTAAATGATGAATCTGACCGTAAAGGAATGCGTGTTGTTATTGAAGTGAGAAGAGATGTTTCTGCTTCAGTCGTTTTAAATAATTTATATAAATTAACGCCATTACAATCAAACTTTGGATTTAATATGTTAGCAATTGTAGGGCAAGAACCAAAAATTTTAAGCTTAAAAGAAATTTTACGATACTACTTAAATCACCAAGAAGAAGTGATTCGTCGTCGTAGTATTTTTGAAAAGAAAAAAGCAGAAGATCGTGCTCATATTTTAGAAGGATTACAAGTAGCTTTAGATCATATCGATGCCATTGTGGCGATTCTTCGTAGTTCTGCTAGTGGTGATATTGCCAAAGAACGTTTCATGAATGAATATGGATTAAGTGATAAACAAGCTCAAGCTATTTTAGATATGAGAATGGTTCGCTTAACAGGATTAGAACGTGAGAAAATCGATGCAGAATATGCAGATTTACAAGCACTTATCAAAGAATTAAATGAAATCTTAGCAAGCGAAGAAAGACGTTATGAAATTATCGAACAAGAATTATTAGAAATTCAACAAAAATTCGATAATCCTCGTCGTACTGAATTATTAGTAGGAGAAGCTTTAAGTTTAGAAGATGAAGACTTAATCGAACAAGAAGATGTAGTCATTACATTAACGAAAAATGGCTATATTAAACGATTAGCAAATTCTGAATTTAAAACACAACGTCGTGGTGGGCGTGGTGTACAAGGAATGAGCGTCCATGATGATGACTTTGTAGAAAATATGATTTCATGTTCAACTCATGATTCATTATTATTCTTTACGAATACAGGTAAAGTATATCAAGCAAAAGGATATGAAATTCCAGAATACAGTCGTACTGCTAAAGGATTACCAGTTATTAACTTATTGAATATTGACTCAACTGAGAAAATTCAAGCAATTATTAGTGTGCCGGAATCTGATGAAACAGAAAGATTCTTATTCTTTACAACTTTACGTGGAACTGTTAAACGTGTGAAATTATCAGACTTTAAAAATATTCGTACAAATGGATTACGTGCAATTCAATTACGAGAAGATGATCAATTAATTCGTGTAGTAGTAACAAGTGGTCAAGACGGCATCATTCTTGGAACTTACCACGGAAATGCTGTAACATTCCATGAAGAAAAAGTTCGTGCAATGGGTCGTACAGCAGCAGGGGTTCGAGGTGTATCTTTACGTGATGATGACTACGTGATTGGAATGGATATTTTAACACCTGAACGTGAAGTATTAGTCGTTAGTGAAAAAGGATATGGTAAACGTACTGCTGCCAGCGAATATGCCTTAAAAGGTCGTGGCGGTAAAGGAGTTAAAACTCTTCGTATTACTGAGAAAAATGGTCCTCTTGTATGCTTAAGAACCGTAACGGGTGAGGAAGATTTAATGATTATGACGAATAAAGGAGTAATCATTCGATTCCACGCTTCAGATGTTTCTCAAACAGGTCGTGGTGCTCTTGGAGTTCGTATGATGCGTTTAGATCAAGATGCTATTGTAAGTTCATTAGCCATTGTTGATCGTGAAGAGGAAGCAGAAGAAACGGTTACTTCATCTGAAGAAACAGTTGTTTCTGAAAAAGTAACCGAAAACTTACAAAACTTCGCACAAGAATTAGTAGACGAACAAGAATAAAACATTAAAATTAGACTTTTCTAAATTAGCAAAGGTGTTAAACATCTTTTCATGCTATGAAGAAAAGTCTTTTTTCTAATTATGATAAAAATACAAAATATCAAGCAATTCTTTAGAAAAATCAGACTTTAGTCACTAGTAAAGCGCTATTTTTAGGTGTATAATCAGCATAATTACAGGATGGGAGGAAGTTTATCATGATTGAATTTAAACAAGCAACAAAAAAATATGGAGATAAGGTAGCTTTAAACAACTTAAATTTAACAATTGAAAGTGGAGAAATTGTTGGATTAATTGGACATAATGGTGCAGGAAAATCTACGACCATTAAATCATTAGTGAGTATTTTACCACTTACAAGTGGAACGATTGAAGTAGATGGTGTTCCTCTAT
The DNA here is from genome assembly GCF_963528195.1 of uncultured Granulicatella sp. GTDB lineage: Bacteria > Bacillota > Bacilli > Lactobacillales > Aerococcaceae > Granulicatella. Next base: position 6,514 of record NZ_CAURVN010000001.1, read on the forward strand.
CACAAGATCCATTAACGATTAAGCGAAAAATTGGATATGTAGCAGATTCTCCAGATTTGTTTTTACGTTTAACGGCTAATGAATTTTGGGAATTAATTGCAGTTTCTTATCAATTAACAATGAACCAAATAGAAGAAAGATTAACGTATTTATTAGAGTTATTTGACTTTACTCCTTATCGTTATGATGTGATTGAATCATTTTCTCATGGGATGAGACAAAAAGTATTCGTCATTGGTGCTTTGTTATCTGATCCAGATATTTGGATTTTAGATGAACCATTAACTGGTTTAGATCCACAAGCTGCTTACGATTTGAAAAAAATGATGCGTGAACATGCTGAAAAAGGAAAAACAGTATTATTTTCTACTCACGTATTAGAAGTAGCAGAACAATTATGTGATCGTATTGCGATTTTGAAAAAAGGCGAATTATTATTTTACGGTACAATAGAAGAGTTAAAAGAACATAATCCTCAAGAGTCTCTTGAAAGTATTTATTTATCTTTAGCCGGACGTAAGGAAGGAGAGACTGTCGATGAATCTGCAAGCTGTTAGAAAATTAGTGAAGTTGAATTTATTATATGCAGTTGCTCCTGCTCAATTAGCTGCTTACCGACAAAAACAAGAAAAAAATCCACTGAAAAAAATCGATATTCCTAAAAAAATCCTTCGTTCTCAGCTTATGATTGGATTAATTTATATCGCTTTTTTTGGGGTGCTTAATTCATTGGTAAACCCTATTGGAAACAATCCTGTCCTATTTGCGAATATGATTAGTATTTTTAGTGCTTTTACATTTTCTCAAAGTTTTATTGCTTTTTATAATGTATTTTACGAAAGTAAAGATTTAACTTCTTATCGACCTTATGCTTTTAGAGAAGTAGAGATTATTCTTGGAAAAGCTATTTCTGTTATGATGGTCGCTTTAATGGGATTAGGGCCTATTATTGCTTATTTTATCGTTTTACCGATTCAATATGGAAAAGATTTTTGGTATACCATTCCTTTAATGATTATCAATTGTTTCATCTTATTAGTCTTTTTAGGAGTATTTATTTTTACACTCGTACATTATTTGACAAGTTTGTCAGTTTTTAAGAAGTATAAAAATATTATTTCGAATATTTTATTAGGGTTTGTTTCTATTTTTTCAGGTTTACTTTATATTTTAATTTCTAATCATAATATGGTTTCAATATTAACGAAACAAGAGAGAGCTTTTATTCCTCCTTTTGAAGCATTTTATGCGATGATTCTTCATCCATTATCGCTTGACGGAATGATTGGCTATATTGGTTGGATTGGAATTACAGTTCTCTTATTAGTGAATATTTACTATAAAGTATTGCCAACCTTTTATGAAAAAGCGATGGAAGTTAGTTCAATTCAACAATATTCTAAAAGGGTTCGTAGCTTTACATTGGATAATTTTTCAAAATTAGTGAGAAAATACCATATCCAATTAATAAAAGAAGGATCCATTATTGTTCAAGGAATCATTGCACCAAGTATTTTACCGTATTTGATGTTATTACCAATGATTTTTGGAATAATGAGAGAAGGAATTCCTGTTAGAGAATTTTTTACCTTCCGATTTTTACTTTCTTATTTATTATTTGCATTACTGTTTGCAGTAACGAATTCAATTGGAAATAGCTTAACAAGTATTGGTTTTTCTTTAGAAAGAGATAATTTTGAATATTTAAAAGTATTACCAATTGATATGAAAAAATATGCTCGTGAAAAATTTAAAGTCTTATTTTTAACGCAATCTTCTGTGCCAATTCTATCATTAAGTATTGTATTATTAGTACTACGCATGCCAGTTTTATTAGTATTAACAATAATATTTACTTGGTTTTCGATTAGTTTTGGCTTATCAGCTTGGGGATTTGAAAGAGACTATCGACTACGTGTTACAAATTGGAGTAATATTGTCGAATTACAAAGTAGAGGAAATAAATTTTTATTAGGATTTTTAATGTTTATTTTATTTATGCTTTTAATTCTTTGTATAGCAGTCTCTTTCCCAATTATTCACTTCCTTCCAGAAACAATTGGATATCTCATAGGCGCTGCAGCTTTTATTATTCTGAATGGGCTAGGGCTATTTTTCGGTGAATTTTATTTAAGAAAATTGAAAAAAGCTTTATAATAATAGAAGAGAGGGGAGTATGTAGAAATGACTGAAAAAGAAGTATTATCTATAAGTACAGATTTCCCTGAAATTTCTAATGAGATGATTAATGAAAATGGTGAAGTAGTTGTAGATGAGTTTTATCAAAATATGATTTATCAAATTGATCCTAATGATAAAGGAGAAAAATATTCTAAAGAAGAATTATTAAAAGAATTAGGGATTGTTTAATTACTTTACTAAAAAAATATTTATATGATTTAAGACCATGGTGATATTGATATATAGGACTCCATAGTGAAAACTATGGAGTTTTTGTAGTTTATATTATAGTTTAAAACTATAATATAAGATAATAATTAGATAATTGACTAGAACAGTTTCTCCTGTTATTCTAAGTTCAGTTAAAGAAACGCACTGTGAAAAGGTGAGTAGAGAAGGAAACTTGTTTAGAGAGTCTCGGTAGGTGAAAAGAGATCAAGATTGAATTTTTGAAGATGGCCTTGGAGTGTTAGATATTGAATGATTAAATATCTACGGGTAGCCCGATATAGCAAGAGTATAAAGATACTCAAAGAGGGAATTATTGCGAAATAATTCTAAACCAAGGTGGTAACGCGAATTTTCGTCCTTGCAGTGAAAACTGTAAGGATTTTTTATTTTAGGAGGAATATATTATGACAAAACAACAAGCACCATTTAGAGTAGACCACGTAGGAAGTTTCTTACGTCCAAAAGAATTAGTAGAAGCAAGAGAAAAATTTGCGAACGGTGAAATTACACGAGAAGAATTAACAGCAGTGGAAGATAAAACGATTCAAGAAATTGTAAAAAAACAAATTGCTGCTGGTTTACAAGGAGTAACAGATGGAGAATTCCGTCGTGCTTACTGGCATTTAGACTTCTTTTGGGGTTTTAACGGAGTAGAACATGTAGTGGGTGAACGTGGCTATTTATTTCATGGAATTGAAACAAAAGCTGATACTGCAGTACTTAAAGCACCGATTAATGGGAAAAATCACCCATTTGTTAAACATTTTGAGTTTTTAAGAGATTTAGTTAAAGAAGAAGATGTGATTGTTAAATTTACTATTCCTTCTCCTTCACAATTTTATTTTGAATTAATTCGTACACCAGAGCATGTTGCTGCTTGGGAAGCTGTTTATTCAACAACAGATGAATTATTCGAGGCTATTATTAAAGCTTATTCTGAAGTGATTCAAGATTTATATGATGCAGGACTTAGAACATTACAATTAGACGACTGTACATGGGGAGCATTAGTAGACGATGGATTTACAAAACGTTTCCGTGAAGAGCGTCCATTAGAAGAAGTAAGAAGAGAGTTTGCTGCTCGTGCGTTACGTTTAAACAATGGTGTTATTGCAAATGCACCTAAAGATTTATTGATTAACACTCACGTTTGTCGTGGTAATTTCCATTCTACTTGGATTTCTCAAGGGGGATACAATAAAGTAGAAGATGAGTTATTAGGTGGAGAAAATGTAAATGCATATTATTTAGAATTTGATACAGACCGTGCAGGGGACTTTAAACCATTAGCAAAAGTTGGAACAGAGAAAAAAGTAGTTCTTGGACTATTAACTTCAAAATTTGCTGATTTAGAAAATAAAGATGAAATTATTGCTCGTATTAAAGAAGCTAGTCAGTATGTACCATTAGAAAATCTATATTTAAGCACACAATGTGGATTTGCTTCAACAGAAGAAGGAAATGTAATTAAAGAAGAAGACCAATGGAAGAAAATTGCATTAATTAGCGAAATTGCACAAGAAGTTTGGGGAAAATAAACCTAGTATTATAAAGCAAATAAAGGGCTATGGGGAGATTCATGTTAATCCATAGCCTTACATTTTTTTAGAAATGAAGTGTCATAATGACAGCATTTCAACAAACACCAGGATCACCTGTGCGTGCAATTGCTTATTTACCAGAAGCTGAATAATAGAAAAGAGGAATAAATATGTCAAATCATGAAAATTGTAATTGTTGTCAAAAAGCGCCTTTCCGTTTAGATCACGTAGGAAGTTTTTTACGTCCAGAGCGTTTAAAAGAAGCTCGTGCAAAATTTAATGCTGGAGAAATTACTGCTGAAGAATTAGAACGTGTAGAAAACGAAGAAATCATTGCCTTAGTTAAAAAAGAGAAAGAACTTGGACTTCAATCTATTACAGATGGAGAATTTCGTCGTGCTTTCTGGCACTTAGACTTTTTAGAAAACTTAGATGGAGTGGAACTAGTAGAAGTAGAACATTTCTCTGTTCAATTTAAAGATAAAGATGTAAAACCAAAAACTTTACGCATTGTTGGCAAAATTGATTTTTCTGAAAACCATCCATTCGTAAAACATTTCAAATTCTTAAAAGAACATGCAGGTGATACACCAGTTAAATTAACAATTCCTTCACCAAGTATGTTACATTTAATTACACAAGTACGTGAGAAAAATTATGTCCCAATTGATCGTTACAAAGATAATGAAGCATTATTTTATGATGATGTTGTGACAGCCTATCGTAAAGCTCTACAATGCTTCTATGACTTAGGATGCCGTAATATTCAATTAGATGATACAAGTTGGGGAGAATTTTGTGCTTTAGATAAGCGTGAAGCCTATGAAGCACGTGGATTTGATTTGGAACAAATTGCTCGTGATTATGTAGACGTTTTAAACCGTGTAATTGAATGGAAAACAGAAGATTTAGTAGTAAACATGCATATTTGCCGTGGAAACTTCCGTTCAACATGGTTCTCTAGTGGTGGTTATGAACCAGTTGCTAAGACTTTATTCGGTCATTGCCGTGTAGATGGATTCTTCTTAGAATATGATAGTGACCGTGCTGGAGACTTTACTCCATTACGCTATATTAAAGACCAAAAAGTGGTACTTGGATTAATTACTTCTAAATCTGGTGACTTAGAAGATAAAGATGAAGTGATTTCTCGTATTAAAGAAGCAAGCCAATATGTTCCTCTTGAACAATTATGTTTAAGTCCTCAATGTGGATTCTCTTCAACAGAAGAAGGAAATATTTTAACGATTGAAGCGCAATGGGATAAATTAAAACTAATTGACGAAATTGTTCGTGAAGTTTGGAAATAAATATTGAACAGTATGTGGATTTTCTGCATACTGTTTTTTATATAAAAATTAATGCAAAATCGTTGTCAGAATGCAAATTCTCTGCTATAATAATGGAACGTGAGTATTAGTATTAATACTCTCCTTGCTTATTCAAAAGAATAAGCCAAAAGACCATAAGGAGGTGACAGTCAATGAGTCAAACATCAAAATACGAGATTTTATACATCATCCGTCCAAACATCGATGAAGCTGCTAAAGCTGAATTGGTTGCAAGATTTGATGCTGTATTAACAGACAATGGCGCTGTTGTTGTTGAATCTAAAGACTGGGCGAAACGTCGTTTTGCATACGAAATTAAAGATTTCCACGAAGGTATCTATCATTTAGTGAATATCACTGCTGAAGATGCAAAAGCAATTGACGAATTCGACCGTTTAGCTAAAATCAGCAATGACATCTTACGTCATATGATTGTTAAAGTAGAAGCATTTGCTTAATATTAAGTAAAACAAATCTTGAAAGGAGCAGATACTATGATCAATAATGTTGTGTTAGTAGGTCGTTTAACTCGACCAGTAGACTTAAAATATACTCCAAATGGAGTAGCAGTTGGAACTTTTTCAATTGCATGTGACCGCCGTTATACAAATCAACAAGGAACTCGAGAAACAGACTTTATTAACTGTAGAGTTTGGAGAAAATCAGCAGAAAATTTAGCGAAGTTTACTCGTAAAGGTTCATTAATTGGAGTTGAAGGTCATATTGAAACTAGAAGTTATGAAAATCAACAAGGACAAAAAGTTTATGTGACTGAAGTTATTGTTGATAACTTTTCATTCTTAGAGTCAAAAAATGTTACTGAACAACGTCCAGGAAATGATGCATATAATGGTTATTCACAACAAAATCAGTATCAATCACAAGGTGGTTTTAACTCACCAAGTGCTCCTACATCATCATTTGGAAATGTTCCAGCAGATCCATTCTTAGCTAATGGTGAAGCAATTAATATTTCTGACGATGATTTACCATTCTAATCAAAAGGAGGATACCGTAATGGCTCAACAACGTAGAGGTGGCGGCGTTCGTCGTCGTAAAAAAGTTTGCTACTTTACTGCAAACCACATTAAATATATCGATTACAAAGATGTAGAATTATTAAAACGCTACATTTCTGAAAAAGGTAAAATTTTACCACGTCGTGTAACAGGTACTTGTGCTAAATATCAACGTCTTTTAACTGTTGCAATCAAACGTGCTCGTATTATGGGATTATTACCATTTACAACTGTAGACTAATAAAAACAAAGGACTGGTTTTCCAGTCCTTTTTTCTATCAAAATGTTTCACGTGAAACATTAGAAGTTCCTCTCTGATGTTGGAGTAAATGTTTCACGTGAAACATTTTGAAAAAGCATGAAGGGTATTCCTTAGCTTTAAAATATGTTAAAATAGTTATAGAAAGATGGTGATAAACATATGTTGAATCATTTTAAAGAATGGTATGAAAAGCTTCCATCTTATCTAAAAATTCCTTCTGTAAAATATTATGGAGGATCCTTTATAATCCTTTTAACTGTTCTTTGTATTATGAGTTTTGTGACTCATATATGGCTAGGATTCATTTTACTACTTTGGTTATGTTTATTTGCCATATTAGTATATTTTTCAGTTCAGCATATTAGTAAACAAATAAATGAATATGCAATTGATTTAGCTTACAAGATTCGCAAAGGTGAGCAAGATGCATATTTAAAAATGCCAATTGGTATGATTTTATATGATATGAATGAAAATATTACATGGATTAATCCTTATCTTCAGAAAAAACTCCAAAGACAGGATGTTATTGGGATTCCACTAAAGGATTTAAATGAACGATTATATTATCAAGTGAAAAGACAAATTCAAAATCAAAAAGAAAATGATATTTTTACTCACGAAGATAAAAAATATCAAGTAATCGTACATCCAGATATTCGAATGATATATTTAACGGATATTACAGAATATGCAAGTATTGAGGAAAAATATCATGAAGAACAAATAGTATTTGGACAAATATTTTTAGATAATTTCTCTGAAGTTTCCCAGTCATTAAATGATAGAAGAAAATCAAATTTAAATAATTTCATAACGAATCAATTGTCTAGTTGGGCAATCCATCATAATATCTTTATGAAAAGAGTGGATGATGATCGTTTTATTGCATTTTTAAATCGTAAATCATTAGAAACTTTGGAAAAAGAAAAGTTTGATATTATGGATAAGATTCGTGAAACTACAGCAAAACAAAACTTTCCATTAACGGTAAGTATGGGGTTCTCCTATTCAGATAAGAAGACTAGTGATGTGAAATATCCAGAAATTGCTTCATATGCTCAAGCAAACTTAGACTTAGCTTTAGGACGTGGTGGAGATCAAGTAGTTGTTCGTTCCCAAAATGAAGATGCACGTTTCTATGGTGGGAAATCTAACCCTATGGAAAAACGTACGAGAGTTAGAGCTAGAATGGTTTCTCAAGCATTAAAAGATTTAATGGAAGAAGCATCTGAAATCATTGTAATGGGACATCAGTTTCCAGATATGGACGCTATTGGAGCATGTTTAGGAATTCGACGTATTGCAAACATGAATCAGAAAAAAGCTTGGATTGTGACAAATAAAAATCAATATTCACATGATATTCATAAACTAATGGATGTTATTCGAGAACAAAAAGCACTACGAGAAGATATTATTACTCCTGAAGAAGCGTTGGAAAAACTAACACCAAGCACATTAGTTATATTAGTAGATGTTAGTCGCCCAGTAATTGCTGCTGCTCCTGAGGTATTAGAGCAAGCAAATAAAATTGTTGTCATTGATCACCATAGAAGGAGCCAAGATTTTCCTAAAAATCCAGTATTAGTTTATATTGAACCATATGCTTCTTCAACTGGTGAATTGATTACAGAATTATTTGAATATCAAAATGATAATGTAGAAAGTATTCAACCAATTGAAGCAACTGCCATGTTAGGTGGAATTATTGTAGATACAAGGAACTTTACTTTAAGAACAGGATCTAGAACCTTTGATGCAGCAAGTTATTTAAAATCAGTTGGGGCCGATACAATATTAATTCAAAGATTATTGAAAGAAAATGTTGAAACTTATTTATTAAGAAGTCATTTATTAAATTCATTAATTTTATTAGAAAATAATATTGGTATTGTACAAGGAGAAGAAGATACTCCTTATCCAACAGTGGTGGCTGCACAAACAGCAGATATGATGCTTTCAATGGAAAATATTGATGCTTCATTTGTTGTTACAAAACGTGAGGATGGACGTATTGGTATTAGTGGTCGAAGTTTAGGAAATAAAAATGTACAACGTGTAATGGAAAAAATGGGTGGTGGTGGACACCTCTCAAATGCAGCTACTCAATTAAGTGATACTACAATTGCAGAGGCTATTATTCAATTAAAAGAAGTGATTTCTGAATTAGGAAATGATATAGATTTATAGGAGGTAAGAAAAATGAAAGTAATTTTTCTACAAGATGTTAAAGGTAAAGGTAAAAAAGGAGACGTTAAAAACGTAGCAGATGGCTATGCACAAAATTTCCTTATTAAAAATGGTTTAGCTAAAGAAGCTACAACTGCGAGCTTATCAACTTTAGCAGGTCAAAAGAAAGCTGAAGAAAAACATAATGCTGAATTATTAGCTAAAGCAAAAGAATTAAAAGAATTCTTAGAAAAAGAAGAAACAGTTGTAACGATTAAAGCAAAAGCTGGTGAAGATGGTCGTTTATTTGGAGCTATTCCAGCAAAACAAATTGCAGAAGAATTCAATAAAACATTTAATGTATCATTAGATCGTCGTAAATTTGAATTAGCTGCACCAATTCGTGCACTAGGATTTGCAAGAGTACCAGTAAAATTACATCATGATGTAGAAGCAACATTAACTGTGAATATTGTTGCTCAATAAATTTTTGAATGACTAAAGGGCTGTGGATAAGTTTTCCACAGCTTTTTATATTGTTTAATTGTTAAAATAATCACAAAGTTTAATAAATAAAAACCACCGATTTTCATCGGTGGAAAAAAGGATTAGAAATATTTATTTTGGGAGGATAAATATTCTTATTTGGGAATGACTAAAGTATAGAGGAAGATTATGAAGAAATTATGAAATAAATTTATAGATTTTATTATGTTTTATAAAAATCATTTATGATAGGCATGTCCCGCTGTAATTCGGAAAGAACGATAAATTTGTTCTACTAAAACTAGTCTCATTAATTGATGAGGAAGAGTAATTCTACCAAACGAAATTTTAGCATTCGCACGTTTTTTAACCGTATCACTTAAACCTAATGAACCACCAATAATGAAAACAATGGAACTTTTTCCATTTATTCCATAATTTTCAATCTTTTCAGCTAATTGTTCTGAACTTATTAAATCCCCTTCAATTGCCATAGCAATAACGGTATCAGAATCCTTTATTTTTGAAAGAATCTTTTCTCCTTCTTTATCTTTGACCTGTTCCATTTCTTTTTCACTTAGATTTTCTGGGGCTTTTTCATCTGGGACTTCAATTAGTTGTAGTTTACAATAACTCCCTAATCGTTTGGCATATTCATCTATTCCTTGTTTCAGATATTTTTCTTTTAATTTCCCAACACTAATAATGGTAATATTCATATAAGTCTCCTTTAAAAAGTTTACGTTAGTATTATACTAAATATTTGGATAAGATTTCATTTATTTTATCGATTTTTTTTTTGAAAAGCATTATAATTTTCAAGAATAGATTTTTATCATTAATGGAGGAATTAAATGATTCGTTTTTTATTTCAACAATCCATTCCTAAAAGAATAGCAGCTAGTTTTGCTATCGTCATTTTAGTGGGTTCTTTATTATTAAACTTACCTATCTCACAATTAGAGACTTCACAGGCAACATATTTTGATCATTTGTTTACGACAGTTTCTATGGTTTGTGTAACTGGATTATTTACTCAACCAGTCGCTGCTACTTATAATACATTTGGGCAAATAATTTGTATGTTCTTAATGCAAATTGGTGGGCTTGGGTTAATGAGTATGATTGCCTTTTTCTTCTTTGATTCAGGAAAGAAACTATCTTTAACAGATCGTTTAGCACTACAAGATAGTTTGAACAGAGATGATACAAAGAATTTTAAAGATTACTTACGTACGATTTTTAAATATAGTTTTATCATTGAAGGAATAGCAGCTATATTATTTATGATACGTTTTATTCCAATGTTAGGGGTTGGAAAAGGGATATTTACTTCCATATTTTTTGCGATTTCTGCTTTTTGTAATGCTGGATTTGATAATTTAGGTGACAATAGTTTAATCAATTATGCAACAGATCCACTTTTAATGTTTGGTATTTCAGCATTAATTATATTAGGTGGTATTGGTTTTGCAGTTTGGTTTGATGTGAAAAATTCTATCTTATTACATCAGTTTTCAAATTCGAAGAAAAAAAGAAAAACATTCTATCAACGATTACAATATCATACAAAAGTGGTATTATTATTAACAGTGATTTTATTAGTGGGTGGAACGTTATTAACCTTAATGACAGAATGGAATAATCCAAATACAATTGGACAATTGCCTATTTTTGAAAAAGTTCTAGTGAGTTTTTTTCAAACTGTAACGATGAGAACAGCAGGATTTGCAAGTATTGATTATACAAAAGCTAATCCCTCTACTTTATTACTTTATTGTATTCAAATGTTTATTGGAGGTTCTCCAGGAGGAACTGCAGGTGGGGTTAAAACAACAACTGTATTAGTCGTTTTATTATTTATTCGCTCAGAAATTTATGAGAAAAAGTCCATTAATTTTAGACATCATACGATTTCTTATGAAATGGCAAGAAAATCATTAATGATTTTTATTATCTTTACAGTATTAATATTAAGTAGTTTATTCTTATTAAGTATTACAGATCCACAAGCTCCTTTATTATATACATTATTTGAAACGATTTCTGCCATTTGTACAGTAGGAGTAACGGCTAATTTAACACCAACTTTATCAATATTTGGGAAAATCATTATTATGATATTAATGTTTATTGGAAGAATTGGACCTTTAACGGTATTATTAAGTTTCTCAAATCGTAAGAAACAAGATTCACTTATAAAATATGCGAAAGCACCATTATTAATTGGATAGAAAGTAGGATTAAGTATGACAAAAACAGTTGGAATTTTAGGTTTAGGAGTATTTGGTACAACGATTGCCAAACAACTAAGTCAATATGACTGTGATATTATAGCAGTTGATAGTCAAGAAGAAAATGTAAATAGATTGGAAGCTTGTGTTACAAAAGGGGTCATTGCGGATATTACTGATATTCATGTGTTAGAAGAAATTGGTATTAGTGATTGTGATGTTGTTGTAATTGCTACAGGAAATAATTTAGAAGCAAGTATTTTAGCAGTGATGCATTGCCATAAATTAGGAGTTCCAAAAATTGTAGCAAAAGCTAAAAGTAAAACTTCAACAGAAATTCTAATGAAAATGGGTGCAACTAAAATTATTAATCCTGAAAAAGAAACAGGAATTCGAGTTGCGAAAAATATCTTACATCATAAATTAGCTGATGTGATTTCATTAGATGAAAATATTTCCTTAGTAGAATTTTATCCACCATTATCATGGGTTGGAAAATCCTTAAAAGATTTACATTTACGTCAACAATATGATTTAAACTTGATTGGATATCGTCAAGAAGAAAATGCACCGTTAAAAACTCAGTTGAGTGCGGATTTTGAAATTCAAGACAATGTTATATTAGTGGCGATTATGGATAGTAAACGATTAGAAAATGCCGATTTTTTGAATGAAGATTAAAAAAAGAAAGCTCTTTTTTAGAGAGCTTTCTTTTTTGTTTGCATTAACGAATAACCATTTCAGTTTCTGCATCGAAGAAGTGTGATTTATTTAAGTCAAATGCTAAATCAACTAATTCTCCTGGGTTGTGGAAGTCACGAGCATCTACTTTAGATACGAATTCAGTGTCATCTACTTTAGTATATAACATAGTTTCAGCACCTAATAATTCTGATACAACAACTTCAGCTTTTACAGAAGATGAAGGGTATGTTTCAAGAACGATTTGTGAACCTTTGATATCTTCTGGACGGATACCGAAGATTAATTCTTTACCATTGTATCCTTTATCTTCTAATAATTTTTGTTTAGCTAATGGTAATTGTAAAGCTAAACCTTTACCGTTTGAAATAACGCCATCTTGTAATGTTACTTTGAAGAAGTTCATTGCTGGTGATCCGATGAATCCAGCTACGAATACATTGTTTGGAGTATTGTAAACTTCTTGAGGAGAACCGATTTGTTGAACGATTCCGTCTTTCATAATAACGATACGGTCAGCCATTGTCATCGCTTCAGTTTGGTCGTGTGTTACATAAATAGTAGTTGTTTCTAAACGACGGTGTAATTTAGCGATTTCTGCACGCATGGCAACACGTAATTTAGCATCTAAGTTTGATAGAGGTTCGTCCATTAAGAATACTTTTGCATCACGAACGATTGCACGACCTAAAGCCACACGTTGACGTTGTCCACCTGATAAAGCTGCAGGTTTACGTTCTAAGTATTGAGCTAATCCTAAGATTTCAGCTGCATTTTTAACACGTTTGTCAATTTCAGCTTTGTCATATTTACGTAATTTTAATCCGAATGCCATGTTATCATAAACACTCATATGTGGATATAATGCATAGTTTTGGAATACCATTGCGATGTCACGATCTTTAGGAGCAACATCGTTCATTACAGTATCCCCAATTTTTAATTCTCCTTCAGAGATATCTTCTAAACCAGCAATCATACGTAAAGTTGTAGATTTACCACATCCAGAAGGTCCTACGAATACGATGAACTCACGATCTTTGATATGTAAGTTAAAGTCTGTTACTGAATAGAAATCAGCATTGTCATATTTTTTGTGAATATGATTTAATTCAATTTGTACCATTTTATAATCCCCTTTTGTTATATTATTGGATGAGTTCATTATACTTGAAAAAGCTTTCAAAACCTACAGTCCCCTTGCCTAAAAATTAACCTTGCTTTTTGTGCAACTTGCTGAGTGACTCTTTATTATTTTTAGGGTATATAAGGTTTTGTAAAATTTGAAGGGTCTTCTAGTGTAATTTTACGCTTTCAATGTTATGATAGAAGAGAATAGAATGATTAGAAAAGGTGATGAAATGGAAAGAAAACGTGGATTCGAAATTATTACAAGTTATCAAGATAAAGGGATTAATATCCCAAAACGTTCTACAAAACATTCAGCAGGATATGATTTTGAAGCAGCAGAAACAATTGTGTTACCAAGTATTTGGAAAATGATTTTTAAATATTGTGCTGTTCAATTAAAACAATGGGTGTACCGTAGTGATAAAGAAGTAGTGGAAGCTGAATTAGAAAAAGAACAAAAAGTATTAAAACCGATTTTAGTCCCTACAGGAATTAAAGCGTATATGCAAGAAGATGAATACTTACAATTAGCAAATCGCTCTAGTAATCCATTAAAACACTTCTTAGTATTACCAAATGGGGTAGGAGTTGTGGATAGTGATTATTATAATAATGAAGGGAATGAAGGTCATATTTATTTCCAATTATTGAATTTCGGATTATTTGATAAGGAAATTCAAAAAGGTGATCGTATTGGCCAAGGGATTTTCCATTCATTTTTGAAAGCAGATGAAGATGATGTAGAAGAAGCGAATGAAAGAACGGGTGGATTTGGTTCATCAGGTGTTCGCTAGAAAGGAGTTTTTATGGCAAAAGCAAGTGTTAGCTATCTGTGTTCAGAATGTGGATATGTTTCTCCTAGATATTTAGGAAAATGTCCGAATTGTGGGCAATGGAGTACGATGGAAGAGTATAAGGAAGTTGCTACGAGTAGTACTAAAAAACTATCATTAGTGAGTCATTCTGAAGAAGAAAATCGTGCAAAACCACTTCGTATTGACCAAGTTGCCTACGAACGTGTGAAACGTGTAGAAACTTCGATGCAAGAATTAGATCGTGTATTAGGTGGTGGAGTAGTTCCTGGTTCGCTTGTATTAATTGGTGGAGATCCTGGAATTGGAAAATCTACTTTATTATTACAAGTATCGAGTCAGTTACAAAAAGCAGGAGGCAGTGTTTTATACGTTTCAGGTGAGGAAAGTGCTGCGCAAGTAAAAATGCGTGCAGAACGTTTAGGGATGCAAGCAGATGGATTTTATATTTATCCAGAAACAGATTTACAAGCTGTGGTGACACAAGTTGAACAACTCAAACCAGACTATGTGATTATCGATTCAATTCAGACAATGGCACATCCACAAGCGACAGGAATTGCAGGAAGTGTTTCTCAAGTAAGAGAATCAACAGCAACATTGATGAGATTAGCGAAGTTAAATCAAATTGCGATTTTTATTGTAGGGCATGTGACAAAAGAAGGCGCGTTGGCAGGTCCTAGAATGTTGGAGCATATGGTGGATACTGTATTATATTTTGAGGGAGAAAAACATCATAGTTTTAGAATTTTACGTTCGGTGAAAAACCGTTTTGGCTCAACGAATGAAATTGGTGTGTTCGAGATGATGCAAGATGGATTAAAAGAAGTAATCAATCCGTCAGAAGTTTTCTTAGAGGAACGATTAAAAGGAGCGACTGGTTCAGCAATTGTTGTGTCGCTCGAAGGGACTCGTCCAATATTAGCAGAAGTGCAATGTTTATTATCTCCAGCAATTTTCGGAAATGCTCGAAGAACAACGAGTGGATTGGATTATAATCGAGTAGCGCTATTAATGGCAGTCTTGGAAAAGAGAGCAGGACTATTGCTACAAAATCAAGATGCTTATTTTAAATCTACGGGTGGTTTGAAATTAAATGAACCAGCAATTGATTTAGCCATTGCCATGAGTATTGTTTCGAGTTATAAAGAACAGGGGACAGCAGTAGACGATTGTTTCGTAGGAGAGATTGGATTAACGGGAGAAATTCGTCGTGTAAATCGTATTAGTGACCGTGTGAAAGAAGCACAAAAATTAGGGTTTAAACGGATTTTTATTCCAAAAAATAATATTGATGGATGGGAATTTCCAAAGGGAATTGAAGTTGTGGGAGTTTCTTCTGTGAAAGAAGCCATTCAAAAAGCATTTTAAGAAATCCATTAGATAAGGAAGGTGAGTAAAATGGATTTATCAGTAAAAGGTCAACTTTTTGCTAAACGAATGATGACCCTTATATTTGTCATTCTAGGAGGTAGTTTAGGAGTGACCTATTTGCCATCGTTTTGGGAATTAATTGGAATTTCCAATGAGTGGCTAAATTCTGCAGTGTGTAGTGCGGTGATTGGAGCAATTATTTTCTTTTTTATTTCATTAGTATTAACCAAACCTATTATGGCAGGATTTAAAAAATTAGAAAAATTAGTGAATCAATTATCTGTTACGTATTTAGTATTCGGATTGTTAGGTACATTACTTGGGTTAGTAGTCGCTTCATTTATTAGTTTACCACTAACGAATTTACAAATTCCGGCTATTACACAAGTAGCACCTGTAGTATTGAGTATCATTTTTGGATATTTAGGATTTTATATTGGAACAAGTCGAAGAGGAGATTTTCATAAATTATTAAGTTTAAAGAAAAAAACAGAAGAACCTCAAGTACTTGAGAGAAAAGTGGATGATGCTTTTCATAAATATAAAATTTTGGACACTAGCGTGATTATCGATGGACGAATTTATGATATTGCACAAACAGGATTTTTAGAAGGAGTATTAGTGATTCCAGTATTTGTACTGAATGAATTGCAATATATTGCGGATAGCTCCGATAGTGTGAAACGAGTTCGTGGACGTAGAGGATTAGATATTCTGAATGCTTTACAAAAAGAATCGAAAGTTCCTGTTGAAACATATGATGGAGACTATGATGATATTACAGAAGTGGATCGTAAGTTAATTCGATTAGCTAAATCGATTGATGGAGTCATTATTACGAATGACTATAATTTGAATAAAGTCAGTGAGTTTCAAAATGTTCCTGTCTTCAATATTAATGCATTAGCAAATGCGATTAAACCTGTTGTGATTCCTGGAGAAATGATGAAAATTCAAGTCATCAAAGCAGGAACTGAAAGGCAACAAGGGGTTGCTTATATGGATGACGGTACAATGATTGTAGTTGAAGATGGTCAGTATTATATGAATCAAGAAATTGACGTCATTGTAACGAGTGCGTTACAAACAGCAGCAGGAAGAATGATTTTTGCAAAACCTGCTCATTCGCAAAAGAAAATGAATCGACCAGAAGACTAAAGTTTAGGAAATACTTTTTCGATTAACGGTGTAGATAGTACTAGAGTATCATTTTGAAAATTTTACTTCCTATTTATATAGAAGAAAAGTGTAAAAGTGAGAAGAAACAAAAATGTTTTTTCTCACTTTTTTGTATCGAAAAAAATGACTAAAGTCATTCTAGTTGGTGACGAAAGTCAGTAGGCGAGTGTAGGAATAATTTGTATAATAAGGATACAGTAAAGCGAAGGGAAGAGAGCGTATGATGACCTATCAAAAAGGAAAAGAAAAAATTGTAATCGTCATATTAGGAATACTCTTAGCTTTTGTCTTTTATAAATTTTTCTTACATTAATAGTAACTTTAAAAAGGAGAACAAATATGGCATACGTTGAAATTCAATCTATTACAAAATCATTCGATGAGAAAAAAGTATTAAATCAAGTATCTTTTGAAATTATGAAAGGAGAATGCTTTGGATTATTAGGTCCTAACGGTGCTGGTAAATCAACACTGATTGATATTATTACAGGATTAAAGAAAACAGATCAAGGAGATGTCTTGATTGATGGGCGTTCGATTAAAGAAGATGCCTTGACGATTCGACAAAAATTAGGAGTTGTTCCACAAGAATTAGCGATTATTGAAGAATTAAATGCAGTCGATAATTTAACGTATTTTGGTGGATTATATGGCTTATATGGTCATACGTTAAAAGAGAGAATTACAGAAATTCTAGCAGTAACTGGGTTAGAAGAAAAGAAAAAAGAAAAGGTAAAAACTTTTTCAGGTGGGATGAAGAGACGATTGAATATTGGGATTGCACTCTTACATCAACCAGAATTTTTAATTTTAGATGAACCAACGGTTGGTGTTGACCCACAATCGAGACAGCATATTTTTGACTTTTTAGAAACTTTAAATCAACAAGGTACAACTATTTTATACACTTCACATTATATGGAAGAAGTGGAAGCATTATGTGACCGTGTGTTTATTATGGATCTTGGAGAAGAAGTAGCATATGGAACAAAAGAATATGTGAAGGAATTAGTAGGATTAACGTATTCTATTGAAGTAGTACTGGATCGTATTCCGCAAGGATTCGAGCAAGTCGTCTTAGAAAGTGAGAATGGTATTCAAGAAGTAACGGTTGAAAATCGTCAAATGAATTTAGTTGTGGATCGTTCGATTTACTCGATGATGAAATTTATTTCTTTAGTCGAAGAAAATCACTTAGTCATTAAAAAAGTTTCAGTCAATGAAACAACATTAGAAGAAGCCTTCTTGAAATTAACAGGGAAAGCATTACGAGATTAAAGGAGAGTAATATGAAATTTTGGTATTTTTTAAAAGCAAATCTTCAGATGATGTTCAAACAGTTTCATATGCTGTTTTTTATGATTGTATTAGCGCCTTTAGTAATAGGACTGTTTATTAATATGTCAGGGAAAAGTGTGGTTGAACGTAAACCGAATAAAGTAGATACTATATTATATGTGGAAAATCAAGATCAAGAAGTGTTAGGAAATATTGTCCAAAAAGCGCTTGAACAATTACATGAACGGGAAATCATCGCCCTTACAACTGATAAAGAAAAGGCAGAATTGATTGCTATTATTCCAACAGATTTTTCCAAAACTGTATCGGAAGGACAGCAAACAAATCCAATTCAAGTACAAAAGAAATCAAAAGTTTCAACGAGTGATCAATTGACGTATGAAGTTATCTTGAAAAATATTACAGGTCAATTATTCGAGCAAGTGGAATTGAAGGAATTGGTGAAGGATAAAAAACAAGTCGATGATGCAACGGCAGCTGTATTGTCTACTCAAATTCTTCAACGAACAAATGAGGTTCTTACTAAAGAACTCTATCAACGAAATGATTATCAAACAAGTCGAATGCTGACAAGTGAGCAATATTTTTCTACTGCGCAATTAACGATGATTTGGTCCATGGTTTTATCCATAGTGGTGGGAAGTGCTGTGAAGCCTGAATTAAGTGGATTAAATAAACGAATGAAATTATTACCACTGAGTGTTCGTCAAAGAGAAACCTATGGATTAATCTCGAATTTTATACAATTTTATATTTTTACCTTATTATATGTAGGAATTTGGAAGGTGATTCATTCATCAACCTTTAATGGCAATCTATTTGGGATTGCAGGAATTTTAGCCATTCAACTATTTGCGATGCTTTCGATAGCAGGATTTGTAAGTATTTTTATTACGGAGAAAACATTAGGATTATTTTCTTCTATTATCTCAATGGGATTTGTTCTTTTTTCAGGAGCTCTTCCACTTGATAAAATGAGTCCAATGTTCCATTGGTTTGGAGATAATCCATTTAGAAGAGTATTGATTGAACCAATCATTCGTATGATGCAACAAGAATCGGTAGGAGATTTTATCATCATCTATGCTGTAATCGTCATTGTGGCAATAATAATTGCTGAATTACAAATTCGTTGTTTACAAAGAAGGGAGGAATACTGATGGATTTATTAAGAGGAATAGGCTTTCATATTAAAAGAATCGTAAAAAGTCCAGCATTAATAGGTCAAATGGTAATTCTTCCAACAATAGTGACACTTTTTATGGTATTCATTCAATTATCGAGTACAAATAAAAACAACACAACGACTTCATCATCAACTCCTTCACTAGCAATTGTGTTAGAAGAAGGAAATGAAGAGTTTCAAAAAGAATTAGAAAGTTTATATTCTGAAAATGTGTTTTATACAGATAAAGAAAAAGCTTTAAACGATTTAGAAAAAGGATATATTCGAAGTGTATATGTAGTTCCTAAAAATTTTGTTCAATCTTTAGGAAATGGACAAAAAAAACAGATGGAAGTGTATAGTCGTCAAAAACAAAAAGAAGTTTTATTAGAACAAGATATGCAAGGAATCTTGCAAAAACAATTAGTTGATACAGCTCTTCAAAAAGAAGGAATCTTAGAAAAGGGAGAATTCTTCAAGCAAAGTGAAAATCAACTCGTTCATTTTGAAGAAGAAAATGCAACAACTGTAAGCTATGTCTTACTGCTAATGTTAGTGCTGTTTTATATTTTGTTTAATGCCGCTTCTATTTCGTTTGACTTAATTACTTTTAAGAAAAATTTTGTATTGAAACGTTCATTATTAGCGCCACGTTCGAATGCGTGGATTACAAAGAGCTTTTTGGGGGCTTATTTTATAGTGATGTTTGTTGCGAATCTATTTATTATTTTCTTTATGGATAGAGTGATGAATGTAGGCATTCCAAATTGGTTTAATGTTTGTTTATTAGTTGCAAGTGGGATTATTTATAGTTTGAGTCTAGGATTATTTTTATTTAGAATTTTTAAAAATCCAATGATGGCACAACAAGTAGGAGTTTTCGGAACCCTTTTACTTGCGGGACTAGGAATGGCACCAAAACTATTTCAGTCTGAGATTATTGATATTGTAGCGCATTTTAGTCCAGTTTATTGGTTTGTTCAAATCCTTGATCGACAAGAATTACTTCCAGGTATTCCAATGGTGTTAGTGATGGCATTAGTATTCTTTACAGCAGGGAATTATCGTTTAGAAACTTATGTTGATTAAGAAGTATTGCATCCATTTTTGAATAATGGTAGGATGAATAGAAAAATTATCAAGCTGAGGAGATTATATGCCAGTAGGAATTATTATCAATTCATTTGCCATTTTATTAGGAGGAATCGTTGGAGGTTTTGCAGGACATAAAATTCCATCAGAAATCAAAATTCAATTAAATTTAATTTTTGGATTGTCTGCTATGATGCTAGGAATTACTTCTATAGGATTAGTAAAAAATATTTCGGCAGTCATTCTATCTATGATTATAGGAACAATTGTAGGAATCTCTTGTAAAGTAGGAGTAAGAATCAATCAATTGGGGCAATTATTGGAACGTCCAGTAGCTAGATTTAGCAGTGGAGGTCATAGTGGATTAAGTCAGGAAGAATTTTTGACGCAATTAGTAACAGTAATCGTATTATTTTGTTTTAGTGGAACAGGGATTTATGGTTCGCTTGATTCTGGAATGACAGGAGATCATAGTATCTTAATTGCGAAGTCTATTTTAGATTTTTTCACAGCTGCTATTTTTGCTTGTAATGTTGGATATGTTGTTTCATTAGTGGCAGTACCACAATTTATAACCTTCTTTTCGTTATATTTATTTGGGACACAAATTTTACCTTTGACAAATCCAGCAATGTTGGCGGATTTTAGAGCTTGTGGTGGCATGATTATGTTAGCAACAGGATTTCGAATCATTAAAGTTAAAATGTTTCCAGTAGCCGATATGATTCCTGCAATGCTCATTGTTATGCCGATAAGTTGGGGATGGATTAATTGGATTCTCCCATTGATTACGGGATAAACTGGGTGTATAATGAAGTTGATAAAAAAATCACAAAGGAGTGGTTAGGATGATTATTACAACAACACCAACAATTGAAGGACATCATATTGTTGAATATAAGGGAATTGCTTTTGGAGAAGTCATTTCAGGGGTAAATGTGTTAAAAGACCTTGGAGCAAGTTTTCGTGATTTCTTCGGTGGTCGTTCTCAAGGGTATGAAGAAGAATTGTTAAAAGCTCGTGAAGATGCTCTTCGTGAATTAGAAAAACGTGCAGCTAATTTGGGAGCGAATGCAGTTGTCGGAGTGAAAATCGATGCTGAGACAGTAGGAACAGGTGGTATGTTAATGGTAATGGCATCTGGTACTGCGGTTGTTATTGACTAAGCTTCTTATTAAAAGTTAGAAATTATTGATAGGGTTGATGGATTTTCCATCAACCTTATTTTGTATACAAAGAAGTTTTATTTCTTATATTAGAGGAGAAGAAGCTAATATTACGATGTTAAAATAAAAAGTTGCCCTAACAATTCAAGAAAAACTGAGTGAGTTAAAAGAAAAAAGAGGGAAGTACACTAAAAAGCGCAAAAAATTTATGATGATATCTCTAAATATTTAAACAAAAAAGAATCATTATACAAAATAAAAAATTTTCTGTTGATCATATGTAATACAACAGTTAACAATTTACATGGGATTTTTAAAAAATCAAGAGTAATAAAAGTATTACAGGAAATTATAAAAGGGAATTTAAAAGGTAAAAAATGCAAGCGGATACAGTAAAATCAAGAGTTTTAGATACAGGATTTTATTCATAACGTAAACAATCCCTTGACAAATAAAATAATTTTATCAAATCTATATAACACAACACTGTATTAATACAGATACTTAAATGTGTTTTATTTTTAAAATCCAATGTATTTTTAAGAATAAAAGCTTAAAGAATAGCTTTTTCAATAGTTTTTCTTTATATTTTTTTAACAAAGTACTTGTAATAAATATCACTTAAATAAAAAAATAGTACAGATTTATATCATTATTCCATTGATTATTCTTGAGAAAAGATGTATAATGACCTTGTTAAAAGAAAAACAAAAATAAAACCCAAAAGAAAAGAGGAAAATAAATGGTTAATAAAGCAGTTGTTGAATCCCAAGAACTTTTTGAAAAAGCTTGGGAAGGCTTCAAAGGTGTAGATTGGAAAGAGAAAGCAAGTGTATCTCGTTTCGTTCAAGCTAACTACACACCTTATGATGGAGATGAAAGCTTCCTTGCTGGGCCAACAGAACGTTCACTACACATTAAAAAAGTAGTAGAAGAAACTAAAGCTCACTATGAAGCAACTCGTTTCCCAATGGACACTCGTCCAACTTCTATTGCTGATATTCCTGCAGGATATATCGACAAAGAAAACGAAGTAATTTACGGTATCCAAAATGATGAATTGTTCAAATTGAACTTCATGCCAAAAGGTGGTATCCGTATGGCGGAAACTACTTTGAAAGAAAATGGATATGAACCAGATCCAGCTGTTCACGAAATCTTTACAAAATATGTAACAACAGTTAACGATGGTATTTTCCGTGCTTATACTTCAAACATCCGTCGTGCTCGTCACGCACACACTGTAACTGGTCTTCCAGATGCATACTCACGCGGACGTATCATCGGTGTTTACGCACGTCTTGCTCTTTACGGTGCAGACTACTTGATGCAAGAAAAAGTAAACGACTGGAATGCAATCGAAGAAATCGATGAAGAAACAATCCGTCTTCGTGAAGAAATCAATCTTCAATACCAAGCATTGCAACAAGTTGTTCGCTTGGGTGACCTTTACGGAGTTGACGTTCGCAAACCAGCGATGAACGTTAAAGAAGCGATCCAATGGGTTAACATCGCCTTTATGTCTGTCTGCCGTGTTATCAACGGTGCTGCTACATCTCTAGGACGTGTGCCAATCGTATTGGACATCTTTGCAGAACGTGACCTTGCTCGTGGTACATTTACTGAATCAGAAATCCAAGAATTCGTTGATGATTTCGTTATGAAACTTCGTACAGTTAAATTTGCTCGTACAAAAGCTTACGACCAATTGTACTCAGGTGACCCAACATTCATCACAACTTCTATGGCTGGTATGGGTAACGACGGTCGTCACCGTGTTACTAAAATGGACTACCGTTTCTTGAACACTCTTGACAACATCGGTAACTCTCCAGAACCAAACTTGACAGTTCTTTGGACTGACAAATTGCCATACAACTTCCGTCGCTACTGTATGCACATGAGCCACAAACACTCTTCTATCCAATACGAAGGTGTAACAACAATGGCTAAAGATGGATATGGTGAAATGAGCTGTATCTCATGCTGTGTATCACCACTTGACCCAGAAAACGAAGAACAACGTCACAACATCCAATACTTTGGAGCTCGTGTAAACGTATTGAAAGCTCTTCTAACTGGTTTAAACGGTGGTTACGACGATGTTCACAAAGACTACAAAGTATTTGACATCGACCCAATCCGTGACGAAGTTCTTGAATTCGAATCAGTTAAAGCTAACTTCGAAAAATCTCTTGACTGGTTAACAGACACTTATGTAGATGCATTAAATATCATCCACTACATGACAGATAAATATAACTATGAAGCTGTTCAAATGGCATTCTTACCAACTAAACAACGTGCAAACATGGGATTCGGTATCTGTGGATTCGCAAATACTGTAGATACATTAGCAGCGATTAAATATGCTACTGTTAAACCAATTCGTGATGAAGATGGATACATCTACGACTACGAAACAATTGGTGAATACCCACGTTGGGGTGAAGATGACCCTCGTTCAAACGAATTAGCAGAATGGTTAATCGAAGCTTATACAACTCGTCTACGTAGCCACAAACTATATAAAGACGCTGAAGCTACAGTTTCATTATTAACAATTACTTCTAACGTTGCTTACTCTAAACAAACTGGTAACTCTCCAGTTCATAAAGGGGTATTCTTAAACGAAGACGGTACTGTAAACTTATCTAAACTTGAATTCTTCTCACCAGGTGCTAACCCATCTAACAAAGCTAAAGGTGGTTGGTTAGATAACTTGAAATCATTATCAAGCTTAGACTTCAGTTATGCAGCTGACGGTATCTCATTAACAACTCAAGTTTCACCTCGTGCTTTAGGTAAAACTCGTGATGAACAAGTAGATAACTTAGTAACAATCTTAGATGGATACTTCGAAAGCGGCGGTCAACACGTTAACTTAAACGTAATGGACTTAAACGACGTTAAAGATAAAATCTTATCTGGTGAAGACGTAATCGTACGTATCTCTGGATACTGTGTAAACACTAAATACTTAACTCCAGAACAAAAAGCTGAGTTAACTCAACGTGTATTCCACGAAATCTTATCTATGGACGATGCTTTAGCATAAAAATAGAACTTACACCACCTAGCCACAGCTAGGTGGTTTTTTGTTATCCTATTGACAAGACTATACGAATTGGTTAGAATACAACAAATAGCAAAAGTAGGTGAATGGAATGAGAGAGTGGTATAGAGAACTACGTGAAGATTATAATGTTAGCCGTTCATACCATGAAGGATTTTGTGAATGGTATATAAAAAGAAAAGCGCCAGATAGTGTTAGACAAATCCTAGCTTATTCCATCTTTTTCTTTGGAGTATATTTATGGACTAACATACAATTAAGTATATTATTAATTGAATTAGGTTCAGTAGGATATATTTTAATTGTATTGTATGAGTGGATACAAAAGCTGAGAATGAAAAAATAGAAAATCAACAAAAAAAGGCTGGAGAATAACTCCAACCTTTTTTTGTATTTATGAATTTATTTTACTTCTACACGATCTAACCATGAAGTAGCTGTTGCATCTAAAACAACATTTAAGTCTTCAATATTTTGACGACCAGTTGATGCTAACCATTCACGACCTTTTTCGTCGCCTTCAGTTGCGTAAACTGCTACTGAATCTTTCCAAGTAGCACGTCCACATAATACTCCATTGAATTTAGAACCTGCTTCTTGAGCAAAGCGTAAAGTTTCTTGGAATAATGATGCAGATACACCCGCACTTAAGAAGATAAATGGTAAGTGTGTGATTTCTGATTGTTCTTTGAAGTATGCTAAAGCTTCTTGACGAGTATAAACTGGTTCAACACCTTCTGCTGTAAAGCCTTCTACGAAGTTCATATTTACAGGAACTTCAACTTTTAATACATCTACTTGATAACGAGGGTCAGAGAATACTTTCATCGCATCATTTACTTTATGAGGTTTTAAGCTTGCGTAGTGAGCAGATTTTACATCTTCATCACTTGCATCATAAGAAACGATTTCTAAGAAGAAAGGAATATCTTCAGCAGTACATTCACTACCAACACGTTCTACCCATGCATGTTTGATATCGTTAATTGCTGGATCTTCATCAATATCATAGTAAAGTAATACTTTTACAGCATCTGCTCCGATTTCTTTAATACGTTTAGCTGACCAAATTGGTAATAAGTCAGGTAAGCGTCCAATTTCAGTAGCATCATATCCTGTTTTTTCATATGAAATTAATAATCCGCAATCTGCATTTCTTTTTTCTGCAGCAGGTAATCCATATTCAGGGTCTAATAAAATTGAGCTAGAATATTTTGTTAATTCTTCAGAAATTAACTCTTTAAAATGGATAATTCCTTCATCACCTGTTTGGTCTGGATTTCCAGCAGCAATCATTTTTTTAAGAGAACCACGTTGGTCGATGGCTAAAGCACCGATAACATGATTTTTGTTTGATAAACGACATAGATGTTCATATTTTCCTTTTGTAACTGTTAGTTTTGACATATTTAACACTCCTAATAATATTATTCTAAGGTTTTCTCACGCCTCATTTTCTCTGTCTAACCTTTTTTATTTTTCAAAGTAAGCTTTACCGTCTAAATAAGTGGCTTGTAATTGTAAGTCATCATCTAGCACGATAAAATCAGCTGCATATCCTGGTTCTAGATGCCCGCAAACATCGTCAATTCCTACAGATTTTGCAGGAACTAGACTTGCCATTAATAAAGCTTCATGAGGAGTTGCAATTCCCCATTTGACAACATTTTGAACTCCTTGGATAAGTTCTAAAATACTACCAGCAAGGCTGCCATTATGTTTCAATCGAGCTGTACCATCTTTAACAATAACGTCAAATTCTCCTAATGTAGATTCACATTCTCCTAATCCACCAGCACGCATACAGTCTGTAATTAAAGCTGTACGATGACGGCCGCAACAATTCATCACAATGTTAGCTGCTACAGGATGAACATGGTGACCATCACAAATTAATTCATCGAATACGTCAAATTCATTTGGAAGAGTGAGTGCTGCACCAACAACACCAGGTTCACGATGATGAAGTCCACGCATACCGTTATAAGTATGAACGAAGATATTTGCTCCAGCTTCTACTGCATTTTTACAGTCTTCATATGTCGCATCTGTATGAGCTAAAGCAACATAGATATCTTCTTTTACGGCATGTTTGATAAAGTCAACGGCTCCATCACGTTCCGGAGCAATCGCAATTTTTTTCACCCAACCATTTGCTTTTTGTTGCCATTCATCCAAAATTTCAGTTTTTGGATCTCCCATGTATTTAGGATTTTGAGCTCCTTTATGAACTTCGCTGAAGAAAGGACCTTCTAAGAAAATCCCTCTAATTTTAGCTCCTGAAATAGACGTTGCATTATCTCCGATAGTTTGGCAAACATCATTTAATAATTCTCTAGACGCTGTTAAAGTAGTTGGTAAGTAGGAAGTAACCCCACAACTAGGCAAACCAGCAGAAATAGTTTTTAAGCCTTCTACATCATTGTCCATTACATCTGCGCCTTTATATCCATGAATATGTGTATCGACAAGTCCTGGAGCAATGCTATAGGCAGAGTAGTCTATAATAGAACCATCAGTTGGTTTTTCTTCTTGAAACTCTCCGAATACTCCAGAGTCTAAAATTGGTAAATATCCAGGGCCTTTCACAACATGTTCAAAATAAAATTGTTTTGCATAAATATACGTAGTCATAATATCCCTCCTTTTAATCTTTTTTACAATATATTTATTCACTTATTGAATCGTTAATGGATGAATCGTTACCCCTTTTACAACACGGTTTACGGTTCCACTTGGAGAAGGTGTATCAGGTTTATTACCTACTTTAACAGAAGATAGTAATCCAATAGTTTGTCCAAAAATAGCATATGGAAGTGCTAAGTAAGCATCTGGAACTGATGAAAATGCTTCTGCAAAATCAAAGCTAGTTCCTTCATATTGACCTTCTACAGATACACCCACTGCACATACTAGAGGTGCAATGCTATCTCCATACATTTCTTCTAAAATATCTAAGTCGTATTGACGTGTATAAGCATCATTTGAAACAAATACAAATGCTAATGAACGAGAGTCAACGAATGATTTAGGACCATGACGGAATCCCATAGATGAATCGTAAATCGTTGCAATTTTACCAGCTGTTAATTCTAAGATTTTTAATTGTACTTCACGAGCTAAACCTGCTAATGGACCAGAACCAAGATAAATGACACGATTATAATCTAAATCCACAAATTGTTGTAATACATGTTCACGTTCTAAAACACTTTCTCCCATTTGACGAATAGCTGTTACAAATGCAGCTTTTTCTTCAATAGAATGTCCTTCATCAAAAATTAATAAAGCTGTTAAAGTCATACAAGTAAAGCTACCAGTCATTGCAAAACCAGCATCATTTGAACGAGCAGGCATCATTAATAATAAATTACGGTCATCACCAGGTACTGCTAGAGCTAATTTTCCTTCAGGAGCACAAGTAATGGTAATTTGATAGAAGTCTTTGACAATTTGTTGTCCTAATTGAACGCTGGCTAAACTTTCTGGAGAATTACCGCTACGTGCAAAAGATACTAAAATTGTAGGAATGTCTGCTTTGAAATAATCTAATGGATTACTCACTAAATTAGTTGTTCCTACTGATTGGAATTCAAAACGATCTTCACGACCATGACGTTTTAAATAAGGTAAAATTGTATCTCCTACATATTGAGATGTACCTGCACCGGTGAAAATGACACGATAACGTTCATGTGGTAATGATCCTAAGAATGACTGAATACGATCTAAGTTTTCTGAGTAATAATCAAATGCTTCCTGCCATAATTCTGGTTGTTGGCGAATTTCACGAGTTGTGATTTCCGCTGTTAGTGCTTCTAGTTGTTCTTTTGAAAATTGAAACATTTTAAAACCTCCCATTTCTGATTTATTTATGTGTATTTCTATGATAACGAACTTTATAAAAGAATTGATCACTTCTAGCGACACTTAATGTAAATTCGATAATATGATTTTCACTGTTGACACTAGTTCTCTTTAAGCGCAAACAAGCAGCATGCATGGGTGTTTCCAAGATTGGAGATTCATCTTTAGTTAGAATACTCGCTGAAAATTCTTCATCTGCATAAATGATTTTTTGTTGAAAATCATTTAAAAAAACTTCATATAAGGAACGATTTTGTAATTGTTCCTGCGTAAGATTAGGAAATAATCTAGCAGGTAAGAATGTTGTTTCTTTCATCATTGGAATACCATCTGCAAATCGAATCCGTTTGAGTCGATAAATATATTCCCCCGTTTCAATGCCTAATTGCTGAGCAATATAACTATCAGCTTTATAGTAATGAAATGCTGTAATGATGGTAGAAGGTGTTCTCCCTAATTCTTTCATTTGTTCTGTAAAACTGTATCCTTCTAGTAAATTTTGACGTTCTTTCCATTGACTAGAAATAAAAGTGCCTTTTCCATGGCGTTTGTAAATATAACCTAATGTTTCTAATTCTTTTAATGCTGTACGGACAGTTGTTCTGCTGACTCCATACTCTTTACAGATTTCTCTTTCCGACAACATTTTCTGGTGAACCTGCCCATGTGTCGTAATGTATTCAATGAGATCAAAGCTAAGTTTGGAATAAAGAGGCACTTGTTCAGTTTCTACCATTTGATTTCCTCCTTTCTAGAATTTGTAACGTCTACTGGTCATTACCAGTTACTCTCATTTTAATTTTAAAAATGTCATAAGTCAAGATTTCTCTCAAAAATAATGGGGGTATGATTTAATAGAAATGAACAATATAAGATAAAGAACGTTTTAATGAAATGGTTTCTAGAAAAAGTAGTTATAGAAAAAAACGATTAGTTGTTCGTATTATTTTGAATATACTAAGGTGTTGAGAAACTTGACGAGCTTCCTAGAAAAAAAGTACAATAAAGGGTACGAAAAGAGAGGGGAATTACTGTGGATAAAGTGTTCAATTATAAAAGTTGTTTCGATATTATCGGTCCTATTATGATTGGACCTTCGAGTTCTCATACTGCTGGTGCCATTTCTATTGGAAGATGTGCAAGACAACTATTTGGAGGAACTCCGACAAGTGTTCAATGTATTTATTATGAATCGTTTGCTCAGACTCATAAAGGGCATGGAACAGACTTTGCGATTATTAGTGGAGTTCTGGGATTTGAAACGGATGATGAGCGTGTGCCACAAGCGGTTGAGATTGCTACTAAAGAAGGTATTTCAATTGAATTTATTGAAAGAGATGAGCCGAGTCCAGTCGCTCATGCGAATACAGCTGATTTAACACTGATGTCTGCGACAAGACGAGTTCGTTTAATTGGTACTTCAATTGGTGGGGGAACTGTAGAAGTGAAATATGTGGAAGTGGATGGATTTATTTCAAACCTTTCGGGACCATTACCAATTATTTTAGAAATTCTTCCAAAAGAGGAACTTTCAACAGTGAGCACTTTATTAGAGGAATATAATGTTCCAATTCGTAAAAGAAAAGAACTAAAGGATGGCTCATCTCGCTTTATTAGTTATGAATTGAGCGGATTATTATCACCAACTCTACAAGAAAAATTACAATCGATTCAACAGGAAAAAACAATCTATGTCTTTACATAAAATTAAGAAAGGAATTTCGTGATGTTTGTTAGCATACAGGAATTAGTCACTTTAGCGTCTAATCAAAATAAATCTATTTCTGAAGTAATGATTGAACAAGAAATGGAAATGACCCAACAAAGTCGAGAATTTATTTGGGCGAAGATGGAAAAAAATCTTCAAACAATGAAGCAAGCAGTAGAAAGAAGTGTACAGGGTCAAGGTGTATTCTCTCCAACAGGATTAACGGGTGGGGATGCTGTAAAAATGAAAAAATATCGCGAAAAAGGAAAAACTTTATCAGGAGATAAAATTTTAGCGGGAGTGCAATATGCACTAGGTACAAATGAAGTGAATGCAGCAATGGGACTTGTGTGTGCAACACCAACTGCAGGAGCCAGTGGCACATTACCCGGAGTTGTATTTTCCATTGCAGATAGTATGAATTTAACTCATGAACAACAAGTAAGATTTTTATTTACAGCATCAGCATTTGGAATGGTAGTGGCAAATAATGCAATGATTTCAGGTGCTATGGGTGGTTGCCAGGCAGAAGTTGGTAGTGCTAGTGCAATGTCTGCAGCTGCGGCAGTTGAAGCTGCTGGAGGAACGCCACAAGAATGTTCTGAAGCTTTTTCCATTGCATTAGGCAATTTGTTAGGATTAGTGTGTGATCCTGTTGCAGGCTTAGTAGAAATTCCATGTGTGAAGAGAAATGCGATTGGAGCAGGAAATGCTCTTATTGCTGCAGATATGGCTTTAGCAGGAATTACGAATGTTATTCCAGCAGATGAAACGATTGAAGCTATGCGCTCAATTGGCAGAAGAATGCCAAGTGAATTAAGAGAAACAGGGCTAGGTGGAACTGCCGGTACTCGAACAGGATTAGCGATTAAAATGAGAATTTTTGGACAAGATGTTTCGTTAGAAAAAGAGGAGGAATAAAGATGGCAAAAGAAGTCGCAACATTTGCAGGAGGATGCTTCTGGTGTATGATTAAACCATTTGATACACAACCTGGAATTGAATCTGTTATTGCAGGTTATACAGGGGGACATAAGGAAAATCCTACTTATAAAGAAGTTTGTTCAGGAACAACAGGACATACGGAAGCTGTGCAAATTACTTTTGATCCAGAAATCTTCTCATATGAACAATTAGTGGAAGTTTATTGGCAACAAACAGACCCAACCGATGCGATGGGACAATTTGTAGATAGAGGCGATTCTTATCGACCAGTGATTTTCTATCACTCTCCAGAACAAAAAGCAATTGCAGAAGCTTCGAAAAAAGCTTTACAAGATAGTGGACGCTTTAAAAAAGATATTGTTACAAAAATTGAACCAGCGAGTACATTTTATCCAGCTGAAGAATATCACCAAGATTTTTATAAGAAAAATCCAGATCATTACTACCGTTACCGTGGTATGTCTGGACGTGATACGTTTATTGAAAAAAGTTGGAAATAGGATTTCAGTTGAAGTTATTTAAAAAATTGAATAATAAGAAATGTGGACAACCCGTTTTACTTTTTACGAAGTAGGCGGGTTGTTTTTTGTGTCAGTGTGGAAATAATCTTTATATATATTGAAAAAAATCGAATTTTATAGGGAAAAATATTATTGACAAGTAGAGTCAAGGGGGTAAAAATAGAAACACTTCCACATTAATATGGAAGTACATTGACTAAAAAATGGTGATTACTTACTTTATACTAATAGTAAGTTAAACGGTACCATTAAAATCAATGAAACCTTGAGTTAGGGGTGAAGGGATGAATAAAAGACAAGTATTATTATTAGAGTACCTAATGAAAAATATAGAGTATTTATCTGCTAATCAATTGGCTGATAGATATAAGGTTTCGACTAAAACCGTTTATCAAGATATTGATATGATTAATGATTTTTTGAAGGACAATTTAATAGAAACAGAAGTAATAAAAACTCCAAGAAAAGGAATTAAATTATTATCAAAATTGGAAAACAAAAAGATTCATACAAAAATAATAAAATTGAATGGAGAAATGAAAGAATCATTTTCTCCTGAATATCGTGAAAAAGAGTTAGTAAGAAAAATATTTGTTACTCATGAAAAAGTAGACCTATATGAATTTTCAGAGGAAATGTTTGTTACGGATTCTACGATTCATAGACTAATTGATAAATTAAATAGTATATTTGTTTCCTTTGATGTGAAGTTAAAAATAAAAAGAGATGAAATAATTCTAAAAGGAAATGAAAGAAATATCCGTAAGGCTCTTGAAATATTTATTATGAAATTTATACCAAATGATAGGGAGCGTCTAAAAAATTTGGAATTATTTTTTTCAAAAGAAGATATAAATAATTGTCAAAAATCTATTGTTAAACTATCGGAAAAGTATCAATTTCAATTTACAGATGAATACTTATATTCATTATTACTAGATTGTTTAATTTTTAAAAAGCGAAATGAGGCTAATGAAAATTTAACTAATAGATTAAGTAATTTAGTTAATGATGTAAACCATTTAGAAGTATATTTCTTTGCTGGGGAATTGCTAGAGACTATTCTAAATTTCCCTCTTGAAAAGATTTCTCCTTATGAAATTGAAGCAATGGCATATAATTTACTAGCTTTTGGTTTCAATATTCAGTCTGTTGATTATATGAAAAGTGTTAACGAACAAGTAAAAGGACTGATACAAAAGGTTTCTAATTTATTAAGTTTAAATCTTACAACAGACGAGCATTTACAGATGATGCTTAGTACTCATATTTCAAAGATGATTATCAGATTACGCAATCAAAATTATATTTCTAACCCTGCATTGGAAGAAATAAAAAAACAATATTCTAGTCTATTTAATGTCATTTGGTTGTCTATAAGAACGTTATCTCAGTATTACGAACTAAGTATACCGAATGAAGAGTTAGCTTTTATTGTTATTCATTTTCAGGTTGCTATTGAAAAAATAATAAAACCATTGAATATTGTCGTGGTTTGCCAAAATGGAATTGCAACTTCTGAATTAATCATGAATAAGTTACGTAGAATTTTTTCTAGTGAGGAAAAACTAACAACTATTAGTTTAAGAGAGCTAGATTTCTATGATTTAAAAAATATTGATTTAGTAATTTCTACTATTGGACTGCCAGAACTAAATATACCTGTTATAGAAGTTAGTCCTATTATTACAAAAGAAGAGTTAAGAATGATTCAACAGTTTTATTCTGAACAAAGTACAGATAATTATAGGATGATGAAAACATCTTTAAATGGAAGAGAATTTAATGTAGCGTCTTTGAATACTTTATTAAAAGAACCAAATTTAATTAAGGTAAATGTAAAAAATAAACAGGAATGTATAGAGAGACTAATACTCGAATGCAATGTTGGAAATCAAACTAAAGAATTTAGAGAATCTATCATTCAAAGAGAGTTGTTAGGAAGTACAAGTGTTTATACAGGGATAGCTTTACCACACTGTGATCCTAAAGTTGTTAAGCAATCTGAACTGATTTTAATGAGTTTAGATAAACCTATTGAATGGGGAAAAAATTTAGTCAGTTTAGTGTTATTAATAGCAATTGCAGAACAGGATATTTCAGTGTTTAAAGATAGTCTAATAGCCTTATATTCTGTAATAGAGAATCAAAACTTGATGTCGGAATTAATGTTGATGTCAGATGGAGAAAAAATTAAAAGTAAAATACTTGAGGAGGTGAGTCAAAATGCTAGATAAAGAAATTTTTGAAATTAATGTTAAAAACATTAGTTCTAAAGAAGAAGCATTGACTTATTTGTCAGATAAACTGATTGAAAAAGGGATTGTAAAAGAATCGTATAAGGAAGCTATTTTAAATAGAGAAAAAGTATTTCCAACAGGACTACAGTTTGAAAAATATGGAATTGCTATTCCACATACAGATGTAGAACATGTTAATAAGGAACAAATAGCAGTAATGACGTTAGAAAATCCAGTTTCATTTTATCAAATGGGGACAAATGATGTGGAAGTTTCTGTAAAGGTAATTTTTATGCTTGCTTTGAAAGAGGCTCATAGTCAATTATCGATTTTACAACAATTAATAGAAATTCTTCAGGATAAAGAAATTATGGAGAGATTAATGAATATGGATGAACATACAACATCCAAAGAAGTAAAAGATTTGTTAGCAGTCAAAAATATAAAATAATAAAGGAATAAGTTTAGTAAAAAAGAAAGGAGGAAAATTTACTAAACAAACAGAATCAGACTGTTTAATCTGAATATTTTAATTATTAGGAGGAAAAGATTATGTTGGCATTATTTCAAAAATTTATCGATTTAGGCGCAATAGTAGTATTACCAATTTTAATATTTATTTTTGGTATGATTTTAGGAACTAAACCTAAAAAAGCATTTGTATCAGGTGTAATTGTTGGGGTTGGTTTTGTTGGATTGAATATGGTAGTTGATTTATTAGGAGGTAGCTTAGGACCTGCAGCTCAAGCAATGGTTGAAAGATTTGGATTACATTTAACAACAATTGACGTTGGTTGGCCTGCAGCAGCAGCAATTTCTTATGGAACATTATTAGGAAGTTTAGCTATTCCAATTGGTATCGGAATTAATGTTTTATTACTATTCTTAGGATTAACAAAAACATTAATGGTAGATATGTGGAATTTCTGGCATGCAGCTTTTGTAGCATCTTTAGTATATGCACTTACTCAAGATTTTACATTAGGATTATATGCAACAATTGTATATTTAGTAATGATTTATTTATTAGCAGATATTATTGCTCCAGCTATTAAAAAATTCTATGGATTCCCTAATATTACATTCCCACATGGAACATCAGCACCTGGATTTTTAGTAGCTATTCCACTAAATTGGGTGTTTGATAGAATTCCTGGATTTAATAAAATTGAAGCAAATCCAGAAAGTATTCAAAAGAAATTTGGTATTTTTGGTGAAAGTACAGTATTAGGTCTTGTAATTGGTATTGTCATGGGATTATTAGCAGGTTATGATCCAAAAGGAGTTTTACAATTAGGTGTTAAGATGTCAGCTGTTATGGTAATTATGCCTCGTATGGTATCACTTTTAATGGAAGGTCTTACTCCAATTTCTGAGGCTGCAAACGAATTTGTTCAAAAACGATTCCCTGGTCGTGAAGTAAATATTGGTATGGACTCTGCTTTATCAGTTGGACATCCAGCAGTATTATCAAGTTCATTAATTTTAGTTCCAATTACAATCTTATTAGCAGTAATTTTACCAGGAAACCAAACATTACCATTTGGTGATTTAGCTACAATTCCATTTGTAGTATGTTTAATGGCAGCTGTATTTAGAGGAAATATTGTTCGTACAGTTGTTGGTGGAACAATTTATATTGCAAGTATTTTCTACATTACTTCATGGGTAGCTCCATTAGTTACAAAAGCAGCACAAGCAGCAAACTTTGATTTAGGTGGAAATACAAGTATTACCGCTTTAGCAGAAGGTGGATTATGGCCAACATGGTTGTTTGTGTTTGCAGGAAAAACTGCACCTTGGGTAATTCTGTCAGTAGTTCTAGTAGCTTCATTAGCAGGATTATATTATGTAAATAAAGTTCGTGCAGAGAAATAGGAGAATAAGATTATGAAAAAATTATTAATTATGTGTGGTTCTGGAATTGCAACATCAACAGTTGTTGCTGGAAAAGTAAAACAATGGTTATCTGATAATAATTATTCAGATAAAGTTCAAGTTTTTCAATCCAAAGTTTCAGAAGAAGTTAATCGTATTGATGAATATGATATTGTAATTTCTACAACAGTTGTACCTGATTCAATTAAAGATAAAGTGATTATGGGATTACCTTTATTGACAGGTATGGGAATTGATGCTTTATGGACTGAATTGAAAGCAGCGTTGGAGGCTTAGTAAATGAAAGCATATATGAGAGATGTATTAGGGAAAGCAAAACAAGGTAATTTTGCAATTCCAGCAACAAACTTTATTGATTGGAATTCTGCCAAAGCGTATGTAGAAATGAGCGAAGAATTGAATCTTCCACTAATTTTAGCTTTTGCACAAGTACATTCTCCTTATTTAAGTTTAGAAGAGGCTGCTAGTATTGGAAAATATTTTCAGGAAAAAGCAAAAACTCCAGTTGTGTTACATCTAGATCATGGACAAGATTTAGTATTTATAAAAAAAGCAATTCAATTAGGATTTAATTCCGTAATGATTGATGCATCTTTAGATTCTTTTGAAGAAAATGTTAGAAAAACAAAAGAGGTTGTTGAAGTTGCCCATGAATTTGGAGTTGATGTTGAAGCAGAAATTGGTTTTGTTGGAGCAAATGGAGATGTATCGAAAGACGAAATAAAGTCTATTTATACAAATGTAGAAGATGCTGAAAAATTTGTTCAAGAAACTAATGTTGATTCTTTAGCAGTTTCAATAGGGACTTCTCATGGCTTGTATAAAGGTATTCCAAAAATTAATTTCCAACGATTATCTGAGTTACACAATATATTAAATATTCCATTAGTTTTACATGGCGGATCAGGTTCAGGAGATGATAATTTGAACCGTTGTGCACGAGAAGGAATTTCAAAAATTAATATTTATAGTGATTTTATGGATGCTGGTGCAAAATCGGTTTCTGAAAAGTCATTTACAAACTATATTGATGTATTAAAAGTTTCAAGAGAAGGTATGAAAGCTACTTTAAAACATTATTATCATGTGTTTGAGACTAGATAGAAGGAGAAAATAAATGGGAACTATTAAAGATAAATTTTTCATTTTTAATCCGAAATCATATTTATTTGGAGATGAATTATTAGAATTAGCCAAAGAAGCTGATCAATTAGCTGAACAGTATCCAGAAATTAGTATTTTTGTAACGTGTCCATATGCAGACATTCCAAAAGTATCCAGTGAAACAAAACATATTATTGTGACAGCTCAACACTTAGATGGGATTGATTGTGGTAGAGGAATGGGAGCAGTTTTGCCAGCTTCGCTTTATAATGCTGGAGCAAGAGCTACTTTTTTAAATCATGCTGAACATCCATTAACAACATCTCAAGTAGTCGCTTCTATCAATCAAGCTGAAAAAATGGAACTTATAACGATTTTGTGTGCAGATTCTATTAAAGAAGCACGAATGTTGGCAATGTTAAATCCAACAATCATGTTATGTGAACCTACAGAGTTGATTGGAACAGGACAAACAAGTGACGATTCATATATTTTAGAAACTAATCATCAAGTGAAATCTGTTAATTCAGATATTTTAATGATGCAAGGTGCTGGAATTATGAATGAGAATGATGTCTATCGTACAATTAAGCTTGGTGCAGATGGTACAGGCTGCACAAGTGGAATTGTTAAAGCAAAAGATCCGAAACTAATGTTAAAATTAATGATTGAAGCTGTTGACAAAGCAATGAATGAGGAGAAAAAATGACTGTATTTCAAAAAGAATTTAAAGTAGATACAAAAGAAGGTCAAGTATCATATATTGATATTACAAATTCTATACATCAAACTATTACTGAAAGTGGTATTCAATCAGGAATATGTACAGTTATCACAGCACATACAACATGTTCTATTTTCTTTGAAGAGGATACACATGATAAAGATGAAAATGGTGTAGATTATTTACAATTAGATTTAAATACTATTTTAGAAAAGATTATTCCACCCCATTTAAGTGCGGATAGTTATCATTATCCTGGTGAAAAACATTATCAAGAAGTTGAATCTTGGCCTAATCCTGAAGAATGGTTACCAAATGGAGATAGAAGTGCATTATGGAATGGAGATGCTCATCTAAAAGCCACAATCTTGGGTTCTAGTGAAACCTTAGCTGTTGTAGATGGTAAATTGGCAATAGGAAAAACAGGTTATGTTTATTTTGCAGACTTTGATAAAACTCGAGAAAGAACAAGAAAGTATCGAGTTGTGATTATTGGAGAATAATTAATAGATATACAACAAACCCCGAGGGATTTCGAAAAATAAAATCCCTCGGGGTTTTTCTATTCAATCTTTTTAAACTCTCTTATGACCCATTCCAGTGAATTTACTAATGACTGTAAAGACTACTGATCCGATAATAGCGGGTACTAACCATTCGAATCCGAATTGGTTTAATGGTAAGGTGTTTGTCCAAGCTGCTAATTCAGAGAGGAAGTTACCACCTTGCATTTGAGAGAATAAATGAATAGCTTGAATTCCTCCAATGAAGAATGCTCCAACAACTGCGCCTGTATAAGTCCAATTATAAACAATATAGCGATCAAAAATCGATAAGAAGATTAATGCGATTACCATTGGATAAATAGCACTTAGGACGGGAACAGCTAATTGTAATAACGCATCCACCCCTAAAAGTGATAGAAGGAATGAAATAACGACTGACACTACAACAATTTTTTTATATTCTAATTTTCCATTTGTTAAGGTTGAAAAATAATGACCACAAGTTGTAATTAATCCAACAGATGTTGTTAAGCAAGCAAATGATACGGCAATCCCCATAGCGACTTTACCAAATGAGCCTAATAATTGTTCAATTAATCCGATTAGTAATGCAGGGCGTTGAATCGTTGAATCGTAAACCGTACTGACAGTTGCTCCTGCATAAGTTAAACTGCTGTATACTAATGCTAGTAAAATAAAAGATACAATTCCAACTCCAAACATCATTTGATGTTGTTCTTTTTTCTCTGTATAACCTCGTCTAGTTAAGTCTGAAATAACAACTCCTGCCATTAAGGCTGCTCCAAGTGCATCCATTGTTTGGTAGCCTTCTTTGAAGCTTTGAGAAAATAATCCTGCAGAAGTTGTTGTTTGGAAGCTTGCATTTGGCTGAACTACAGCAGCAATAAATACAAGTAATAAAATGAATAATAAAATCGGAGTTAAATATTTTCCAATTGCATCAATAACGGTGTGCGAATGAATTGCAATATATAATGTTAATCCGAAAAAGATAAGAGAAGTAATCCATTGTGGAGCACTTGGTACAAATGATTGTACAAAAATTTCATGAGTAGTAGCTCCGGTTCTTGGAACGGCAAATAATGGCCCAATTAAGATAATGGAAATTGCTCCAATAATAATAGAAAAATGTTTACTCACTCTTTTTCCTAAATCTGTTGCTTGTCCTCCTAATAGGGCTGTAACAATAACCCCGAGAATCGGTAATAGTGGATCTGATAATAAAAAGGCAATATTTGCAATTCCCCAGTTATTTCCAGAAATAACACCTAAGTAAGGGGGGAAGATTAAATTTCCAGCGCCAAAGAAGATGGCAAACAATGCAAATCCACAAATAATAATGTCAATAATTTTCTTTCGAGACATAAATTTCCTCCTATATATTCTTAAAAAAAGATTAAAAAATAATTATAAATAGTGTACCATTTCTTTTTGTTGAAAGCTAGACATATTTGATTAAAATTTCACGAGTAGATTTTGTGAGCTTTATTGATTACAATGTTATTAGGGAAATAATTTGTTAGGAGGTTGTCCTTTTGCGTAAAGTATATTTAAACCATGATGGTGGAGTAGATGATTTAGTCTCATTATATTTATTATTAAAAATGGAAGATGTTGAACTAGTTGGTGTAGGTGTTATTGAAGCAGATTGTTATTTAGAACCTGCAGTTGAAGCAAGTAAGAAAATTATTCAAAAATTTGGTTCTACAAAAGATCAAAGAATTCGTGTGGCTTCTTCAAATTCACGTCCAGTTCATCCATTTCCAAAAGAGTGGAGAATGCATGCATTTACAGTAGATGCGTTACCAATTTTAAACGAATATAAACCGATTTTAGTACAAGATTCCCCTTATAAAGCACATGAGGATTTAGTGCATGTTTTAAAGGAATCAACGGATAAAGTGGACTTGTTATTTGTAGGGCCATTAACGGATTTAGCTCGAGCATTAGATTTGGATGCCAGTATTGAAGAAAAAATTGGAAAATTATACTGGATGGGTGGAACATTTTTAGAACAAGGAAATATTGAAGAACCGGAACATGATGGAACAGCTGAATGGAATGTTTATTGGGACCCATTTGCTGCGAAACGTGTTTGGGAATCATCGATTCCTATTGAATTAGTCGCCTTAGAAAGTACTCGTATGGTTCCATTAACGTTAGATGTACGTGATCGTTGGGCGAGAGAACGTAAAGTAGAAGGAATTGATTTCTTAGGACAATGTTATGCCATTGTTCCTCCATTGACGCATTATGTTACGAATTCAACCTATTTCCTATGGGATGTATTAACGACAGCTTCTTTTGGAAAAGAAGATTTAGTGAAACGAGAAGTTGTTCCTTCAGATGTAATTACAAGTGGTGCAAGTTCTGGTAGAACGATTCGCGTAGAAAACGGGCGTCCAGTTGACCTTGTTTATCATGTAGACCGTGATGCATTTTTTGATTATATTACAGGCTTAGCAAGAAAAGATTAAAAAAGTTAGATTGACTACAAAATGGAGAGATTCTTTTTGTAGTTTTTCTTTTTTATTATTGAAATAAACCATGATAATACACGAATGATAGCTATCTATGGTACAATAGCTAAGCAGAATGATTGAAAGTGAGGAAATGAAATGAGTTTTAAGATTGGCAATATTCAAATTGACAATCCAGTAGTCGTTGCACCGATGGCAGGGATTAGTAATTCAGCTTTTCGTGTAACGGTAAAAGAATTTGGAGCAGGCTTAGTTGTTTGCGAAATGATTAGTGATAAAGGGATTCAATTTAGAAATGAAAAAACATTAAGCATGTTGCATATTGAACCAAATGAATATCCATTGAGCGTCCAAATTATGGGCGGAAATAAAGATACATTAGTAGAAGCTGCCAAATATGTAGCTGAAAATACAGAGGCTGCAATTATTGATATTAATATGGGCTGTCCTGTTAATAAGGTGATTAAAGCTGAAGCTGGTGCAAAATGGTTATTAGACCCAAATAAAGTTTATGAAATGGTTGCTGCAGTAGTCGATGCAGTGGATAAACCTGTAACAGTTAAAATGCGTACCGGTTGGGATGATGAACATTTATATGCCGTTGAAAATGCTCTTGCAGCAGAACGAGCAGGTGCAAGTGCTGTTGCGATGCATGGTAGAACTCGTGTACAAATGTATGATGGAAAAGCTAACTGGGAAATTCTTGGTGAAGTGAAGAAAAACTTAACACGTATTCCATTAATTGGAAATGGAGATGTGCGTTCTCCTCAAGATGCTAAGAAAATGATTGAAATAGCGGGTGTTGATGGAGTCATGATTGGTCGAGCTGCTCTAGCGAATCCATGGATGATTAAACAAACCGTTCATTATTTAGAAACGGGAGAATTATTACCGGAAAATACAGTTCCGGAAAAAATTGAAATTGCTAAAACACATTTAGATCGTTTAGCTAACTTAAAAGGTGAGTCAGTAGCGACAAAAGAATTCCGTAAATTAGCTGCTTATTACTTAAAAGGAATTCCTCGTGCAACGAAAACAAAAGTTGCGATTAATGAGTCTACAACAGTATCTCAAGTGAAACAAATTTTAGATCAATTTGTGCAAGAACATTTAGAACGTGTTGAAAGACAATTAGAACGTGGAAAAGAAGTAGAGTAAGACTTTATCGAATTTACTATTACCACAAAAAATAGAGGCTGTTCTGATTAAGAATAGCTTCTTATATTTTTCTAGTATTGGGGATGAGATATTTTGAAGGGAAAAACAAAGACAAGTGCGATTATATTAGCGTTGTTAGCAGCTGCATTTTATGCCATTAATACACCGTTTTCAAAAGTTCTATTGGAAAATGTTCCACCAACTTTTTTAGCAGCTTTTCTGTATCTTGGAGCGGGTGTTGGAGTTGGAATAATGTATTTATTTCACATTGAAAAAGAAGATAAATCAGAGAGACTTACAAAACAGGATTTACCTTATACGGTTGGAATGATTCTATTAGATATAGTTGCACCTATATTTTTAATGATAGGAATAAAAATGGGGACAGCATCTAATGCCTCACTCCTCGGTAATTTTGAAATTGTAGTGACTACATTAATAGCGTTACTTATTTTTAAGGAAAAAGTATCAGGAAAACTGTGGATTGCAATAGGGTTTATTACATTATCAAGTATTGTTTTGTCATTTGAGGGAATCGGTAGTTTTCAGTTTTCTATAGGCTCTCTTTTCGTTATATTAGCAACTTGTTGCTGGGGGCTTGAAAACAACTGTACAAGAAAGATATCAGAGAAAAGTACATATCAGATTGTTTTGTTAAAAGGAATTTTTTCCGGAGGAGGTGCATTTGTTATTGCTGTTTTACTTGGCGAAAAGATTCCAGAAATGAAATATATTGGCATGATTATGTTGCTTGGCTATGTTTCATATGGATTAAGTATTTTTGTTTATATACGAGCACAAAGAATTTTAGGAGCAGCTAAGACGAGTGCCTATTATGCAGTGGCACCTTTTGTAGGATCGTTTTTATCGTTTGTAGTAAATGGAGAAAAACTAGCTGTAGAATATTTTGTGGGACTAGCTTTGATGTTCATTGGAACGGTGTTTGTCGTTTATGATACTATGATAAAAAATCATCTTCATGGGCATATGCATACGATTGTTCATACACATAATGGAGTTACACATACTCATGTGATTATGCATACTCATGAGCATTATCATTTTGGAAATGAAGAGTTCCATCATCATAAACATGAAGATTATATGAATAGTTATGAACATAAATTGGCTCATGAGAATGGAGTATAGAATTCAGTTTATCACGTGAAATAGAAATGCAAGAGGCGATAGAAAGGAAAAATCTATCGTCTTTTTTATATGTAAATTTAAAAATTATTAACACCAATAAAAGAAAAAGAGAAGGAAGTCAGGAGGGCTTAATAAAGAAAAATAAACATAAACATAAACGCTTTATTTATCTGTTAATAATTGGTACAATAGATTAGAAATACAGTGGCAATGGTCACAAAAAAGGAGGAAATACAGTGTCTAACGAAGTAGAAGTACAAGAAACACTGAATGATCAATTACAAGTTCGCCGTGAAAAAATGCATCAATTACGTGAAAAAGGTGTAGAACCTTTTTCTACAGGATTCAAACAAAAACAATCCACTGAAGAAATTCATCAACAATTTGAAGGTGCGACAAAAGAAAGCTTAGCCGAGCAAGAAGAAGTGACTGTTCAAATCGCAGGTCGTATTATGACAAAACGTGGAAAAGGAAAAGCAGGTTTTGCTCATATTCAAGATGGTAAAGGTCAAATTCAAATTTATGTTCGTAAAGATGTTGTTGGAGACGAAGCTTATGAATTATTTGATAAAGCTGACTTAGGAGATATCGTTGGTGTTGTAGGAACAATTATGGTGACAAACACTGGTGAATTATCTGTTAAAGCTACTCAATTTGTTCATTTAACAAAAGCTTTACGTCCATTACCGGATAAATATCATGGATTAACAAATGTAGAACAACAATATCGTCAACGTTACTTAGACTTAATTAGTAACCGTGATAGTATGGATCGTTTCGTAACACGTAGTAAAATTATCCGTGAAATTCGTCATTACTTAGATTCTCGTGATTATTTAGAAGTGGAAACACCAGTATTACACACATTAGCTGGTGGAGCGAATGCTCGTCCATTTATTACTCACCATAATGCTTTAGATATGGAATTATACATGCGTATTGCTCCAGAATTACACTTAAAACGTTTAGTAGTAGGTGGAATGGAACGTGTTTATGAAATCGGTCGTGTATTCCGTAATGAAGGAATCGATACAACTCATAACCCTGAGTTCACATCTATCGAAATCTATACTGCTTATACTGACTATCAAGATGTTATGGACTTAACAGAAGGAATCGTATCAAGCGTTGCCCAAGAAGTATTAGGTAAAACAAAAGTTCCTTATGGAGAATATGAAGTGGAATTAAAAGCTCCTTGGAAGAGAGTTCATATGGTAGATGCCATTAAAGAAGTAACAGGAGTAGACTTCTGGGTAGAAATGACAGATGAAGAAGCTCGTGCAATTGCTAAAGAAAAAGGTGTGAAAGTTGAAGATTCAATGACTTATGGTCATGTAGTGAATGAATTCTTTGAAACATTTGTAGAAGAAACATTAATTCAACCAACATTCATCTATGGACATCCAGTAGCAGTGTCTCCACTTGCTCGTAAAAATGATGAAGATCCACGCTTCACAGATCGTTTCGAATGCTTCATTTGTACAAAAGAATATGCAAATGGATTTACAGAGTTAACAGATCCAATCGATCAACGTGAACGTTTCATGAAACAAGTAGAAGAAAAAGAAACTGGTAACGATGAAGCTCATCCATTAGATGAAGATTTCGTACAAGCATTAGAATATGGATTATCTCCAACTGGTGGGGTAGGTATCGGTATTGACCGTTTAGTTATGTTACTAACAAATAGCCAATCAATCCGTAATGTATTACTATTCCCAACAATGAAACATCAAGATTAATCATTAGAAAAAAACACTTTTTAGAAAATCCAAGACGGAGAAA
This sequence comes from uncultured Granulicatella sp., assembly GCF_963528195.1. Lineage (GTDB taxonomy): Bacteria > Bacillota > Bacilli > Lactobacillales > Aerococcaceae > Granulicatella. The sequence continues at coordinate 51,074 of NZ_CAURVN010000001.1, forward strand.
CCGTCTTGGATTTTTTCTATTCTTTGAAAGGTTCTGTCTGTTTCTTTTGTAGATTTTATGGTAAAATGACAGCGTATGTATGGAATGAAAGAAGGTGTCAATGGACAAGTGGATGAACAATTTGAAGGAAGAATTCCACCACAAAATTTAGATGCAGAACAATCTGTTTTAGGAGCAATTTTATTAGATCCAGATTCAATTGTGCCTGTGATGGAATTTTTAGTGCCAGAAGATTTTTATCGAGTAAACCACCAAGTGATTTTTAAAGCGATGGTGGAATTAAATAATGATTCTTCGCCCATTGATATTGTTTCAGTTGCAGAACGTTTAAATCAAAATAAACAATTAGAAAATGCAGGGGGACAATTTTATTTACTAGAATTAGCTGAAAAAGTTCCAACTGCTTCTAATGTAGAATATTATTCTAAAATCGTTAGTGAAAAATCAACTTTACGAAAATTAATTCGAACTTCTACGGATATTGCAACAGATGCATATGGTGAAATAGATGAAGTAGCAGTCGTGTTGGATAGAGCTGAGCGAAGTATTTTAGAAGTTTCTGAAAAGAGAAATCGAGCAGGATTTGTAGATATTACAAAAGTCTTGAATGAAGCGTATTTATCTCTTGAAGAGCGTATGAAAAATACAGGAGAAGTTACAGGAATTCCAACCGGATATATTGATTTAGATCGAATGACTTCAGGACTCCATTCAGATGAATTGATTATTTTAGCAGCACGTCCATCTGTTGGTAAAACAGCGTTTGTATTAAATATTGCGAAAAATGTTGCGACAAAAACAAATGAAACGGTAGCCATTTTCAGTTTAGAAATGAGTGCCGAGTCTCTTGTAAACCGTATGTTATGTTCAGAAGGCAGTATTGATGCAAGTAATATGAGAAATGGTCGTTTAACGGAAGAAGAACTCCGTAGTTATTTTGTAGCATCGGGTACTTTATCGAATGCGCCCATTTATATTGATGATACTCCAGGGATTCGTGTATCAGAAATTCGTGCTAAATGTAGACGATTAAAACAAGAACGCAATAATTTAGGATTAATTGTTATTGATTATTTACAATTAATTGAAGGAAATGGACGAGAAAGTCGTCAACAAGAAGTTTCAGAAATTTCAAGAAATTTAAAGAAACTTGCTAAAGAACTAAGTGTTCCAGTTATTGCTTTATCTCAATTATCACGTGGAGTAGAACAAAGACAAGATAAGCGTCCGGTAATGTCGGATATTCGTGAATCTGGTTCGATTGAACAAGATGCGGATATTGTAGCATTCTTATATCGAGATGATTATTATCGACAAGAACCAGATGAAGATGGAAATGTTCCAAAACAAGAGTCGAATAATATTATTGAAGTCATTATTGAAAAGAACCGTAGCGGTCCACGAGGAACCGTAGAATTAATGTTTATTAAAGAATATAATAAATTTACATCGATAGCGTCGAAGAGCTTAGAAGCTTCAATGCCACCAATGTAAAAAAATAAATTAAAGAGGTGCGGATATGTCGTCAGTAGTAGTAGTAGGTACACAATGGGGAGATGAAGGAAAAGGTAAAATTACTGATTTCCTAAGTGAAAAAGCAGAGTATGTGGCTCGTTATCAAGGGGGCGATAACGCAGGTCATACGATTCAGTTTGGTGGAGAAACGTATAAATTACATTTAATTCCATCAGGAATTTTTTCTCCTGAAAAACTTTGTATTATTGGAAATGGAGTTGTGGTCAATCCAAAATCTTTAGTAACGGAATTAGCCTATTTACATGAACGAAATATTACGACTGATAATTTAAGAATTTCAGATCGTGCGCACGTGATTTTGCCATATCATATTGAATTGGATCGTTTACAAGAAGAAGCTAAAGGGGACAAGAAAATCGGTACAACGATTAAAGGTATTGGACCTGCATATATGGATAAAGCAGCTCGTGTAGGGATTCGTATTGCGGATTTATTAGATCGAGAAGTTTTTGAAGAACGTTTACGTATCAATTTAGAGGATAAAAATCGTCAATTTACTAAATTATATGAAGCAAATCCAATGAATTTCGAAGACATTTTTGAAGAATATTATGAATATGGTCAACAAATTAAACAATATGTTTGCGATACTTCTGTATTATTAAATGATGCTTTAGATAATGGAAAACGAGTATTATTTGAAGGAGCACAAGGTGTGATGTTAGATATTGACCAAGGAACATATCCATTTGTAACTTCTTCTAACCCATTAGCAGGAGGAGTCACAATTGGTAGTGGCGTAGGCCCTTCAAAAGTAACAAAAGTAGTCGGTGTTTGTAAAGCATATACTTCTCGTGTAGGAGATGGCCCATTCCCTACAGAATTATTTGATGAAATTGGAAGTCGTATTCGTGAAGTTGGTCGTGAATATGGAACAACAACAGGACGTCCACGTCGTGTAGGATGGTTTGACAGTGTTGTGATGAGACATTCAAAACGTGTATCAGGGATTACAAATCTATGCTTAAATAGTATCGATGTATTAACTGGATTAGAAACAGTAAAAATTTGTGTTGCTTATCGTAAGTCAAATGGAGAAGAAATTAGTCATTATCCAGCAAGTTTAGTAGAATTAGGACAATGTGAACCAGTTTATGAAGAACTTCCAGGTTGGACGGAAGATATTACGGGATGCCGTAAGTTGGAAGAATTACCAATTGAAGCGCAAAACTATGTGCGTAGAGTTTCAGAATTAGTGGGAGTAAAAATTTCAACATTCTCAGTAGGTCCTGATAGAAACCAAACCAACATTTTAGAAGATGTTTGGGAGAGTAAATAGAATTCCCAAACGCTCAATCGCAAGAGAGGAGCTAGTTATGAAAAAGATTTTAGTAGTAGACGACGAGAAACCAATCTCAGATATTGTCAAATTTAGTTTATCAAAAGAAGGGTTTGAAGTTGTTACCGCCTTTGACGGTGAAGAAGGATTAGCAGTTTTTGCTGCAGAAAATCCTGATTTAGTGATTTTAGATTTAATGTTACCAAAAATTGAAGGATTAGAAGTTTGCCGAGAAATTCGTAAAACAAGTAATGTTCCGATTATTATGGTAACTGCGAAAGATGCAGAAATTGATAAAGTTTTAGGGCTAGAATTGGGAGCAGACGATTATGTGACTAAACCATTCTCAAATCGAGAATTAATTGCTCGAGTAAAAGCAAATTTACGTCGTCAACATGTAGCACCTAGTGAACCGGAAGAAGAAAAAACAGCTAATGAAATTGTATTAGGAAGCTTAATCATTCATGAAGATGCATATGTTGTTTCTAAACGAGGAGAAGAAATCGAATTAACGCATCGAGAATTTGAATTACTTCACTATTTAGCAAAACATATCGGACAAGTCATTACAAGAGAACATTTATTACAAACTGTTTGGGGTTATGATTATTTCGGAGATGTTCGAACAGTAGACGTAACAGTGAGACGTTTACGTGAAAAAATTGAAGATACACCGAGTCATCCTACATGGATTATGACAAGACGTGGAGTAGGCTATTATATTAAAACTCCAGAACAAGAAAAAGAAGCTTAGAATGATGCGCTTTTCTTTACCATGAACTATTCTGGGAAGAAAAGCGCATTTATTATCTACAAAGGAGAAAAACAATGCAAAAAGTGAAACGATTCTTTCGTTCCATTCAATTTAAAATTCCTGTATTATTTATTTTCATGTTGATGATTTCATTGCAACTAATTGTTGCAAACTTCCTTCGTCAATTAGAAACACAGATGATTTCAAATTTCCAGGAACAAATCCAATTACAAGTAGGATTTTTGAAAAATAGTGTCCAACCAATTTTAGAACGAGATGATAAGGATGAAGTTAAAATAACAGAAATTTCTAAAATACTGCAAGATTACCCAACAGGAAGTAGTATTGTAGAAGCTCGTGTGTTAGATACACAAGGATATATTTTAGGAACGACGAATCAATCTCAACAATCCGTTATTGGGACAAGGACAACAGAGGCAGATGCGCAACAAGTGTTATTAACGAATGTAGTGTACACCTACAATTATACAGAGCATGATACAAGATATTGGAAGATTGTTTCCCCTATTTCTTCATCGAGTGGGAATTCAGGAAACCCGTTAGGGATTATTTCTGTGACAACGAATATCGAATCTAGGTATACCCAAGTAAAAGATATTGGAGTCATTTTTGTTAGTTCATCTTTAATTGCTATTGTATTAGTGATTATTATTACTTTCTTAATCTCGCAAGGAATTACAAAACCGATTGCTGAGATGAAAAAGCAAACGGAAAAAATTGCTGAAGGAAATTATACAGGTGAAGTAAAAATTTATAGTGATGATGAATTAGGTCAATTAGGTCAAGCTATTAATGATTTATCTTTTAAAATTAAAGAAGCTCAGGAAAATAGTGAATCAGAACGTCAACGTCTAGATAGTGTCTTACGTCATATGAGTGATGGAGTAATTGCGACAGATAGACGTGGTCGTATTGTCATTATGAATACTGCGGCATTGGATATTTTAAATTTAAAATCTGAAAAAGTGATTGGAATTCCTTTATTATCTATTTTACCTTTAGAAGAAAAAGTAACTTTTAGAGAGTTATTAGAAACCCAACATGAGAGATTAATTCATTTAGAAGAAGATGGAGAAGATTCAATTGTTCAATGTGAATTTTCTGTTATTCAACGTGAATCAGGATTTATTAGTGGATTAGTTTGCGTCTTAACAGATGTTACCGAGCAACAAAAAATTGATAGAGAGCGTAGAAATTTTGTGTCGAATGTATCTCATGAATTACGTACGCCATTAACAAGTATTAAGAGTTATACGGAAGCATTAGTAGATGGAGCTTGGGAAAACAAAGAAATTGCTCCAGGATTTTTAAAAGTGATTGAAACTGAAACGGATCGTATGATGCGAATGATTACGGACTTATTAAACTTATCTCGAATGGATCAAAATCGTTTAGCACTTGAGAAAGAGTTTATTAATATGAATGAATTAGTCGTACATATTGTCAATCGTTTTGAAATGGTTTTACAATCTGAACCATATAGAGATAAAAATTATCGTATTTTAACAGATATTACTCAACGAGATTTATGGGTGGAATTAGACCAAGATAAAATTACTCAAGTATTGGATAATATTATTAATAATGCGATTAAATATTCTCCAGATGGAGGAAGAATTATTGTTCGTTTAATGGAAACTCATACAGATATTATTGTTAGTGTGAGTGATGAAGGATTAGGAATTTCTAGAAAAGATATTCCTCATTTGTTTGATCGTTTCTATCGTGTAGATAAAGCTCGTTCTCGTGCAATGGGTGGTAGTGGACTTGGATTAGCTATTGCTCAGGAAGTTATACAATTACATGGTGGAAAAATCTGGGTAAACAGTATTGAAAATAAAGGGTCTACCTTCTTTGTTTCATTACCTTATATTCCATTTGAAGAGGATGGTGAATGGGAATGAGAATACGGTTAAGATATTTAGTTGTTTTACTAGTGATATTAAGTATATTGAGTTTAGGGTTAACATTTGTAGTTGTTTTTCGACCGGTAGAAATTTTTTCACCGAATGGTTTTACAAGAAATGTAACTTCTACGAATCAAGATGCGAGTACACAAACTAGAGTGACTTATGCTTTAGAAGATGTTTTCCGACCAACTCGTTTTATTATTTCGAATGAAAATAAAGTCAAAATGACAAGTGAAGCATCTATTGTTGAATCTGTGAATAGTTCATTAGTAAGTAAGTTTAAAGATTTATCGAAAAAAGAAGTGCTGAGTCAAGAAGGATATGAACAATTAGTATTAAGAGATTCATTTGCACAGTTATTATTCGATACACCGGTGACTTTTGGAGTAATGTCTCGTTATTTTTCTGATGTATCCGAAGAATTACGACAAGAAACATTTAGTAGGATTATTTACAGATATGATGATGCAAAAAGTGTTTATTTTATAAATGATTATACAAAACAAATGTATCAAGCAAAAATAGATGCAGAGACTCAAACTGAATTAGCAAGATATTATGATGAAGATAAGTTTTATACGGTAGAATCGTATATTTTGAAAAATCGACAAGTTTTTATTGAAGTAAATACAATTGCGATGGAAAAGCAAACTTATTTGATGGAACAAATCCCAATGAGTTTTTATATTACTCAGCTATTTGCAAATCCTTCAGAATTAAGAAATAGAAGTGATGGTCAGTCGATTATTTATAATGATAATTTATCCCAATTAAAAATGGATCGTTCTACAAATGTTATTTCATACTATCAAAATAGAGTAGAGGATGAAGCTTTAACAATGACGGTTCATTTACAACAATCTTTCGCTCAAATGAAGAAATTAGGTGGATGGAAGTTAGGGATGAGTTTTTCTGATTTCGATACTGAACGAAAAATTGTAGAATATATGAGGTATGTAGGTTCATATCCGATTCTTTCGAATGCAAAAGAAGGATTATCTCAGTTTATTATTACAGCAACAGGAATTGAAAAAATGAGAGTATCCTCTTTAATAGCTGAAACTCCAATTCCTTCTAAAAATCAATCGATTTCCTTAATGAGCGGGAAGGAATTAATGGATCAAATATTAGGAAAGGGTATTTCATTAGATTTAATAGAAGATATTCGATTAGGATATGCTTGGCAATTAAGTCGAGAAAGTAATCAAATAGTAGAGTTTGTTCCTAATTGGTATATAAAAGTTGATAAGAAGTGGAAAACTTTAGAAGAAGCTTTTTTACCAGCACTCGAACAAGGAGGAGATAACGATGGATTTTAGACGATCAACTTTAGTGTTAATTATCAGTTTCCTCTTTTTAGATATATTTTTATTAGGAATTTTTTGGCAAATGAAGAATGAAGTAAAAACTCCACTGAATACGAGTATTAATGTAATGGAGCAAATGAGAACAGATGGGATAACCGTAACGGGAGTAAATACAACAGTAGAATCACTTCCCATCATCCAAATTACGCCTACTAGTATAGAATCTCAAGTGAATACACTACCTAGTCAGGTGGCTACGTATGATAAAGGAGTTATTTCTTCTCAATTATTAGCGCCTATTCAATTAACATTAGATGCGAATGCTAATGCCACAATTGAAAATTTTGCAGAATTGACGACTTATGTAGAGAGTGGGTCTATTATTCATGGAAATCAGTATACATGGTTTAATTATAATCCTACTACCCGAAAAGTAATTTATGCGCAACGTGCCAATCAAATTCCAGTAATGGATGGTAGCAGTCAAATTATATTTACTTTAAATGCAAATAATCAGGTTATTAGTTATGAACAGACTTTTGCAGGGAATGCAGAAGTACTGGGTACTAATCGTGCCTTAATTACCTCTCAAAAGGCAATGGAAGTATTGTATTTAGCAGGAAGAATTCCAACTCGTTCAACGGTTTCAGTTGTTCGATTATCCTATTATAAATCTTTATCTTTAAAAGATTTATCGATTTACTCTCCAGCTTGGTATGTAGAATTTAAACAAGCAGATGGACAAACATTGGTTCGACGGGTTGATGCCATTAGAGGAACGGTATTAACGAATGAGGCAACTGAAACGGTAAATACAACAACTCCGTAGTAGAATATGCTCTATAATAGAAAGGAAGAAAACATGAGTGAATCAAGTTTTTTAGTGAGTTTACTAACGAGTGGAAGCTCGGGTAATGCAACGTATATTGAAACGCCACAAAGAAAAATTTTAGTTGATTGTGGGTTAACTGGGAAAGCTATTGCGGCACAAATGGAAAAAATTGGACGATCAGTGGCGGATATTGATACGATTTTAGTCACACATGAACATGTAGATCATATCAAAGGTATCGGAGTATTAGCGAGAAAATTCGGTATGGATATTTATGCAAATGAGAAAACTTGGAAGGCCATGGAAAGTAAAAATATCGGTGTGATTAAGCAAGAACAAAAACATTTATTTGAACCAGGAGTGACAAAGACTTTTGGAGATATTGATGTGATGAGTTTTGCTGTTTCTCATGATGCAGCTTCGCCTCAATTTTATTCATTTCAAAAAGATCAAAAACAATTTGTGATGTTAACCGATACAGGTTATGTTAGTGAGAAATTAAGAAAATTGCTATATAATGCAGATGCTTATTTAATGGAAAGTAATCATGATGTAGATATGCTTCGTATGGGGAATTATGCATGGCATTTAAAGCAGAGAATTCTTAGCGATAAAGGGCATTTATCCAATGAAGATGGCGCATTAGCGATGTGTGAAATGCTAGGAGATAAGACAAAGCGAATTTATTTAGGACATTTAAGTCAAGATAATAATTTGAAAGAATTAGCATATCAAACAGCTGAGTCGATTTTATTACAACATGATTGTGGAATTCATGAAACTTTTGAAGTGTATCATACAGATCCATATGAACCGACTGAATTGTTTAGAGTTTAATAGAATTTTCAAAAAATAATGGGATTTTTAACAACTTTATAACGATTTAATTACATTATCTTCAAACTTTTTTCAAAAAGCTAGATTAGTATAAGAGTATCAAAAGAAAGCAATGAAGGAATTGCTAAAGTGAAAAAGGAGGGGATATTCATGACAAATGAATTCCATGAAGAAGTAGAAAACACACAAGAAAATACCGTATTAAATAAAGAAAATACACAGGAGACTACTCCAAGTGCAGTCAGAAATACAAAGAAGAAAAAAGCGTTTCGTTCAGGTTTTGTTGGAGGAGTCACAGGTGGATTATTAGCCGTTATAATTGGATTTGGTGCGATGAGTGCAACAGGAACTTTAAACCAATTAACTGGAGCAAAATCTACGGCAACAAGTACGACAACTGTAAAAACAAGTCCAACAGCATTATCGAATAAGGATGCTGGAGATGTTTCAGAGGTTGTTGCGAATGTAAAAAATGCAGTTGTATCTGTTATTAATAAGCAAAGTTTAAATCAAAATAATTTATTTGGTAATTATGGACAAAGTCGTCGACAAAATCAAAAAACAGAAGATAGTGATTTAACAACTGCTTCTGAAGGTAGTGGAGTAATCTATAAAGTTGAAAACGGATATGCTTATATCGTAACAAATAATCATGTCATTTCTGGTTCTCAAGAATTAGAAGTATTAATGGCAGACGGTACTCGTGAAAAAGCAGAATTAATTGGTGCAGATAAGTGGACTGACTTAGCTGTATTAAAAATTAAAGCAGATAAAGTAACTACAGTAGCTGAATTTGCAAATTCTGATGAAGTGAAAGCTGGTCAAACAGCCATTGCGATTGGTTCTCCTTTAGGAACTGAGTTCGCTACAAGTGTAACTCAAGGAATTGTATCTGCAAAAGATCGTTCTGTTCCAACGGATGTAGATGGAGATGGTAAACAAGACTGGGTTGTCAATGCTATTCAAACAGATGCAGCCATTAATCCAGGAAATTCAGGTGGTGCATTAGTGAATGCAGCAGGACAAGTCATTGGAATCAATTCAATGAAAATTAGTAAATCTAGTGTAGAAGGAATTGGATTTGCGATTCCAAGTAATGAAGTCGTTTCGATTATTAACCAATTAGAAAAATCTGGTAAAGTGATTCGTCCAGTCTTAGGTATTTCAATGGTAGATTTAACCTCTGTTTCTTCTCAAGGACGTCAGCAATTAGATTTATCAAACGATGTTAAAGAAGGTGTCGTTGTAGCGGATGTTCAAGATAATAGTAGTGCAAGTAAAGGTGGATTAAAACAATATGATGTCATTACAGAAATTGATGGCAAACCAGTTACAGGCGTACAAACATTAAGAAAAGCATTATATAGTAAAACAGTTGGCTCTAGTATAGAAGTCACTTACTATAGAAACGGACAAAAACAAACAACAACGATTCAATTAACAAGTTCAGATAGTCCAAGCTTATAAAAAATAGAATAAGATGATGCTATCCACATAGTTATCCACAGAAATGTTGATAACTATGTGGATATTTATTTTATATTTTTGAAAAATAAAAAAATATTTTTAGAAAAAACATTGATATAATAAGCTTTTTATGAAGATGAGTTATCCACAGAACAATGAACAATTGTGAATAACTCCAGTATAGATTTCGCAAAAAAGCTTTTATATCAACGTTTCTATATGTTTTAAGTCTCTTTGGATAATAGAATAAAATTGTGGATAAAGTAATCGAACAAGATATGACAGAAAAATTACAAAAAAAGGGTATTGACCAATATATAGGGGATAGAGGGGAAATGATAAACAAAATTTAGTAGCGAACATGTGTACATGTGGATAACTCTGTGGATAAGTTGTGAGTTTCTTATAAATTTTGGAAAAAATCTTGAGGAGTTGGGGAAAAGGGAATATACTATTGTTAGTAATGGAGAAGTACCCAAGAGGCTGAAGGGGTCGCACTCGAAATGCGATAGGTCGTGAAAGCGACGCGGGAGTTCAAATCTCCTCTTCTCCTTTTAATTTGTTGTTATCTCAACATTTTCAATGGTTTTGTTCCGTGAACAAAGCCTTATTTTTATAGAGTTTTCAAACTAACATTGGTATAATAAAACTATTATATGTAGAAAATTTGATGAAATAAAAAATACAAGGAGTGAGAATATGCCGAGATTTCTTGTTGGAGCAACTGAAGACACTTGGGATTTTGATGCAGCTTATGAAGCAGCTGAGGATGGAGATATTATTGAATTTACTCCTCATTTGACAATGAATTTTACACAAGAACCTTTTACTGAAATTACAAAAAATATTACAATTGTTGGTCATGTAGAAGGGAATAGGTTTTTAAATACGATTACGGGAAAAATTAAAATTTCTAATAAGGCAAAAGTGATTTTTCAAAACTTGTGGATGTCAATATTAAAAAATACCAATATGGTTCACATTACGGGAGAATCGGAAGTTACTTTTAAAAACTGTGTATTGCAAAGCGACTATCCAGAAAATGATCATTTCTTAGTATTTTCAGAAGAAAAAAGTAAAGTCAATTTTAAGAAGTTTACGACAAAATTACCAGACAAACACGAATTAGGGATGAAATTTATTCATTCAGCCGTTTCTATTCAAAATTCTACGATTCAAAATCGATTATGGATTCGTGAAAATTCTGAATTAGAATTTGTACATTCAAAAATGGAGTGTAGCCGACCTACTTCTTTATGGATTGATGATTCAAAACTATCAATTCTTTCAAGTCAAGTTTCTGGAACGTTTGAGGGTGGAAGTCAAGCTGTTTTAAACGCAAGCAAAAGTGAACTAGTGATTGAAGATAGTCTAATACATGGTGTTGGAAAGGATTATTATACGATTTACTTACAAAAATCTTGTACAGGAGTTTTCAAAAACTTAAATGTAGACTTTATGAAGTTAAAAAATAGCCATATTCGTATGGTGAATGGGGCTATAAATCATAATCTTACGATTGATGGAGACTCCACTTTATATTCACGAGGTAGATTACGATTTTTAAATAAAGAAAGTCAACATATTCCCATTAGTTTAACTACAAATGCTTTATTTGTTGGAGACAGTGTTGAAGTAGAAAAAGAAATCTCTTCCATTATTCGTGTGAAAGAGGGTTCGAGCTTTATTGCCAATGACTTTATTCATTTAAATGGAGATGCTACAAAACTGAATTATGAAACAGATGAAACGAGTCAATGCAGCATTGCTCAGAAACATAAAGTAGCTCCAGAAAGAAGTGAAAAAGGGGAGATTATTCGAACAGCGAATGAACAAAAAGCTCATCATACGAATACTGATTACTATGCTCAACTACAAGGGTTAATTGGTCTTAAAACCGTCAAAGAAAAAGTAGATAAATTAATCCAACAAGCAAGATATAATCAATTACAAATCGAACAAGGATTACCCCCTGAAAAAATGACGATGCACGCAGCTTTCTTAGGAAATCCAGGAACGGGTAAGACAACCGTAGCACGTTTAATGGGACAAATCTTATTCCAATACGGAGCCTTAAAAGGCGAAGAATTTAAATTTGTAGAAGTATCAGCGGCTGATTTATTATCCGGATATGTGAATCAAACTGCAGAACAAACTCGTAAGAAATTAGAAGAAGCTAAAGGCGGCGTGTTATTTATTGATGAAGCGTATGCTTTGAATAAAAAAGGTTCGAATAGCACAGGGGAAGAAGCGATTAATGAACTATTGACGTATATGGAAAATCATCGTGATGATATTATGGTGATTTTTGCAGGATATACAAAAGAAATGGAACAATTTTTTGATGTGAATCCAGGCTTTAACTCTCGTGTACCTCATCAGTTAGTGTTTGAAGATTATTCACCAGATGAAATTGTTCAAATGGGACTTAAAATTTTTGAAGGAAAAGCTCGAAAAGTTGAAGATCCAGAATTTTATGCTCGTAACATTAAAAAAGCGTATAAACGTTCCTTAGATAAGAGTAATGCTCGATGGATTCGTAATCAAAATGAGCAAATTATGCAAGAATTTATTTTCCGTGTGATGTCACAAGATGGCGAAGATATGACTTTAATTAAAAACCAAGATATTGAAAAAGCATTGTCACAAGGAAGTTATGAAGAATCCGAACATAAAGCTGATGCATGGGAGCAATTAAATCAATTAATCGGTTTAGAAAAAGTAAAAGAACAAGTCAGCGCCTTTATTCATCAAGTAGAATTATCGAAGGTGAGACAAGAACAAGGAATTGAAACAAAAAATATTACCTTACATTCGTTATTCTTAGGAAATCCAGGGACGGGTAAAACAACGGTTGCTAGAATTATTGGTGAATTATTGTATCAAAAAGGCATGATTGCAACGAATAAAATGGTTGAAGTTTCTCGTGGGGACTTAATTGGAGGCTATCAAGGGCAAACAGCCATTAAAACAAGAGAACAGTTACAGGCTGCATTAGGTGGTGTACTCTTTATTGATGAAGCCTATTCTTTAAAACATGGGGCTAATGATAATTTTGGTCAAGAGGCTATTGATGAAATTTTGAAATTTATGGAAGATCATCGACATGATATGGTTGTCATTTTTGCAGGATATCATAAAGAAATGAGTACCTTCTTAGAAACAAATTCAGGATTAGCGAGTCGTGTTCCAAATACATTTGATTTTGAAGATTATACATCTGAAGAAATTGCTCAAATTGGATTGTATGAATTAGGTAGTGATTCTTTAACAGTAGATGAAGAAGCGTATCGCCAAGCGGTTGCGACAGCTTATGCTCGCACGAATGACCGTAGTAATGGTCGTTGGATTCGTAACTTCAATGAGAAATTAAGATTACGTCTAGCTACTCGATTTGGTAATAATCCATCAATTGATCCAAATCAAATTATTCAACAAGATTTAGATGATGTGTTGGCGATGTCAAAATAAGAGCAAATAAAAAAAGCTGCGTTAGCAGCTTTTTTGTTTTACATGAAATATCCTAAGTAATAACGAACAAATAATGCAGCAGCTACAGCACCAATAAATGGAGCAGTACCTGGAACTAATAATCCATATTGCCAGTCATTATTTACTTTATTTTTGATTGGTAATACTTGGTAAGCTAAACGAGGACCTAAGTCACGAGCTTGGTTCATCGCGAATCCTGTAGTACCTCCTAGACCCATACCAACAGCCCAAACGATTAAACCAACAACGATTTGGAGTTGATCTTTATTCACTTGTTCAGTAGCTAAGATAGCTGTTAAGAAAATAAATGTTGCAAATGCTTCGACAAAGTAGTTACGAGGTAAGTTACGACAGTTAGGGTTTGTAGAGAAGATGTTACGAATCGCAATTCCATCTACTTGACCTTCAGAAGCTGTAAAGTGGTCTGCATACATGAACCATACGATAACAGCACCAGCAAATGCACCTAAAAATTCAGCAATTGATACGAATAACCATTGTTCAGCAGGTAATAAGCCTAAAACAACTTTTGCTAAAGCCATAGCAGGGTTTAAGCTAACTCCACCAAAGATGAATAATGTAACAGTAATACCGAATGCCCATGTTGTGATAGCAAATAAGTGACCTGTTCCAGCATATTTTGTTTTCTTTAAGACGTCATCACAGTGTACGCCAACCCCAAAGATAATCATAAGGGCAGTTCCCATAAATTCTGATGATAATAAGTGAATAAATTCTTGTGTAAACATATAAACTATAAGACTCCTTTTTATTTTTAATTTTTAAATTATAATAATACTTCTTTTTCTAATAGTTGATAAACTTTTCCAATTGGTAATTGATGCTGTTTGGCTAGTCTGGCACAATCCTCGTACTCGAGAGTTGTTTTAGAGATGTTTTGGTAGGTATTTTGTTTTAGTCGAATCATCCCTAAACTAGTTTCGACTTCTTGGAAAGTTCGTTGCATGACTTTTCTTGAAATTTTTTGATAACGAAAACCAATGGTGCTTGTTTGTTCAAATAGAATGTTAGTAAATTCCTCTAATTGTGTAAGAGAAATTAGAAGAGTTACATGAATTGCGGGGCGATTTTTTTTCGCTAAAACACTGAAATAAGTAACGTCTAGTGCTCCTTTGTCATATAGGAAATCCATTAAATACCCCATTTGTTCAGGTGTTTGATCATCAATTGTAGTGTCGATTTGATAAATATCATCGTCTAATTGATGTACTTCTTTGAACGAGTGAGTTGTTGGCTGACATAGACTTCCACGTAGAGCATTGAATTTACCAGTATCTCTTTTTCCAAATCCATATCCTACAGAAGTAATTTCCAAGCTTTCTGGAATGGTAAAGTCTGGATGAATTGCCTTTAGTAAGGCAATACCTGTTGGTGTAATGAGTTCAGTTTTAATATCAAAATCTTGATGAATTAAGATAGAAGTACCTTTTCTTAATTGCATGACTGCAGGAACAGGCACCGGCATTACGCCATGAGCGACTTTGATAGTACCACTACCTTCGACTAAAGGTGCGCTATATACTTTAGTGATTCCTAAGTTTTCAAATAAAATGAAGAAACTAGCGATATCCACAATTGAATCAATTGCGCCTACTTCGTGGAAATGAATTTCTTCAATTGGAACTTGATGAACGGCAGATTCTGCACGAGCAATATCTTGGAACACTTCAATACTTTTTTCTTTTACAAAGTCAGATACGGTACTATTTTCAAAAATTTTAATAATGTCTTGTAATCCACGAACGTCACCATGATGATGTCCATGTTCATGATGGTGATCGTGTTCATGGTGGTGATCGTGTTCATGATGGTGATCATGTTCATGATGATGATCGTGTTCATGATGGTGATCGTGTTCATGGTGGTGATCGTGTTCATGATGGTGATCGTGTTCATGATGGTGATCGTGTTCATGATGGTGATCGTGTTCGTGATGATGATCGTGATGATGATCGTGTTCATGATGATGCTCATGTTCATGAGTGAAATCTCCATGGACTCCATGGTCTTTTTCTCCATGTTCTAAATGAACATCGAAATCAATTCCATAAATACTACTTTTAGCAATTTTATGAATATGTAGATGATAGCCATCTACAGCTAATTTTTTAAGTTCTTGTTGTAAATAGTCTGAACTAGCTCCTAAATCAATAAGAAGACCGTTCAACATATCTCCACTAATGCCAGATAAAGGTTCTAAATATAAATGTGTCATGATGAAACACCTCGAATCTGATTAATCATACTAGCAGAATAAGCAGCACCAAATCCATTATCAATATTGACAACTGTCACACCAGAAGCACAAGAAGTTAACATACTCATCAGAGTTGTTAGACCTTGTAAGTTACTTCCATATCCTACACTTGTAGGCACTGCAATGACAGGGACATCTACTAATCCTGCGACTACACTCACAAGAGCACCTTCCATTCCAGCAATGACAATAATGACACTAGCACCACGAATATCATCCAAACGATTGAATAGTCGATGGATACCAGCAACTCCAACATCATAAATTCGTTTCACAGGATTTCCAAATGTTTCAGCAGTAATAGCAGCTTCTTCTGCTACAGGCATATCACTTGTTCCTGCCGTTACTACAGCAATGTAATGTTCAGTATGAATTGGAGTGGGATTAACGACAAAAGCTCTAGCAGTTTCGTAATAAAATCCGTGAGGAATTTTTTCTAATAAGTATTGTCCTTTTTCGCTATCGACTCTAGTTGCTAGTACAGGAAGATGTTCTTTTTCTAATGATTCAATAATTTTTTCGATTTGCTCTTTTGTTTTTCCTTCTCCATAAATAATTTCCGGGAATCCATTTCTTTTATTACGAGAAAGATCTAAAGAAGCAAAACCAATATCGTCGATGCCTTCTAATAGAGAGGCAGCTTCCTCTAGTGAAAGCTGACCCTCTTGAAAGCGAATAAGAATATCTTTTTTATTCATAATAATATCCTAGTCTTCAACGATAACAGATAAACCATCACGAATAACGGTAACTTTAGCATCTTGTCCTTCAATTTCAAAGGCACGAGCTAATGCTTCGTCAAATGTTTTCGCAATTTCCATATGCATATCTGTAATTAATGTAGGATCTACTAAATCAGAAACAAAAATGACACGGTGATGTACTAAAATACGTGCTAAAATTTGAGCAGTCCATTGGTCTGGAATTGTTTCTAAACGTGGAGTGTTAATTGCTTTTTCTAAAAAGTCTTTTGGTTCTTTATAATCAGCTAAATTGTGATAGAATCCTGAACCACCATGTCCGTCACGGCATCCTGCAACCATGATAATAACGCCGCCTTCTTTATTAGTAGCTTCAGCAGCAGTCATTCCTTTTACCGCTTGATAAATATTTTGGTCTAGTGGGAATCCACCATTTGTTGAAACAGCGATATCGCAAGGGATTTTTTTAACATGAGCTAATTTACGTACAAATTCACATCCAACATGGTGAGCTTCTTCCATATCACCAGCGAATGAACCGATAATACGTTTTTCTCCATCTAATACTACGTTAACGATAAAAGCTAAGTTTGCAGTACGAGCTGCATAAACCATATCTTCATGGATTAAGTTGTGTTTTAAGTTCCCTGTTCTTGATTTATCAGAGTCGATAAATTCACCAGAGTGGTTTGCCATAATGGTTTTATAAGAAGCTACTCCAGGTAATACAGATTTACGTCCGCCTGAGAATCCCGCAAAGAAATGAGATTCAATGAATCCTTCAGCGATTAATAAGTCTGCTTCTGCAGCAATACGGTTAATAATGCAGTCACCACCTGAAGGTAATTGACCGATTTTTACCATATCGTCATCATTTGTAGAAATATGCATTACGATTTCTTCGTTGTCTACAATTTCTTGACCGTACTTATTAATTAACTCTTCACGAGTTGAAGGACGGTGGAACCCTGTTGCTACTAAAATACGAATACGAGCATCCGGAGCGACACTACGAATACGACGTAAAATAATTGGAGTAATAATATGAGAAGGAACTGGACGAGTGTGGTCTGAACTAATTAAAACAATGTCTTTTTTTCCTTTTGCCAACTCTTCTAATGATTTACTACCAATAGGATTATCCATTGATTTTTCAACAGTTTTTTGTTCAGAAAGAGGATTTGAAAAATTCTCTGCTTCTGATTCTAACAATCCTGCAAAATTTTTATCGGGAATGCTAGCAGTTATTATTTGTTTGTCATAAGGTAATTTAATGTCTACCATTTTTAACATCTCCTTTGTTAATAGCTAACACAATATAGTATATATTTTTTTCTTTTGAATGTGAATACAAATGGTGTTAACATATGTTAACAAAAATATTTTTATCAAGAGGATAATAATGTTTAAGAAATGCAAGTGAGTTTTTTTGAAAAAGGAGTATAAAAATGGAAGAAAATTATCTTGTAAACTTTCTTGAGGCGCATAATGCACCTGTGATTAAAAAGAAAAAGCACATGTATTTAGCGTATCACGGATTAGAGGAATCTTATACATATGTATTAAAAGAAGGGGTTGTTAAAACAAGTATCATCTTAAAAGATGGTCGGGAATTTAATTTAGCGTATATTACCCCTATCGATATTATTTCATTATTAAGAGACGAAGTATCAAATTATACTTCAGCACCCTTTAATGTACGAGTAGAATCAGATGAAGCAAGTTTTTATCGAATTCAGCGTATTAAGTTTTGGGAATATGTTAAAGAAGATCGAAAATTGCAAGACTATATTCGAGAATATTATCGTCAAAAATTATCTGAAAATATTGAATCATTACAATATATGACGATGAATGGAAAAAAAGGTGCGGTATGTGCGTTTATTTTTAAATTAGTAAAGCAGTTTGGGGTACAAACAGAGGATGGAATACTGATTGATTTTGCAGTTACAAACGAAGATATTGCAGGATTTTGTGGTATTTCTACACGGAATAGTGTGAATCGCATTATTCATGATTTAAAAGAGGAAGGCGTTGTAGAAATCAAAAATCAGAAAATTATTGTAAAAGATATTAGTTACTTAGCTGATTTTACTGGAAGAGAAGGCTAATAAGAGCCTGAATGAAGGAGAACCGTTATGGATGAAAAAGAACTAAAACTAAAAGAATTATTAAAGGAAATCGGAAAAATTGTCATTACGTATTCAGGGGGAATTGATAGTAGTTACCTATTAAAAGTAGCACTAGATACCCTTGGAAGTGAGAATGTTTTAGCGGCTGTGGTGAATTCTGAATTGTTCCCAGATTATGAATTTGATATGGCCATTGATTTGGCTAATGAAATGGGAGCTCGTGTGATAGGATTAGAAATGGAAGAATTATCAGATCCACGAATTGCAGCAAATACTCCAAAAATTTGGTATTACAGTAAGAAATTATTGTATCAAACAATTAAACAACATGTAGAACAAGAAGGTTTTACCGTTTTATCAGATGGTACGATTATGGATGATGTGGATGATTTTCGTCCAGGAGTAAAAGCTCGCAATGAAGAAGGCGTTCGCAGTTTATTACAAGAAGCAGGATTATATAAAAATGAAATTCGTCAGTTAGCGAAAAGACTTGGTGTAGAAAATTGGAATAAAGTACCTTCTTGCAGTATGGCATCTCGTTTCCCATATGGTACAAAAATTACAGCTGAAAAGGTTCGTTGGGTTCAAGAAGCAGAAGCGTATTTAATTCAATTAGGATTTGAACAAGTACGTGTACGTGTTCACCAAGATTTAGCAAGAATTGAAGTATCTCAGGATTTAATTCCAACATTACTAGACCATCGTCAAGAAATAGAAAGTACATTACGTTTGATTGGATTTAGCTATGTGGCATTAGACTTAGCAGGATATCAATATGGGCGAATGAATCAAGTATTAACGGATAAAGAAAAAGCAAAAATTGGATAAGAGATAAGGAAGAACTTTGTAAAAGGAGTTCTTCTTTCTTTGCATAGAAAAGAGGAGAGTATGGAAGCTCAAGAAGTATTACAATTTTGGTTTAAGGAATTAGAACCAAAAGACTGGTTTATTAAATCTGACGCATTAGATGAAGAAATCAATCTACGTTTTTCTAAGATTCATCAAGCAGCCATTGCGGGTGAATTAAGTCATTGGAGAAATACGATCCAAGGAAGATTAGCAGAAATTATTGTGTTGGATCAATTTTCTAGAAATTTATATCGTAATGATGCGAGAGCATTTTTATATGATGGCATGGCGCTTGTATTAGCGCAAGAAGCTTTACCTTATTCAGAAGAATTAACGGTCATTGAACGAAGCTTTTTATATATGCCATTTATGCATTCAGAGTCATTAACGATTCACCAAGCAGCGGAAAAATTATTTTTTGAACCTGGAATGGAAAAACGTGCGAAATATGAAAAAATGCATCGAGAAATAATCGAACAGTTTGGACGTTATCCGCATCGTAATGAAATTTTAGGCAGAAAATCCACTGAAAAAGAGTTGGAATTTCTTCGAAATCATTCAGGATTTTAATCAGAGCGATTATGTAAAACGGATTAAAAAAAGTAATAAAACCTTAATATAAATAGAGTTGTTTTTTAAGTGAAAATTCGATACGATGGATAGGCAAAAAGAGAGAATTATGGAGATAAACTTATGAAAAAAATCAAATGGATGAAAGCCGTTATAACAACTTTAATCGCTTGTTGTTTAGCAAGTCCGATGCAAGTAATGGTTCACGCTGAAGAAGCTGAAAAGCCTAAGACTGCAGAAGAAATTGCAGCTTTAGAAGATGTTGCATCTTATATTGCTATCGAACAAACAAGTGGAAAAATTTTGATGGAAAAAAATCAAGATGATGTTCGAGGCATTGCTTCGATGAGTAAAATGGTTAGTCAGTATTTAATATTAGAAGCGATTAAAAATTCAGAAATTACATGGGAAACAAAAATCCCTATTAGCGAACGAGCAAGTAAATTAAGTGCAAATTATTCTTTATCAAATGTGCCATTATGGCCGAATGAGAAATATAGTATTCAAGAGTTATTTGAAGCAAGTTCGATTTATTCTGCAAATGCCGCAACCATTGCGATGGCAGAACATTTAGCTGGAAGTGAAGCGAAATGGGTCGAACGAATGAAAGAGAAGTTGGAATCTTGGGGAATTCATGATGCCTCAATTGTAAATGCCACAGGATTACCGAATAAATATGGAACAACAGAAAAAAATCCAGATTTTGGAGATGATGCAGAAAATAGTATGTCTGCTCGTTCGGTTGCGATTGTAGCAAGAAGATTAGTATTAGATTTTCCAGAAATTTTAAAAATTTCTTCTGTTGCGACAAAGGAGTTTCGACCAGGAACTGCTGGTGTCACTAAGATGGATAATTTTAACTATTTAATTCCAGGATTATTATTTGGTTATGATGGAGTAAATGGCTTAAAAACAGGAACTTCTGAAACAAGTGGAGCCTCAATTACAACAACAGCAACACGTAATAATTTCTCAGTTATTGTTGTTACGATGGGGTCTAAACAACCATTGAATCGTTTTAAAGTAACTACGAAAATGTTAGATGAATTATTTAAGAAATACGAAGGTTTAGTTGTCGGAATTCCAGGTAAATCTGTTCAAAATATTCAACCTTATCCAGTAAATGGTGGGGCTGATGAAAAGATTAGTGTGGATTATGGAGATAATTTTGTAGCAGCTGTTCCAAAAGGAACTGCTATGAGTCAAGTGAAAGTACGTTTTGAACCATTTAAGGAATTATTAGATGAAAATAATGCTTTGCAAGCTCCTATCACTGCAGGAAAAACAATTGGAAATTTATACTTCCAAATGCCAGGAGAAGATTTAGGATATGTAGATGGTCAAACTGAAGGACATGTTCCAGCATTTGCAGGATATGAAATTGATCCATCGAATATTGTGACAGATAGCTATCGACAAGCGAGAGGATTCGTGGAAAAAATTATTCATGGAATCCAAGAGTTTTTTGGAAATATCTTCCAAAAAGTGAAAGGTTTCTTACATGCTCAAGAAGCGTAAATAGTTCAATTTGCTGATTACCTGTTGCACAACTTTAGAGAATATTGTAAAATACAGACATATAAAACTGTATGAATAGTAACTTGAAGTCTTTTGTAGAGAGCTAGCGTTTGGTGAAAGCTAGTAAAGTATGACAAGCGAATCCACATACTATGATGCATGGCGAAAGCATTGATTAAGCCATCCGGAGCAAACCGTTATCGCAAATGAGTGCAATGGAAACATTGAATACGGGTGGTACCGCGAAGATAAAAGTGAAACACACAACTTCGTCCCAGTGACAATTTGTCGGGGATGAGTTGTGTGTATTTTTTTACAATGGTTTAAACAAATTTTCAACAAGCAAAACAAAAGAAAATGGAGGAATCAATATGTTAGATATGAAACGAGTGAGAGATCACTTTGAAGAAGTTGTGGTTGGTTTACAAAACCGCGGAGTAGAACGTCAAGTAGTAGAAGAATTGCGTGATTTAGACGAAAAACGTCGTGAATTAATTTTAAAAACGGAGCAATTAAAACAATATCGTAATACGGTAACGGAAGAAATTTCTCAATTAAAACGTAATAAAGAAGATGCAAGTGCGAAAATCGCAGAAATGAAACAAGTTGGGGAAGATGTAAAAGCAACAGATGCTTTATTAGCAGAAGTAGAAGAAAAATTAGAATACATCGCTTCACGCTTACCAAACATTGCTGCAGCAGATGTTCCTGTAGGCGAAGATGAAAACGAAAACGTAGAAATTCGTCGTGAAGGAACTCCCCGTGTGTTTGATTTTGAACCAAAACCACACTGGGAAGTAGCAGAAGCATTAGATATTTTAGACTTTGAAAGAGGAGCAAAAGTATCAGGAAGCCGTTTCCTATACTATAAAGGTTTAGGAGCTCGTTTAGAACGTGCTATTTATAATTACATGATTGATTTACATGTGGAAAAACATGGCTACACAGAAATGATTACACCATATTTAGTAAACGAACAATCAATGTATGGTACAGGGCAATTCCCTAAATTTAAAGAAGATGTATTCCAAATTAATGATGAACGTAATTTAACATTAATTCCAACAGCAGAAGTTCCATTAACAAACTATTATGCAAATGAAATTTTAGAAGAAGCACAATTACCAATTTATTTCACAGCATTAAGCCCTTCATTCCGTTCAGAAGCAGGTAGTGCCGGCAGAGATACTCGTGGATTAATCCGTCTACACCAATTCAATAAAGTGGAAATGGTGAAATTCGCAACTCCTGAAACATCATTTGATGAATTAGAAAAAATGACAGATAATGCGGAAGATGTATTACGTGGTTTAGGTTTACCATTCCGTACAATTGTATTATGTACAGGAGATATGGGATTCTCAGCTTCTAAAACATATGACGTTGAAGTATGGATTCCAGCACAAGATACTTACCGTGAAATTAGTTCATGCTCAAACTGTGTAGACTTCCAAGCTCGTCGTGCGAAAATTCGTTACCGTCAAGCTGAAACTGGAAAAATTGAATTATTACACACATTAAATGGATCTGGTTTAGCAGTTGGTCGTACAGTAGCAGCTATCTTAGAAAACTACCAAGAAGCAGATGGAAGTGTAACAATTCCTGAAGCATTAGTTCCATATATGGGTGGAGTTACAAAAATTACTAAATAATTTTGAATAAAAGAATGAAGTGACCCCAAAAAGTTAGACTTTTTGGGGTCACTTCGTATGTATGGTGTTTTTTTATTTGGATATTTATCAGAAGAAAAACAAATTTTAGATTTTATGAAAAAAGAAGTTTCTAAAGATGAAAATTGGCGAGTTCAAGAAGTGTTAGCGAAGGCTTTTGATGAATATTGTAGGAAAATAGGCTATGAACAGGCACTACCGGTCATTGATGAATGGTTGGAGGATATTCATCCGAATACAAGAAGAGCTGTGACAGAGGGATTGAGAATCTGGACGAGCAGACCTTATTTTAAAGAACATCCTGAAGAAGCGATTAAGCGAATTGCGGCATTAAAAGAAGATAGTAGTGAATATGTGAGAAAATCAGTTGGAAATGCATTACGGGATATTAGTAAGAAATACCCTGAACTTATTAAGGCAGAATTAGATACTTGGAATATCGAGAAAAAATCTGTGAAGCAAGTATACCAATTAGCAAGTCGATTTATTGAGAAGTGATAAATAAAAAAGGAATGAACGAACCTTATGGCACGTTCATTCCTTTTTCTTATTTTTTCACACTAACATTAATAGCATCTAGCACACGCTCAACAGGTGTGCTTTCTTCGAGTAAGTGTTTTTGTTCTTCTTTCGCGATATCAGGATGGTCAGTAATGATACCTGAAACGGAACTATGAAGATATTTATTAATTTCATCTGGTTCATTAATTGTCCAAACATAAACTTCATGACCTTGTTGCTGAGCAGCAATGGCTGTTAAGTCATGGTAAGAGAAATCTTCCACCACATAAAAGTCTACTGCAGGATTTCCAAATCCACCAAATTGAAGAGGAATGACATATCCGGTATCCATTTCAGGAGCTTTTCGTTCAATTTCTTCAATAACGTCTAAGTTGATAGACATGACTTTGTAAGTTTTTTCAACACCTAATTCTCTCATTTTTGCAATAAAGAGGTCGGTGTAGTCTGCCCCTTCAAAACCATGAGGTTTTAATTCAACGAGTAATTTAACATTGAGTTCCTTTGCTTTTGCAACAAATTCTTCAAAAGAAGGAATGTGACTTTCATAATTATTTTGGTAAATTGGAAGACCAACAATTTCATCATACGTCATATCTTTAACTTTTTTATTGAGACGGGCTAATCGCTTCAAATTATAATCATGCATGACGATAAATTGATTATCTTTTGTGAGTAAAATATCCATTTCCACATAATCGGCGCCTTCTTTTGCAGCAGCTTCTAGAGCTTCAAGAGAATTTTCCACACCATATTCGGTAAATCCTCGATGAGCGACGATAGCAGCTGAGGTAGAGTTTTCCCAATGATATTTTGTAATAGCTTCGCTAGAATAGTAAATCGTTAAACCGATAAAAGCAGCCACTGTAACAAGTGTACTTTTAAAGGGGATTTCAGGAATATGATGTTTGATTGTTACATCTACGGCATCTTGATCATCGGCTAGTTTTACTAAAATAATAATTAGAGAAATTTTCGTATAAATGGTTATAAAGAAAATGACTAGTTTTGATAAGACAAACAGGCTCGTTACGATAAAGACATTATCCATTATAGAAGATAAGTATCCTAAAGTAATCGTGAGAATAAACGTCACTAAAAAACCGATAAGGGATAGGACGACTTCAACTAGTAAAAAGATTCCAATATGTCTCCATAATTTCTTTTTTGTGAGCGCCCAACTCGTTTTTAGATTTTCTAAAAAACAATGGTTCGTCAAAATTTGTAACGGAATGGTATATATAAATCTTAGATGTAAATAAGCCAGTATGCCACATAATAGACCATAAGTAATTGCTCCGGCAGTTGTTTTTTGAATTTCTCCTGTAATAAAAGATGGAATATATAACTGTTCGGTTAAAAATGAGGTCATTCCAAAATTCCCTAATGGTAATAGGGTCAATAAATACAATAAGAAATATATAAATTGTGGGCTGAAAAATTCCCTCACTTCACCAAAAGCATTTCTCAAGCTTGTTCGCCATGAGAAATGTGTATTAGAAATTGTTCCATAAACCATAAAGGTAAGAAGTGAAAATTCAATAAAAACAAATAAAATAACGGCGAATAAATACACAATAAACGCTAAAATAATAATGGGGGAAGAGAAAAATAATTTCATATTGCTAAAATTAAAATTACTTTGTCCTGATAAAATAATAATGCCTTTAAATAAAGTTGATAAAATTCGAAAGCCAACAAATGATACAAAAAATTGTAAGAAGGCGGCATTTCGTACATACGTAATTTTGTTGGAAAATAAATTGTTTAATACAAATCGAACGGTTTTCCAAATTGGTAAAGTTTGATTTTCCATAAAGCCTCCTTATAGAAAGATTGAGAATATTGTAGCACAGATTATAAGAAAATTCTTGTAGAATTTGCAAAAGAAATCTTTAAGAAAGATGCAAGCTTTCTTCATTGTAACAATAGGAAGATTGCCGTATACTTAAAGCGTAATCATGATTTTATAGGAGGGGTTTTATGTTTTTATCAGAGGAATTACTAGCACAAATTCATCAAAGAGCGGCGCAATATGACTTGGAAAATGCGTGGCCGAAGGAAGATTATGAGGCATTAAAAGAAGCAGGGTATTATAAAGCTTTTGTGCCAAAAGAATATGGGGGATATGGCTTATCTCTTCAAGAAATTGCCCAAGAACAAACAAGATTAGCAATGGCAGCTCCTGGAACAGCTCTTGGTATTAATATGCACCAAATTATTGTTGGATTAGCAAAGCATATGGTTCGATTTGGTAATAAGAAGGGTGAACAAATTTTACGAGATGCGGCTGATGGGAAGTTGCTAGCATTTGGTATTTCTGAACCAAGTAATGACCGAGTTTTATTTGGATCAATTTCAAAAGCAGAGCCACAAGAAGATGGCGGCTATCGTTTTTATGGGAAGAAAGTTTTTCTATCGATGGGAAAATATTGCGATAAATTAGTTTCATTTGGTTCAGATACTTCTGGAGAATCTCCATTATCTGTCTTTGCTTATTTAACTCCTGATGCAGAAACATTCGAAGTAAAAGATGATTGGAATACATTAGGAATGAAAGCAACTCAATCAAACACGGTTGAATTAAAAGGTATTTATGCTGCAGAAGAGCAAATTTTAACAAAAGTAGCTCCTGGTCCAAGTTTTGATCCAGTTGTATTTGGTATTTTTGCTTATTTTGAAATTTTATTAGCCGCTACTTATCATGGAATTGGAAAACGTGCGTTAGAAATCGGAATTGAAACGGTGAAAACTCGTCATTCTGTTTCAAATGATGCGCCGTATTCTCAAGATAAAAATATTCGTTGGAGAATTGCCGAAGCAGCTATTATTTTAGATGGCATTCAACCACAAATTAATGAATTAAGTCAAACATTGGAATCAAGCGAAGAATATAGCTTTATTTGGTTACCACGTTTATCTTCTATTAAAAATCGTTCGGTTGAAGTATCGAAAAAAGCAGTGGAAGAAATTGTACGTGCTAGTGGAGGAAGTTCTTATTATAATACGACAGAACTTTCACGCTTGTATCGTGATGTATTAGCTGGTTTATTCCAACCGTCTGATCAAGAATCTCTTCATGATGCATGGGCAAATATTTTATTAGGACCTATTGCGTAGTTAGTTGGTAGAAGCATGAGTTTTGTTTGAATTTCTTCTCTTTCAAGGGTTCACTTAGGATAATCCTAGTATTTTTAAGTGGTTTATAGTATAATCTTTCGTGGCGTTTTGAACGCTCGAGGTTCGAAACCATCCCTCGATTCAAAAAACTAGGAGGAAAAGAAATGAAGCAAAACAATGTAAAAGTGTTGATTATCAATGCGATTGTAGCAGCATTATATGTGGTGATTACAACAGTATTTGCCTTTATGTCCTTTGGAAATATCCAATTCCGTATTTCAGAAATGTTAAATCATTTATTTGTCTTTGATAAAAAGTATGGGTACGGGATTATTGCGGGTGTTATTTTAGCCAATACGATTTTTATGTCTAGCTCTGGTTTAGGAGTGTATGATTTAGTATTTGGTTTAGGACATTCTATTTTATCTTTAGTGATTGGTTCATTCGTGTTCCGATTTGCCAAAGATTTAAAAGGCAAAATGTTATTGTTATCCATCGTATTTAGTGTGATGATTTTCTTAGTAGCTATTGAGTTAAAACTTGTATTAGAATTACCATTTTGGTTAAGCTATTTTGAAACTTTTGTTGGTGAAATTGTCGTCATGTTAGTGGGAATCCCAGTCATGTTAGCAGCCGACAAAGCAATTGATTTTACAAAACAAATGAATGCATAATTTATGTTTTAAAAGGTATATTCGAGAAATCGGGTATGCCTTTTATTGTTAGTGGAAAATGTTGCTAGTTTGTTTATTAAAAAAGGCATTTCGTAACCTCATGACTTGTAAAAAAGCATAAAAGCATCTAAACTATAGTAGACTATGAATCAGAAAAGAGGAATTTCAATGGAATTATTAAGTTTAACAGTAGGACGCCTACAAGAGAACGTGTATTTTTTAATTGATGAAAATAAAGAAACATTAATTTTTGACCCAGGTGCACAAGCAGAGGATATTAAAGAATTAATTGAAGAAGAAGGATTGAAGCCAATTGCGATTGTGTTAACACATGCGCATGGAGACCACATTGGAGCAGTAGACGAATTAAGAAAAGCGTACAACATTCCAATGTATATGAATGAAATTGAAAAAGAATTTTTAACGAATACAGATTTCAATCGTTCATTATATTCAAACGAAAATATTACGGTAGAACCTGCTGACGGATACTATCCAGCAGAATTAGGAAAATGGAAAATTGGAAGTTTTGAACCTGAATTAGCGTTAATTCCGGGACATTCTCCAGGTAGTACAGTGTTTATCTTCAAAGATAATGGATTTGTTATCGGAGGAGATGTTTTATTTAAAGGTAGCGTAGGACGTAGCGACTTCTCATATGGTAGTCATATGACATTAATGGCAGGAATTGAACAATATTTATTACCGTTACCAGGAAATACGGTTGTTTTCCCCGGACATGGAGAACCAACAACATTACAAGATGAAATTGCAAGTAACCCGTTTTTAAATGGAGCAACTAGATAGAACTCAGTAGGAGAATTCAAAATGATTTTTGATACACATACACATTTAAATGTAGAGCAATTCGAAGGAGAAGAAGCAGACGTTATTAAGCGTGCAAAGGAATTAGCCGTTACACGTTTTGCGGTTGTCGGATTTGATACACCAACGATTGAAAAAGCTCTCCAATTAAGTGAAACATTTGAAGAAGTAGTGGCGATTGTAGGATGGCATCCGGTTGAAGCACATGCCTATACACCAGAAATTGAGAAAAAATTAATCACACAATTAACCCATCCAAAAGTAGTGGCAATGGGGGAAATGGGATTAGACTATTACTGGGATGACTCTACACCTGAAGATCAAGAACGAGTATTCCGTCGCCAAATTGCCATTGCTAAAGAAATGAAATTACCGATTGTCATTCATAACCGTGATGCGACAGAAGATTGTTATCGTATTTTAAAAGAAGAAGATATTCGAGATATCGGTGGAATTATGCATAGTTATAATGGCGATGTGGAATATATGAAACGTTTCTTAGATTTAGGAATGCATATTTCTTTTAGTGGAGTAGTGACGTTTAAAAATGCTCCACAAGTTCGTGAGTGTGCGAAAATTGTTCCACTAGATCGTTTTTTAGTTGAAACAGATGCCCCTTATTTGGCCCCTGTTCCGTATCGTGGAAAGAGAAACGAAACAGGATATACTCGCTATGTTGTTGAAACAATTGCTAAGGAAAGAGAAATGGCTTGGGAAGAAATTGCTAAAGCTTCGACAGCAAATGCAATGAAGCTATTTCGATTTGAAGAAAGAGGATTGAAATGAATCCAATTATAGTAGTAGAAGGGCGAGATGACACTCGTCGATTAAAGGAAGTTTTTCCAGAAATTGAAACGATTGAAACGAATGGTTCAGCTATTGATGATGAAACACTCGCATTAATTAAAAAGGCAAGTGAAATGCGAGAAGTCATCGTGTTTACAGATCCAGATTATCCAGGACAAAGAATTCGTTCGATTATTCAAGAAGCGATTCCGACGGTAAGTCATGCTTTTATTGAAAGAGAAGAAGCCGTTCGAAAAACGAATCATAAAAGTCTTGGAGTAGAACATGCTAGCGATGAAAGTATTCAAAAAGCATTGGAGCATGTGTATAAACCAGTAGCAGACCTTCAAGAAGAGATTGCTCAATCGGTGATTTTAGAACTAGGACTGATTGGCTATCCTCACTCGTCTTATTTAAGAAAAGAAGTGTCTAAAGAATTACGAATTGGACATACAAATGGAAAACAATTAACGAAACGATTG
Organism: uncultured Granulicatella sp.; assembly: GCF_963528195.1. Taxonomy (GTDB): domain Bacteria; phylum Bacillota; class Bacilli; order Lactobacillales; family Aerococcaceae; genus Granulicatella. The sequence goes on from NZ_CAURVN010000001.1 coordinate 80,633, forward strand.
AAATTATTTGGCATTTCAGAGCAACAATTACGAAATGCGGTACAAATTGTACAGGAAAGGAGTTAAAAAGATGTTTGAAAAAGATATTGCCACACCGACTCGAACACGTGAAATTATGGAACGCCATGGCATTAAGGTGAAGAAGAGTTTAGGACAAAACTTTTTGATTGAACCGAATATTTTAACAAAAATGTTAGATGTGGCAGATGTTAACAAAGAAACAAATGTCATTGAAATTGGACCAGGTATTGGTGCATTAACGCAACGTTTAGCAAGAGCTGCTAAAAAAGTCTTAGCCTTTGAAATTGATGGGCGTTTAATTCCAGTTTTAGAAGATACTTTATCCGATCATGATAATGTCACTGTGATTCATGAAGATATTTTAAAAGTTGATTTAGAAACAGTGATTCAAGAACACTTCAATGTGGAGGAGAGATTACTAGTCGTTGCAAACTTGCCGTATTATATTACGACACCGATTATTATGAATCTCTTAGAATCTGGTTTACCAATTGATGGATTTGCGATGATGATGCAAAAAGAAGTGGCCGAAAGAATGACGGCTCAACCAAATTCAAAAGCTTATGGCTCATTAACGGTGGCGATTCAATATTGGTGTCATGCCAAAATCGGATTTATTGTTCCTAAAACAGTTTTTAATCCAGCACCAAATGTAGATTCAGCTATTTTAGTATTGGAACGTAGAGAAGAACCTCTAGTAACAGTGAAAGATGAAGTGTTCTTCTTTGATTTAGTAAAAAATAGTTTTGCCCAACGTAGAAAAACATTATGGAATAATTTGGTCAAAGCTTATGTGCCAGGAAAACTAACAAAAGAACAAATTCAAGAAGCATTGGACTCTGTTTCGATTGAACCAAATCGTCGAGCAGAAACACTAACCATTGAAGAATTTGCAGCCTTATCAAATCAATTACAACAATTTGTAGGAGAGTAACAATTGTTCACTTCTTATCAAATGGAACGTGATACATTTGTGTGTAATTGTTTTTGAAAGGATGGAGAAATATGGAACAATGGGTTCAACGAAGTAAAGGAATTTTATTAACCTTTGGATTAGCAGTATTAGCTGTTATTTTAGGGGATATGATGCCGATTATTGGAAGTGCGGTATTTGCGATTATTTTTGGGATGTTAGTGAGTAATTTCTATACATTACCAAGTGATTTTAAACCAGGAATTAATTATTCCGCTAAAAATTTATTACATTATTCGATTATTGCATTAGGGTTTACAATGTCATTTGCTCAAGTGCAACAAACAGGATTAGAGTCTTTACAAGTAACGCTTGTTACGATTTTAGCAGCTTTCTTAACAGCAGCTCTTGTAGGGAAATGGTTAGGCTTATCAGATCATTTACGAACATTAGTAGGATTTGGGACAGCCATTTGTGGAGGTTCTGCAATTGCAGCAGCTTCTCCGATTATTAAAGCAGATGATGAGGAAATTGCCTTGTCGATTTCAACCATTTTCTTATTTAATATTATTGCGGTTTTCTTATTCCCGTTTTTAGGACATGTTTTACAAATGACAGATGCACAATTTGGATTATTTGCAGGGACAGCAATTAATGATACTTCAAGTGTAGTCGCTGCTGGTTATAGTTATAGTAGTGGAGCAGGAGATATTGCTACAATTGTAAAATTAACCCGTGCGTTGATGATTTTACCAGCTTGTTTAGTCTTGTCACTTGTTGAAGCGAGACGTCAAAAGAAATCAGGAGAACCTGTGAATTGGAAAAAGATTTTCCCAATGTTTATTTTATGGTTCTTAATTGCAACGATTGTGACAAGTGTTGGAATTTTCCCTAAAGAATTTATCCCATATGCAAAATTAGCTTCTAAATGGTTAATGGCAATGGCGTTAGCAGGAATTGGTTGCCAAGTATCATTTAAGAGTTTCCGTGAAGCGGGAGCTAAACCGATTGCTACGGGGTTGGCAACTTGGTTTGTAGTAGGAGCGACTAGTTTATTTATTCAATATTTTGTAATGAAGTAATCCCTGAATAAAGGAGAGTTTATGAAGCGCCTATTAAGTTTAGGATTTTGGATAGGTTTGATTTATATTTTGATTTTTTCGAAGGTAAATGCGGTTCAGTCGTTTGTAAATACTTCGATGGTTGGAGTTTATTTGCATGTGGTGATGATTTGCTTGTTGATAATCGGATTTTTCGCCTATCTATTAAGAATCATTCATTTCTTATTTGTGTCGTAGAATAGAAAAACAAAAGATTTGTTTTGAATGGCAACGGATGCCAGCAGCTTCGCAAAAGCGAATCTCATGGCTAAAATTTGAGCCTAGGGTCTCAAATTTTCCGGCAACTAAAACCGCACTGCGGTTTTGGTTGCTTCTGCTATTAAAACAAATCTTTTGTTTTTCTATTTATTTTTGAAAGATGGAAGCTTCGCAAAAGCGAATCTAAGGCTATTAAGAAAAGTTCTTTGTCCCTTGTTTATTTCTTTCTACTTCTATTTGCGAAGGTTGTCCAGTCTATGTGGCGGGCGTTGCACCAGTGAGCGATGGTGTTTGAGAGAATGATGTCTGTTTGGCGTAATGCTTCTGTGTTTGAAACGCCTAATAAGGTGTAAATATTTCTTAATTGATTCTTCCACTCGTTTACTGTTTGAATGGCTGTTGGTAGGGAATCTTGTGGGCGAATTAAGTGTAAAAATTCTCCAGACATTCCTACAGCGCTTGCTCCTAGAGCGAGACATTTTACGATATCTAATGGTGAATGAATGCCTCCGGAAGCAATGAGTTCACAAGATAAATCATATCCCTCTACTAAGGACTGAACTGTTGTTTGTCCCCAGTCTTCTAATTCATCATATAAATGATCTTCTCTTCGAGCGTTTTCAATGGCTGCAAAATTTGTGCCTCCACGTCCACTAATATCAATCGTTTGAACTCCGATATTGATTAGTTCTTGCATGGCTTCTCTACTAAATCCAAATCCGACTTCTTTAACAATAACAGGAACGTCTACATTAGTTACGATTTCCTCAATATTTTTTAACCAATGATGGAAAGAGCGATCGCCTTCTGGCATCACTAATTCTTGTAATGTGTTCACATGGATTTGAATCCCATTTGCTTCAATAAGGTCAATTGCTTTTTTAGCAGATTCAACGGTATAATGCGCTCCTAAATTCGCCAATACAATTCCATTAGGATTCTCTTTTCGAATAATGGTGAAGCTTTCTGCAGTAGAAGGGTCTTTCATGGCAATACTCATCGATCCAGTTGCCATCGCAATTCCTGTTTCATGCGCCAATTGTGCTAGGCGTTGATTAATGAGAGTTGTTCGAGGACTTCCCCCAGTAATTGCATTAATGAAAAATGGAGTTTCTAAAGTGAATCCTGCCATTTTTGTTTGAAGAGAAACTTCATCTACAGCCATTTCAGATAGAGGATGATGGACAAAACGAGTTTGTCGTAATTCTAAATTCGACTGTGATTGATATTGTTGAGTTGCATGGCCCACATGTTCATCTTTTCTTTTCATTTGTTGTGTATAGGCTTGTGTCATGAGAGCTCCTTTCTAATAGCGCTTTTTGAAGGGGCTATTTCTAAGTTTAGTGGAAGAATACCAGCTTTTTCCCATTGGATTGTAATGGTTTCTTCTTGTTGAGGCTTTGTAATAAAGCAAATCCCACAATCGCCTCCGCCAGCTCCAGAAGTTTTGGCACTTGCATTTTCTTGAAGCGCAATTTGGCAAAGTTTTGTTAAGGATGGAGTTTCGAGTACAATATTCATCTCTTTAGCAAAGTCTAATAAGAGAGCTCGATTATCCGTAATTCCTTGTAGAAATGCTTCTGTATCTTCTTCTGTTAAAGCAGTCGTTATTTGGTTTAAAATCGCTGTGTTTTGTTTTAAAAATTGTTGGTAATACGCATTCTTTTCTGCTTGCGTTCTTGTATGAGTGACAGATGATACGAACGAAGAAGTATCGGCTTTTTCCTTTGTCCATCCAACAAGAATTTTTAGCGCTGTTGGTAAAGATAATGGTTGAATAACTAAGCCGATCCATTCTTTGTTGACAACTTCTGAAATGGAACGCTGTTTTAATTGTTCTTGAATCCATGTTGCATCGATTCGTTGGTATAAAATGATACCTCCAAAGGCACTAGAAGCAATATCTCCTAAGGAACCATTACTACCAAGTAGAGTATTGGTAATGGCTGCTAATTTGTAAACGAGTAGAGGTTCAACAGGAATATGATGCCATTGTAAAATAGCGTCAATGGTTGCAACAACGATAGCTCCACTAGAGCCAAGACCGAATTTGATATTTGAGTGAATATCGTCTAATTGGCTTGTCACTTTCAAATGATAGAGCTCTTCATTCCAATAGTTTCGTTGTTTCGCGTAAGTTTCGGCAACTTCAATTGCAGTAGTTATTAATGTAAATGGCTGATTTTCTTCGATTATTTGTAAAAGTCCTTGTTCTCTTTTCCAATGAAGCGTCAAATCCAGTTGTTGAGTGGAATAAATTGTTCCAACTTCTTCAAGGGAAGGAGTTAAGTCAACAGTTAAGTATCGATTGACCGCTGCAATGAGTGCCGGTTGTCCTGGAGTAACGACTGCATATTCACCAGCGATAAATAATTTTCCAGGAGCTGTAGCTTGTATATTCATAGTTAAATTCCTTTTTGATTGAAATATTGAATGCTTTCTTGCCATTCTTCTTCTGTTAAAGTTCTCATTGCTTCTCCTGGAAGAGAGGAAATAAGTTTTTCAGAAGCAAAATATTGTTTGAAATGGTCACGGACTTTGTCTAAATCACTTGCTTTACAAAGCACTTTTACATTCGGACCAGCATCCATTGTGTAATAAGCAGGAATTCCTAATACTTCACGTAAGTAAACGACTTGTTGCTGAGCAATCAGACTATCTGGTTCAAAATAACAAAACGGAGGTTGACTTGCAAGCATTGTCGCATGCATTTTCATTCCATTAAATTCGGCAATTTCTCCCATTCGAGTAAAGTTTTTCTCTTGTATAGCTGTTTTAATCTCTTCTAAATCAGTTTTTGCACTTTCTACCCATGCAGGATAGAAAGGAGAAGTGGCAACTGTTTGTTCCATTCCAATACGGCTGGAGATTTTTTTAGCAGCTCCATTAACAACGACGATGAGCATTCCAATATCCCAAGAAGCATCGTCAATAGGAATCGCCATACTATCTTTTGAATTCGTTCCTTGATTCCATTCAACGAAGCCACCAAATAAACTTCTCGTAGAACTTCCACTTCCACGACGAGCATATGTGGATAATTCACTTCTTGATAAATCCCATCCCATTGCTTGATGCATCGCTCCTGCTAAAGCTGCAAAAGCTGAAGCAGAACTTGCTAAACCAGCTGCAGTAGGAACAAAGTTATAACTCTCAATACGTGCAAATCGTGTTTCCTTTGTAGGAATACGGAATAAATCTAAAAATTTTGAAATTTTTTGTGTTTCAGCTTCTTGTTGCAAAACATTATTTAAATAAAATTCATCTTTTTCTAAAGTTTCATCTAAAGTAATTTTTGTATCAGTATAAAAAGCCTCTAATGTGAGGGATAAGCTACTATTCATTGGAAGAAATAATGCTTTATCTTTTTTCCCCCAATATTTAATAAGTGCAATATTTGTATGCGCACGTGCAATTCCTGTTGTTTTCATATAAGCTCCTTTTTATTCATTGGAAAATGAATGTGTCCATGTTTGTACAGCTCCTGCTTCTTGTAAAGCTTCAGCAATTTTTTCAGCTTCTTCAAGATTTGCTGCAAGAGCAATCATACAGCCACCTAGTCCGCCACCTGTCATTTTGGCACCAATCGCTCCATTTTCAAGAGCCGTTTGAACAAGATGGTCTAACGTTTTATTTGATACTTCTAATTGTTGAAGAAGTGCATGGTTTTGAGTCAGAAGACTTCCTAATGTATGAATATCTCCTTTTGCTAGACAAGTTTTAGCAGTGTGTACTAGTTCTCCAATTTCTTCAATGATTTTTTGAGTAGAAATGGGTTCTTTTTGTAACTTTTCTTGTACAGCTTGAACGGCTTTTAGTGTTTGCCCTGTAATGCCTGTATCTGCCACAATTAAAGTTCCTTTTAGTTGAATAGAAAGAGGTTGTAAATCTTCTCCTTTTATAAAAAATACAGCTTCTTTTCCACTAGTCGTTGCTGTATCAATACCGCTTGGATTTCCATGAGCGATTTTTTCAGAAGCTTGTACAATTTCGAATAATAATGGTTCGCTTAAAGGAATATTGTAATAATCAAACAATCCTCTCACTACCGCTACTGAAACAGCTGCGCTTGATCCCATACCACGTTCTGCAGGAATCGAAGAAGTAATCGTAATCTCAATAGAAGGTGCTTGTACGAAGGATGCCTCGCCTTTTTCTACTTTTCCATTATTCCAATACGAACGAGTAGTGGGCGTAATTCCTAATTCAGGACGAAGTTGTTCAATTTGATTCAATGCTTCATGGATCGTAAATTTTAAACTTTTCAATACTTCCGGCATTTCATAAGCTAATCCACTATAAAAGTCGCAATGAATACTTAGTGGATGGGAGCTTGGTTGAATATCTGCTTGAACCGACACACCGGAAAAAGGAATGGCAATCGCAGGTTGATGATGGACGACTGCATGTTCCCCCATTAAAATGACTTTTCCAGTAGACTGTCCCATACCGGAAGCTGTTGTATATTCCATGATAAAACTCCTTCATAATTTCTCTTATTTATCATACTAAAAACCACTAAAGGTGTAAACGAACAAGCGAGGATTTAAAGGAAATTTAAAGACCCAATTGTTAGTCATCCTAAAAAAACTATGGTAAAATACGCAAGAAAAGCAATTCAATAAAAGGAGAGAATCGTTGTGACAGACACATCGACGTATTATCATATTAGCCGAGATGAATGGAAACAATATCAAAACGCTCATCACTTGGCATTAACATTACACGAATTAGAACATTTAACATCATTGAATGATAGAATTTCATTAATTGACGTACAAGAAGTATATGCACCCTTATTAGATTACTTTGATATCTATTATCAAAAACATGGGCAAATTCATGAACAAGAACAATATTTCTTAAAACAACCGAAGAAGAAAGTTCCATTTATTATTGGAGTTTCAGGAAGTGTGGCAGTTGGGAAAAGTACAACGGCTCGTTTAATGCAAACAATGCTCCAACAAAAATATCCAGAATTAACAATTGAGTTGATGACAACAGATGGATTTTTATGGCCAACAAAGGATTTGGTGGAAAAAGGGATTTTACACCGAAAAGGATTCCCAGAAAGTTATGATATGGAATCATTAGTGAATTTCTTACTGGATATTAAAACCGGAGAAGAAGCTGTTGAAGCACCTGTTTATTCTCATGAAATTTACGATATTATTCCAAATGAAAAACAAGTCATTTATCCACCTGATATTTTAATTGTGGAAGGAATTAATGTATTACAATTACCACCAAATCGAGAAATTTACGTCAGTGATTTCTTTGACTGGTCGATTTATGTAGATGCGGAAGAAAATCTGATTGAAAAATGGTACTTAGAACGTTTTGAATTATTAATGGAACGAGCAAAAACTCAACCTGATAATTTTTATTACCAATTTGCGATTGGAGACCGAGAAGAAGCGATTGCTATGGCAAAAGATGTATGGAAAAAAACGAATTTGAAAAATCTAAAGGAATACATCTTACCAACAAAAGGACGTGCAGACTTTATTTTGCATAAAACATACGGACATCATATTGACTATGTTCAAGTGAAGAAATACTAAAAAATGGAAAAAGAACTCGCAGGATAGACGTTTTTGCGAGTTCTTTTTTGGAATAGAAGGATAATACATGAAAAATGAGAAAATTTAATAAAAATCCGAACGAATTTTATAAATATTTAAGGTAATTTTCGTGATTTTCTGCTACAATATAGACAATAAGACTAAGGAGGCTTTTTATGTCAACAAGAACCACTTCGTTAGAAAAAATTATTGTATTAGATTTTGGAAGTCAGTATAACCAACTGATTACACGCCGTATTCGTGAGTTTGGAGTATTCAGTGAGTTACTTCATAATGATATTACAGCGGAAGAAATCAAAAAGCATGGAAATGTAAAAGGGATTATTTTCTCTGGTGGACCTCATAGTGTTTACGAATCGGGTGCTTTTACAGTAGATCCTGAAATTTTTGAATTAGGAATTCCAGTATTAGGAATCTGTTATGGAATGCAGTTGACAACTCATTTATTTGGAGGAACTGTTGAATCTTCACCGACAAGAGAATATGGTCCTGCGAAAGTAGAAGTATTTAATACAGATTCAGGAATTTTCCAAGGATTATCTACTTCAGAAGAAGTCTTAATGAGCCATGGTGACAGAATTACAGCTATCCCTGAAGGTTTCACTGTAACAGCTTCGAATGACCACACACCATTTGCAGCATTTGAAAACCCAGAACGAAATATTTATGGAGTACAATTCCATCCAGAAGTACGTCACAGTATTCATGGAAATGATATGTTGAAAAACTTCGTGTTCAATATTTGTGGCGCAACAGGTGATTGGACGATGGCAAACTTCATCGAGATGGAAATTGAAAAAATCCGCGAAAAAGTTGGCAATAAAAAAGTATTATTAGGTTTATCAGGCGGAGTTGACTCAAGCGTTGTAGGTGTCCTATTACAAAAAGCGATCGGCGACCAATTAACATGTATTTTTGTAGACCACGGTTTACTTAGAAAAGATGAAGGCGACCAAGTAATGGAAAGCCTCTCTGGAAAATTTGGATTAAATATTATCCGAGTGAATGCTCAAGAACGTTTCTTATCCAAACTAAAAGGCGTTAGTGATCCAGAACAAAAACGTAAAATTATTGGAAATGAATTTGTTTATGTATTCGATGATGAAGCCGCAAAATTAACAGATGTGGATTTCTTAGCACAAGGAACTTTATATACAGATATTATCGAATCCGGAACAAAAACAGCTCAAACCATTAAGTCTCACCACAATGTAGGAGGACTACCAGAGGATATGCAATTTGAATTAATTGAACCTCTAAATACATTATTCAAAGACGAAGTTCGTGCCTTAGGAACAGCATTAGGTATGCCAGATTCAATCGTATGGCGCCAACCATTCCCAGGCCCAGGACTAGGTATTCGAGTACTAGGAGAAGTAACCGAAGAAAAACTAGAGATTGTACGAGAAAGTGATGCCATCTTAAGAGAAGAAATTGCTAAAAACGGACTTGAAAGAGACGTATGGCAATACTTCACAGTCTTACCAGGAATCCGCAGTGTCGGAGTAATGGGAGATGGAAGAACCTATGATTACACAATCGGCATTCGTGCAGTAACAAGTATCGATGGTATGACAAGTGACTTCGCTAGAATCCCATGGGAAGTCTTACAAACGATCAGTGCAAGAATTGTGAATGAAGTAGGGCATGTGAACCGAGTGGTGTATGACATTACAAGTAAACCACCTGCTACGATTGAGTGGGAGTAGGGGATAATACTTCTATATAACTATGGAGAAATAAAGTATGATTAGAAAAATAAAAATAGAAGATGCAGAAGCCGTACAAAGACTATGTAATATTTCTTTAGGGTATTCAGTATCTATCGAGACAGTCATGAAACAAATACAAAAACTATCTAAGGATGTAAATCATCATTATATTTATGTATATGAAGAGTTACAGACCGTAGTGGATTTTGTTCATGCTGAAGTTTATGAAAGTTTTTATTCCTATGCTGGGCTAAATATTTTGGGATTAGCTGTTTTACCAGAGTTCCAAGGCAAAGGATTTGGCAAAGAATTGATGCATTATTTAGAAGTAAATGCTAAAAATGATTCTATTGCGTTCATTAGACTAAATTCAGCAGATTATCGTGTAGAAGCACATAATTTTTATGAAAATATTGGATATGTCTGCGATAAACTCAAAAGAGGTTTATTAAGAGGTTGGGTAATTTGTAAGAATTGTTTGTTCTATAAATCCTGATGGTGAATCTAATTTCTCCCCTTCAGGATTTTTTGTATGTTTCATTCGTAAAACTTGAACACTTAATTCAGAAGTGCTATACATTCGCTATTGCTGAGGAAAAAGTAAACTCTTGGATACAAAATAAAAAATTTCAAAATTCTCCTTTTGTAAAATGATAATGAAAATGTTATCATGTATAAAATAACTTCATAAACTTGTAATTAAGAGGTGAATATATGAAAGCTAGTTATAATGGGTTGTGGAAAATTTTAATAGATAAAGGTATGAACAAGAAAGATTTGGCGAATGCTTGCGAATTATCTCCGGCAACTATATCTAAAATGGGTAGAGGAGAGTTTGTCAGCATGGAAGTTTTGCATCGTATTGGAACGAAGCTAGATGTTGATTTTGGTGATATGATTTCGATTATAAAGAATGAATAAGGTGGAGTTGATGGGTAACAGATTGTTATTGGTTTAGAGATAAGGTGGTGGTACTTATGACAGAAGATAAAAATCTTGTCATTATTGATAATAAAGAAATACAAAATCTGATTTATACATTTAGAGGTAAGCAGGTAATGATAGATAGCGACCTCGCGGAACTATATAAAGTTACTACCGGTAATTTAAATAAAGCGATGAAAAGGAATTTATCAAGATTTCCGGAACATTTTTGTTTTCAATTAACTGAATCTGAATACGAAAACTTGAGATTCCAAAATGGAACCTCAAGTTCCAATAATAATTATGGTGGCAGAAGATATATGCCATATGTATTTACAGAACAAGGTATCGCCATGCTTTCTGCTGTGCTTAAAAGTGATGTGGCAGTGGAAGTCAGTATTAAAATCATGAATAGTTTTGTGGAGATGAGAAATTTTTTGCTTTCTAACAGAGAGATGTTCGCTCGTCTTGACAGAGTGGAGTTAAAACAATTGGAAACAGATAAGAAGCTGGAAGAAGTATTTAATTATATTACGACTAATACTGAGGTTAAGCAAAATATATTTTTCGATGGGCAAATATATGATGCATTTAGCTTTATTGTGGGACTTGTTAAAAAGGCTAAGAAAGAAATCGTCTTGATTGATAATTATGTAGATGTCAACACCTTAAATATTCTTTGCAAGAAGAATAAGAGTGTGGATGTTGTAATTATAACAGCAGGAAAAGGAAATTTATCAACAAAAGATATAACGAAATTTAATGCTCAATATCCAAAACTATCGATTAAAACTACAACAGATTTTCACGATAGATTTTTAATCATAGATAAAACAGAAGTTTATCATATTGGAGCTTCTATAAAGGATGCTGGTAAAAAGAGTTTTGGAATTACGAAGATAGAAGATAAGGACTTAGTTAAGAGTCTTGTAAATAAAGTGAGGTAGAGTATGGCGAATTTATCTAAAATCAAGCGAGAAAAAATGCTTGAATATCTTGAAAAATTGAAAGTACAAAATAATGATGATGAAAACATTCGTGCAATAACAGAGATTGAAATGATGAGTTGTATCTCAATAATATGGAGTATGTGGATGATATGAATGATGATAGATGGGTGTTGCTTGAGGAAGTGTTTTAGTATGGAAGGTGGTGAAATTTGATTTGAATACAACAATTGATAGACAACAACTATTAGCTAAGCTATCTCAGGCTTTAAATGGTGGTGAATTGTCAGCATTTGTAGGAGCAGGTATATCCAAAGGAGCTGGATATTTTGACTGGAAAGAGCTTTTAAAGGAAGAAGCAAAAGATATCAAATTAGATATTGATAAAGAAAGAGACTTGACTGAAGTTGCTCAGTATATATGTAATGTAAAAAACAGAGGAACCATTGATAATTTGATAAACGAGGCTTTTCCTTCAAATCTCAGACCAAACGGTAATCATGATCTTTTGGCGAAGCTTCCAATCGATACATTTTGGACAACAAATTATGATAAGCTTATTGAAAAAGCATTAGATTTGAACGGGAAAACAGTAGCAGTTAAATCAGAAGATCAGCATTTACAGCTATCTAGAAAAAATCATGATGTGGTAATTTATAAAATGCATGGAGATATTGAACATCCGGACAGAGCAGTAATTACTAGGGATGATTATGAGCAGTATGGATTTAAGGATAGAGTGTTATTTAGAGATGTTCTTGAAGGACATTTACTAACTAAAACTTTTCTGTTCATCGGGTTTAGCTTTACAGATCCGAATTTTTTAGCTTTATTAAGTAAAATGAGGATTCTTTTAGATGGGAGGAATAGACATCATTATTGTATACTCAAAGAGATTAGTAAGGAAGACTACCTGGAAGAGTCTGAATATGTATATGAAAGAGCACGACAAGAATTAGTCATTGAAGATTTAAAACGTTATGGAATTTTTGTTCATTTAATAGAATCTTATTCGGAGATTACAGATATATTGGATACTTTATATAAAATATATAGAAGAAAAACCATTTTTATATCTGGAAGTGCTGCGGAGTATTCACCACTTCCCAAAGAAATAGCGATAGATTTTATTCAGGAACTTTCTTATCAATTGGTATGTAATGGATACACAATTATAAATGGATATGGGAAAGGTATTGGTACGCATATTATTAATGGAGTTACACGTTACTGCTACACAAATAGAAAGGTTAAATTGGAAAACTGCTTATCACTAATACCATTTCCTTTGAATGCGGGGAAAGATCAAAATTTGAAGGATGTATGGACACAATATCGTACGGAAATGATTGAAAAATGTGGTGTTGCAATATTTATTTTTGGAAATAAATTAATTGATGAAAAAATAGTAGAAGCTAATGGTATGGGAGAAGAGTTTAATATTGCAAAGAACAATGAACTTGTGTTGTTGCCAATAGGATTTACAGGAAGCATGGCTTCAAAATTAGCAAAAGAAATAGATTGTAGTAAGATAAATGAGAATTTTATAGATGTGAGCAAATCAGTAGAACAAATAATAAAAGTTATTAACGAGATAAGTGGGAAGGAATAATAAAATGGCAAGAAATGTTTTTATTTCATTTAGATTTAGTGATGGAGCCGATTATAAAGAAGAGTTGAGTAATTGTTTTGATAAAAACAAAGATATAATTAATTATTCAGAAGATGAAGATCGATCAAATATGTATGAAGAGACAATTAAAAATTATCTATATAAAAAACTAAAAGAAACCAGTGTTACAATCATTATCTTAACACCAGAAGCTGTAAACTATAAAAAAGATGTTTGGGGGAAATATGATGATTGGTTGTATGATGAACTAAGATACTCTCTAGAAGATAGGGAAGATAACAGAACGAATGCAGTTGTTGCTGTTTATACTAAAGATGCAGCTGAGCATTTATACACGGAAACGACACATAAATGCCCAGTGTGCAATAAGGATTCTAAAGTAAAAAGTATGAAAGAATTTGATAATCTAGTAAGAAAGAATATGATGAATATAAAAACCTCTAAAAAGAAAAATCAGTGCGGTGGCATATACGACTCTCTGGAAGATTCATATTGCTCTTTAATAGAGTTTGATGAATTTAAAAATAATATTGATACATATATTGATAATGCAATTGATAAACGTAATCGTAAAGAAGATTTTGATATTGTAAAGAGAATGTAGAAGTTATTGTAACCAGAATGTGGAATGGCAAATAAATATAAAAACGAGATTAAGTTAAACGAATTTTTGTAGCATATAATAAACGAAAAGCCAATATTTAGAATGGTTTGCATATAGGCTAATAAAAAAGATTGTATTTATATTAAGGAGAAAAAATGGCGACTATTAATGATTTTAAATTAGTAAATTTATATTCGACTGAACTATTGAAAAGAATTTATAGTATTAGTCAATTAAACAAATTGAGTGAATCTAATCAAAAAAGATTTGGCTTTTATTATCTGATTCTTCAATTAACCACAGGAAATACAGCTACCGATGAATTGGAAAGAATGATAATTGATACAGATTATTGTAAAAGCATTCTTGGAGTGGATAATAATGATTTTGGAATTGATGCAGTATATATTGATGAAGATGATAAGCGTATTGTTTTATACAACTTTAAATTTAGAGAGAGTTTTAGCTCAAAAAAAGGCGGAAAACAAGGTCCGGTCCTTGATTCAACAAAATTTTTAAGTATGTCTTTAAATGGTAGCTTTAAAGATGTAGATGATAGCTCTTCAATTTCTAAAGAAAAAATGGAAGCTATTTATGAAAAAATCATTTCAGATGAAATATGGAACATTGAATTGATAGTTGTATCTAATGAAAATCAAAGTGTAGATATCAATCAACCAGAAATAAATTCTTTGAAAAGGGATTATGATGTTGATATAAGACCTATAGTTCTTGATGACATAATAGGTTTTTTGCACAATAGAAATAATGAGTTTTCAGCAAAATTTATTGTTGATAAGGAATCATTTTTAGTTTATGAAGAAGACTCCTTATCATCAGCTAAATCTTATCTAGTCAAAATAAGTGTAGCTGACTTAATTAGAATGACATGTTCAGATAAAGAACAAAGAGATAATTATAATTATGATACTCTAGAAATGATAAAAGATCTTAAGCTTGAAATAGGGATACTCTATGAAAACGTAAGAGGTTATTTAAGTAACTCTAAATATAACAAGAACATAATAAAAACATTAAGTGAATGCCCAAATAAATTCTTTGTTTATAATAATGGCATAACTATAACGGCAAAGAATGTAAAGGCAGAGCCTAAAAATGCAAATAAGAAATATTTATTTACATTAGATAACATGCAAATTGTTAACGGTGGTCAAACATTAAGAAGTATTTATAAGTTTAAAGAAAAAGAATTTGATGAAGAAAAATTAGAAAATTCTTCAGTATTAGTCAGAATTTTTAAGACGGAAGACAATGATGAATTAATTAACGAAATAGCGGAATATACGAATAGTCAAAATTCAATTTCTGATGCCGATCTGAAATCTATAAATAAGATACAAATCAAGATAGAAAAGTTTTTATTTACACAAGGAATAGATTACATACGCAAATCGGGAGACATAGGAATTAATAATAAGCTTAAATCTCAAATAGGCAAGGAAACATTAGCCCAAATCTTATACTCATATAAAGGATATCCTGATCGAGCTACTAATCAGAAGAAGAAACTTTTTGGTATTTATTACGATGAAATTTTTGGTGAAGATGTTATAGAGTTTGATAAGCTATTAGAGCTGATAAAACTATATGATAAAATAGAAACAAAATACAAAGAGTTATATGGGGCGAATGAAGTATATACACAGAAAGTTTTGTATATTATATATCTTCAAAGCATAAGAGATGATATTGAAACTAATATACATCTATTGGAAAGAACATTGGACACATATAGAAAAGATGACGATATATCTAAAGCGAGAAAATTAATACAAAAAGGATTTAAAGAATTTTTAGATACATCATTAAAAACTGGAACTGGGACTGGAACGGGTAAAAAAATCTAAAAACAAGCTTAAATCAAACAAATTTCCCAGCACTCGATAAACGAAAAGCCTCTATTTTGAATAGTTTTGGACGTAGTTAACAACAGAAAAAGAAGAGTGGGAGTAGGATGGGGAAATACTAATATATGTTTGAGGAAAACTATTGAGGAAGACAATATGATTAGAAAAATAAAAATAGAAGATTCTGAGGCAATACAAAGAATATGTGAAGTTTCTTTAGGGTATTCAGTATCTATTGAGACAGTTATGAGACAAATTCAAAAACTATCAGAGAATGTAAATCATCATTATATTTATGTATATGAAGACGAAGAGTTACAGAACGTAGTTGGTTTTGTTCATGCTGAAGTTTATGAAAGTCTTTATTCTTACGCTGGGTTGAACATTTTGGGATTAGCTGTTTTACCAGAGTTTCAAGGTAAAGGAATTGGTAAAGAATTGATGCATCATTTAGAACTAAATGCTAAAAATAATTCTATTGAGTTCATTAGACTAAATTCAGCAGATTATCGTGTAGAAGCACATAAATTTTATGAAATTATTGGATATATCTGCGATAAAACACAGAAGAGGTTTATTAAGAGCTTGTAATAATTTACTGAATAATTTTTTTATCATAGTTAAACAGAACGGAAGAAAATAATTATCAAAAACTCCTGCTGAAAATTTAGTCAGTAGGAGTTTTCAATCTTCACTCTCTCAACCACTTCACAAATCCTATCAAAGCAATAATCTCTAATAATGAGATTCCCTTTGGCGGTTTTCAAAGGTGGAAGGGAGTGATTCTTTCTAATAACTCTATCACAAGCAGCAATTGCTTGATCTTTTAACGTCAATAGTTCGTCTTTACTAAATGCTCCTGACACTTCTGCCAACCAAAAGTATAATTCGCCACATTTGACAGAATAAGGAAATGGTTTGTGAGGATCTGATTGGGCGCAATAACATTTAATTAAATGCCACCACTGAGTAGGTTTTGCTTCAAGATAATTTACTTCAATACTATGCTCTTTTGCATAAGCAATATATCCCTCACGTTCTTGTTGATAGCCTAACTTGATTAAAGATTCTGTTATCGGACATGGAGTATCCTTTTTATCATAGTAAAAATTTTGTACTTGTTGATTGTTCATGATGTTTCTCCCTTAAAACTTTTATTGACTAATTATCCAATACTCACATTACGTTCATAGCTAATATTGTGTTCCTTACAAAACGCTTCGAATTTTCTAGAGTCAAAATGCTGCCCAAATTCATTTTTCAATAGTTTTTTAGTGTCTCGATTCAATGGAATATTAAGATGATGCAAGAGATTAGTGAAATTTTCCGCATCTAATAAGTAAGTGACTTCATAATCGTCCCCATCAAAAATATCGACATCATAATCTTCATATCCAATGATTGCTGAACCATCTGGATTAAGCGTGAATAAAAATGCGCTGTCTGTCATAAAAGAAATCCCTCCTGATAAGTTAATTATATCAATACTAAAAGACACTTACCAATCAATTTTCTACGTTAAAAAAGGAATAAACCAGACTTTTCCAAATAGTGGGATACGAGACCCAAAAGGGTGCTGCTATCGTCCCTTGCCACAATTCGAAAGAAAAGTCTGCTTTATTACGAAGTTTAAGGATGCCTATTTCTGATTTAATTAACCTATGCTATAATCAAGCAAAAAGTATTGGAATAAATTAGGAGACAGAATGTTGAAATTATTAAAAATTGATCGATTACTATTGGAAACGACAAAACTTCCCATGGTAAAAATTGACAGAGAATTATTTTTAAGAAAAGAATTAAGAGATCGATATCGTCCAGAAGTGATTGAATTGGCGATTCAATATAATCCGGCATATGCAGGAATTTCAGTAGAAGATATTAATCAAATTGCAAAAAGTTGTATTAAAGGAGAGGCTACTCAAGTAAGTACGATTTCTGCAGCAGCAGGACTTCCAGGAGGTTTTGCGATTCTTGGCTCACTTCCAGCAGATTTAGCGCAATATTTTGCCCATATTTTACGAGTGTTGCAAAAGTTAATTTATTTATATGGTTGGAGTGAACTGAATTTTGATACCAAAGAAATGAATGACGAAACGAAAAATTTACTTATTTTATTCATCGGAATCATGTTTGGTGTTAATAGTGCAGTAAATACGGTTCATGCTTTATCCGCGCAAATTGCGAAACAAGTTGCAAAAAAATTACCTCAACATACATTTACAAAAGGATTCGTTTATCCAATCGTTAAAAAAATTGCATCCATTCTTGGAGTTCAAATGTCTAAAAAAATGTTTGCCAATGGTGTGTCCAAAGTTGTTCCACTTGTTGGCGCAGTAACTTCTGGTGCATTGACGTATATTACTTTTAATGCCATGGCAGAAAAATTAAGAAAACACTTAGCAAAAGATGATTTAGCAAATGTTGAAATTTATAAAGAAAAATCAGACCCTTTAGTAATCGATGCTGAATTTATAGAAGAATAATTGAAAATTTTATCCCTCTATCGAATGGTGGAGGGATTTTTTATTGTGCAAACGCCAATTTTCCATTCTAAAGTGCAGTTTATAATTCTTGCAATGGTAGCGTTTAAATGATATGATGGAATACCTGTTGTTAATGGGATTAGAACGTTTTTTTAGTTTGAAAATTTTCAAGAAAATAGTTCATATAAAATACTATCTAACACCCTAGCAAAGGTCTTTAAAAATTGTATCATTCCACTAAAGAAATTTGTAGCCAAACAGTCAAATAAAAGTGGTTATGAACGTTTTCAAAATTCAAAATGATAACTGTTCTTTCGGAATAAATCCTAAAATATTTAGAAAATAGTATGGAATAATGATTAATTTTTCAAATTTTCTTGACAAGAAAAAAAAGATATGTTAAATACTTGACGGTTATTTTTTGAAGGATTTTTGAAACGCCATTTTTCAAATTTTCTTTGGAAGAGAAAACTAGAAGGGAAGAATTATAAATGACACAATTTGATACACCAGAATACTTAGCAAAAGTGGATGCGTGGTGGCGCGCAGCTAACTATATTTCAGTAGCACAAATGTACTTGAAAGATAATCCACTATTACGTCGTCCTGTACAAAAAGAAGACGTTAAATTACATCCAATCGGACACTGGGGAACAATCGCAGGACAAAACTTTATTTACGCACACTTAAACCGTGCGATTAACAAATATGACTTAGATATGTTCTACATTGAAGGTCCTGGACATGGTGGACAAGTAATGGTATCTAACTCTTACTTAGACGGTTCTTATACTGAATTATATCCAAATATTACGCAAGATGAAGCTGGCTTCAAACAATTGTGTAAAATTTTCTCATTCCCAGGAGGAATTGCATCACATGCTGCTCCTGAAACTCCTGGTTCTATTCACGAAGGTGGAGAATTAGGTTACTCATTATCTCACGCAACAGGTGCTATCTTAGATAACCCTAACGTAATTGCTGCTGCAGTTATCGGAGATGGAGAAGCAGAAACAGGCCCATTAGCAGCTGGTTGGTTCTCAAACACATTCATCAACCCTGTAAATGATGGTGCTGTACTTCCAATTCTTTACTTAAACGGTGGTAAAATCCACAACCCAACAATTTTAGCTCGTCGTACTGATGAAGAATTAACTCAATTCTTTAACGGTTTAGGATGGGATCCAATTTTCGTTGAAGGAACTGATCCTAAAAAAGTTCACCCATTAATGGCTGAAAAATTAGACGAAGCAATTGAAAAAATTCAAGCAATCCAAAAAGAAGCTCGTGCTAAAAAAGCTGAAGAAGCAACAATGCCTCATTGGCCAGTATTAGTAGTACGTACACCAAAAGGATGGACTGGTCCAAAAGAATGGAACAGCGAACCAATCGAAGGTGGATTCCGTGCTCACCAAGTTCCAATTCCAGTATCAGGTGAATCAATGGAACATATCGATGCATTATTAGACTGGTTGAAATCATACCGTCCAGAAGAATTATTCGATGAAAACGGAAAATTAGTAGAAGAAATTGCTGCTATTTCACCAAAAGGTGACCGTCGTATGAGCATGAACCCAATCACTAATGCAGGGGTTGTAAAACCAATGGAAATTACTGATTGGACGAAACATGCAGTTGATACTGCAACTCCAGGTGCTATCCAAAAACAAGATATGATTGAATTTGGTAAATTTGCAGCTGACTTAGTAAAAGCTAACCCTGAAAACTTCCGTATTTTCGGACCAGATGAAACTAAATCTAACCGTCTAAACGAAGTGTTCAAAGCAACGAACCGTCAATGGGTTGGTCGTCGTGATGAAAGTTATGATGAATGGATTTCACCAGTTGGTCGTGTTATCGATTCACAATTATCAGAACACCAAGCAGAAGGATTCTTAGAAGGATATGTATTAACAGGTCGTCACGGATTCTTCGCTTCATACGAATCATTCTTACGTGTAGTAGACTCAATGATTACTCAACACTTCAAATGGTTACGTAAATCTAAAACTCATGCTCCATGGCGTAAAAACTATCCATCATTAAACTTGATTGCAACATCAACAGTGTTCCAACAAGACCACAATGGATATACTCACCAAGATCCAGGTTTATTAACTCACTTAGCTGAGAAAAAACCAGAATTCGTACGTGAATATTTACCAGCAGATACAAACAGCTTGATGGCAGTTATGGCTGAAGCTTTAAGTTCAGAAGATAAAATTAACTTAATCGTTTCATCTAAACACCCACGTCCTCAATTCTACTCAGTAGAAGAAGCTAAAGAATTAGTAAGCGAAGGATACAAAGTAATTAACTGGGCTTCAACTGTTAAAGATGGCGAAGAGCCAGATGTAGTGATTGCTGCTGCAGGTACTGAACCAAACTTAGAAGCATTAGCAGGTATTTCAATCTTGCATAAACAATTCCCAGAATTGAAAATCCGCTTCATCAACGTTGTAGATATCTTAAAATTACGTTCTCCAAAAGTTGACCCTCGTGGTTTATCTGATGAAGAATTCGATAAATTATTTACAGCTGACAAACCAGTAGTATTCTGCTTCCACGGATATGAAGGTATGATTCGTGATTTATTCTTCGATCGTAACAACCATAATGTTCATATCCACGGTTACCGTGAGAACGGAGATATTACAACTCCATTCGATATGCGTGTTCTTTCTGAAATGGACCGCTTCCACGTTGCAAAAGATGCTGCAGTTGCTGTATATGGTGACAAAGCTAGCGAATTTGCTGCGAAAATGGATGAAACAGTGGAATTCCACCACAGTTATATCCGTGAACACGGTGAAGATATTCCAGAAGTAGTAAGCTGGAAATGGGAAAACGTTAATAAATAATAACGATTTTGATTAAATAGGGCAGTCGTCTGACGATAGATTTCTATCTGAGGGCGAGCCCTATTTTTGTATAAAGATGAAATGAACTTAGAAACATAACGATTCGCTATTTTAAAATGGAAAATATACTTCTTTATTATATGTCCATCGGATATAGACAAATAAAAGCTGAGTTTGCTATAATATTCACACAAGTAAAGGGGAGTGAAAATGATGAGTAAAATGAAGTTTTTATTAGGTGCGATGGCGTTATCAACTTTTGTAGCAACAAACAATGTTCAAGCTGCTGAAAATGAAGGGATAATTCCAAAATGTGTAGTTCAAGAGAAAGCTCTTGTTAAAGGGGATGCACAAGTACCTGTATCGAAGTGTGGACAACCATTTAGATATAGTACGCCTGAATGGAAAGTTGAAAAAGACGGCAGCAAAGTATTGTATCGTGATGGAAAACGTGCGTTAAAATGGCAAGCAGTCGATAATACTTGGGTATTTATTGGGGATGACTTCAAACCATTAAAAGGTTGGCAAGTATTACCAGTTGTTCAACAAGGTTTGATTAATGTTGTTGAAGGTGATGATATTCATACATCTGTACCAGATTTAGGATATTTCTATTTTAATGAACAAGGATATTTACAAGAAAAATGGGTATTTGATGATGGTAAATGGATGTATATTCCTGAGAGAGGGAAATATGCTGTAGATTGGTTACAAATTAAAGATAAGTGGTATTATTTTAATCAATCTGGAAAAATGCAAACAGGTTGGAAAATGCTGAATGGAGTTTGGTATTACTTAAATGAATCTGGTGCAATGGAAACTGGCTGGGTTCAAGTAGATGGAAAATGGTATTACTTCAACACTTCAGGTAGCATGCAAACAGGTTGGGTGCAATGGAATGATGCTTGGTATTATTTTGCACCATCAGGCGAAATGAAGACAGGCTGGGTTGAGTCATCTGGTAAATGGTATTTCTTAAAAGACAGTGGTCAAATGGCTATTTCTGAAAAAACATCAGATGGCTATCAAGTAGATGCAACTGGAGCTTGGATTCGCTAGGAAAAGCAGTTGACAGTTTCAAAGATTGTCAGTATACTGATAACAATTAAATCGAGAGCAATGATCAAGCGCAGTAGAGACTAGCATCGGAGCAAAAAGAGAATTGTCGGTAGGTGCAAGACAATCCAACCTAGAATCGAAGTACACTTGAGAGCAAACTGTGGCAAACAGCGTCTATCCGCGATAAGGATTTGAGAGGTAGTTTTTTAACTACAAGATGGGTGGTAACACGGCAAAGTCGTCCCTAATAGCTTTTGGGCTATTAGGGACTTTTTTATTTGCTAGAAAACTGTGTAAGAAAATTGCAAAAATATAAGGAGGATTTGTATGAATATTATTGATGATTTAATGTGGCGTGGTGCCATTAATCAAATGACAGACGAAGAAGGTTTGCGTCAATTAACGCAAGAAAAAGCAGTCTCACTATACTGTGGTGTGGACCCAACAGGAGATAGTATGCATATTGGACATTTAATTCCATTTATGATTTTACATCGTTTCCAATTAGCAGGGCACCGTCCAGTCATTGTTATTGGAGGAGCAACAGGTTCCATTGGAGATCCAAGTGGTCGTACAAGTGAACGTGTTTTACAAACAAAAGAACAAGTACAACATAATGTAGAAAAATTAACTGCACAAATGAAACGTTTATTCTTAACAAGTCAAGAAGACCAAGAAGCAGTTCGTTTAGTGAATAACTATGATTGGACAAAAGATTTATCATTATTAGACTTCTTACGTGACTATGGGAAACATTTTAACTTAAATACAATGTTAGCAAAAGATGTTGTCGCAAGTCGTTTAGAAGTAGGGATTTCATTTACAGAGTTTTCTTACCAAATTTTACAATCAATCGATTTCTTACAATTATTCCGTAAAGAAGATGTTCAAGTACAAATTGGTGGAGCTGACCAATGGGGAAATATTACAGCCGGTTTAGAATTAATTCGTAAAGTGGAAGGAGCAGAAGCTCGTGCTTATGGATTAACAATTCCATTGATGCTGAAATCTGACGGAACTAAATTCGGGAAATCAGCTGGTGGTGCAGTATGGTTAGATCCAGAAAAAACGACTCCATACGAATTCTACCAATTCTGGTTAAATCAAGATGACCGTGATGTGATTAAATATATTAAATACTTTACATTCTTAGAAAAAGAAGAAATTGAAGCATTAGAAGTTTCTGTACAAGAAGAACCACATAAACGTCAAGCACAAAAACGCTTAGCAGAAGAAGTAACACGTTTTGTACACGGTGAAGCAGCATTACAAGATGCGTTGAAAATTACAAATGCTTTATTCACGGGAGATGTTCAACAATTAAATGCAGATGAAATTGAACAAGGGTTCAAAAATATGCCAACATTTGAAAGTGAAAAAGTAGAACAAAACTTAGCAACTTGGTTAGTAGATTTAGGAATTGAACCAAGCCGTCGTCAATCTCGTGAGGATATTCAAAATGGTGCAATTTCAATTAATGGAGAAAAAATTACAGATTTAGAACATGTTTGGACTCCAGAACAATCCTTTGAAGGACGTTTTGTACTAGTTCGTCGTGGAAAGAAAAAATATTTCTTAGTAAAATTAAAATAATGATGTAGAAAAGGTTAGAGAAATCTAGCCTTTTTCTTATGAAATTGTCATGAAAAATATGACAAATTAAGAGTTTAAAAAAGCGATTATATCAGCTATAAAACGAAATGTTACAGTTTTGTTACAATGAAGATACAATTCTGCGAAATTTAACATAAGACTTTAGTCGTATGGTATGATGGTACCAGTCAGGATTATAAGCACTTTCATATGGTGCCATGTAGATAAATCGAAAACCGTTTGGAGGGAATCATTTGAATAAGAGGTTATTAACTTTCGTAGTAACAGGAACAGCGTTAGCACTAGGTACATTAGCACCTTCAGTAAACGCTCAAGATATTGATTCGCAAATTAACTCAGCAAATTCTCAAATTCAAAATTTAAACAATCAAAAACAAGCAGTAGCAAGTCAAGTTGACCAATTATCTCAAGATTTAACAAATGTACAATCAAGAATTAATTCAGTTCAAGCAGAACAAGAAACTGCTAAAGCAAACTTAGAAGTACTTAAAGCAGAAATTTCAAAACTTGAAACATTAATTGCAGAACGTAATGAACGATTAAAAGATCAAGCTCGTGCAGTTCAAGTAAATGGTGCGCGTTCATATGTTGACTTCTTACTAAATGCAGATTCTATTACAGATGTAGTAAATCGTATTGGAGTAATTGTTGACTTAGTAGGTGCAAATCGTCAATTAATGCAAGAACAAGCTCGTGATAAAGAGCAAGTTCAAACAAAAGAACAAGCTCAAAAAGATAACTTAGCAAAACAAGAAGCAAATGAAGCACAATTACAAAACTTACAATCTGAGTTAAGTGCAACATTTACAAAACATAAAGCAACTTTAGCAAACCTTTCAAATGAAGAACTAGAAGCAATTGCAGCACGTGATGGCTTAGTTCAAGAAAAAGAAAGATTAGCAGCTGAAAAAGCTCGTGCAGATGCTGAAAAAGCAGCAGCACAAAAAGCAGCAGAAGAAGCTAAAGAAGCAATGTTGAAAGCAACAGAAGAAGCAGTTGCAAAAGCAGCAGCGACTCCTGCGGCAGCTACAGCATCAACTCCAGCTACAATTGCAGCGAAGAGTGAATCAGCATCAACTCCAGCTAAAGCAGCAAATATCGTGGTAGGTGGCTCATTTGCAGCTCCAAACCCATCATTTGTAGCAGCTTTAAATGGTGGATACTTCGGACAATGTACTTACTATATGTATAACCGTTTCGCTCAATTAGGAGCACCAATTAGAACTACAGCATTAGGAAACGCAGCTGAATGGCCAGCAAACGCTGCAGCAGCAGGTTACGGAGTTTCTTCAACTCCTCGTGCAGGTACAGCAATTGTATTCCAACGTGGTGTAGGTGGAGCAGACCCTGTATATGGTCACGTTGGATTTGTTGAACGTGTAAATGCAGATGGATCATTATTCATCTCAGAAATGAACGTACAAGGTGTAAACGTTATTTCAACTCGTACAATTCCATCAAGCGTTGCAGCTCAAGCAACATATATCAACTTCGGATTATAATATGAATGAAAGGATGGATTCGGTTAAGGAATTCATCCTTTTTGTTTTATGGTGGAGTATTTGCGTGCTTTTGAAGTCTTTGTTAGAGAGGGTTAAATAGAGAGGAATTGTGAAAAATCGTAAAAGATTTTTTATAAAAAATGTTGATTTTTTTATAAAAAAAAGTTAAGATAAGTTCATCGCTTTATTTAGTAAGTATTTGCTAAATAATCGACTCTCTAGACTAACGTTAACTTTCGCCGTGATTGACACCGAAGGCTAGCGTTTTTTTTTATCGTTTTTTTGCTAGAAATGAGTTACAATAAGAAAAGCAATCAATGAAAGTGAAAGGAAGTGAATCGATGGATACAGCTCTTTTAAAAGAAAAAATTCAAAAGAAAAGTAAGGAACTTGGTATCGATAAAATCGGATTTGCTTCTGCAGCACCATTTGATCATTTAGCCCAAGGAATGCAAGAATCTAAAGAGTTAGGACATACAACAGGATTTGAACATCCGATTTTAGAAGAGAGAATTTACCCAGAGAAGATTTTTGATTCTCCTAAGACGATTATTTCAATTGCCCTTGCATATCCTACTTTACCAAGTCAGAAACCTGAACGTGTAAAAGGGGAGCGACGTGGAGCTTTTGCGAGAGCTTCGTGGGGAGAAGATTACCATTTTATTTTATCTAGAAGAATGGAAGCTTTAATTGAATATATTAAAAGTGAAGTGAATCAAGAAGATGTTGCGTTTAAACCAATGGTGGATACAGGAGAACTAATCGATGTTCGTGTTGCTGAACGTGCGGGGATAGGTTTTGTAGGAAAAAATGGTTTATTAGTGACAAAGGAATTTGGTTCCTATGTTTATTTGGGCGAATTAATTACGAATATTGAATTTCCAGTCGATGCACCCGTTGATTATGGCTGTGGAGATTGTACTCGTTGTGTCGATTTTTGCCCGACCAATGCCTTATTAGGAAATGGTAAAATGAATGCTCAACGTTGTTTATCGTATCAAACACAAACGAAAGGCTTTATGCCGAAGGAATATCGTAAAAAAATGGGGCATGTTATTTATGGTTGCGATATTTGCCAACAAGTTTGTCCGTATAATAAAGGAAAAGATTTTCATTTACATCCTGAAATGGAACCGTCTGTGGAAGAAACACATCCATTGTTAAAACCATTAGTGACGATTTCGAATAAGGAGTTCAAAGAACGGTTTGGAAAGATGGCTGGTTCATGGCGTGGGAAGAAGCCGCTACAGAGAAATGCCATTATTGCGCTAGCGAATTACCGTGATAAAACAGCTGTTCCTCTATTATTGAAAGTAATGAAGGAAGATATGCGACCTGTTATCAAAGGAACGGCGGCTTGGGCTGTGAGTGAGATTATTTCAGAATCGAGTGAAGAACTGATTCATTATTTTACAGAAATGTTAGAAAAAGCTCAAAAAATTGAAGCAACAACGAAAGAAGAGGCAGACTTAGTTGTTGAATTAGAAGAAGCGATTCAAACATTGCACGAAAAATTACCAAAAAATCCTGAGGAGGGATCTTATGACGATTAATCATATTGTATTATTTGAACCACAAATTCCAGCGAATACGGGAAATATTGCGCGTACTTGTGCTGCAACGAATTCACCACTACATTTAGTGGGGCAATTAGGATTTTCAACAGATGATAAGCATTTAAAACGTGCAGGTCTAGATTATTGGAATGATGTGGATATTACGTATCATGATTCGCTAGAAGCATTTATGGAGTATTTAGGCAATCGTCCTATTTATTTAATTACAAAATTTGCTAATCATACTTATGATGAAGTCGATTTGGCAAAGGATGAAGAGCAATTTTTCATTTTTGGGAAAGAAACAACAGGATTACCAGAAGAATTTATGCGTGAACATGAAGAAAGTTGTTTAAGATTACCGATGAATGATACTCATGTTCGTTCCTTAAACTTATCGAATACAGCAGCAATTGTTGTTTATGAAGCGTTAAGACAGCAGCAGTTTAAAGGCTTAGAATTAGTTCATACTTATGAACATGATAAATTGAAATAAGGAGACAGGCAGATGAAGAACATTCCTTTGTATTTATGGAATACGATTATTTATGCATTATGTACTCTTTCGTTTGCATTACTAGCAGTGATAGATAATAAATGGTATGCATTAGTCGCTGCTTTATTTGGAATTTCTAGTGCTTTTAATGCGTATCGATATGTTAAAAATCAACAGAAAAAAGAAGATGAATGAGAGAGATTTTAGGATGAAGAATTTAACATATGCAATTATAACGGGAGTTATTGCAGTTTTACTGATTGTTTTAACAATTCTATATAGGAAGTTGCTTGTTGTTTTAGGGATTGTTTTTCTAGGACGTAGTGTAGACTATGCTTATAAATATTATCAGTATCGAAAAACCAATAATGGATTAACTAGTAGTGATTAAGCGGTGGTGGATAATAAATGGTATGCATTAGTTGCTGCTTTGTTTGGAATTTCTAGTGCTTTTAATGCGTATCGATATGTTAAAGATAAACAGAAAAAAGAAGAGAAGTAATGGAGGTGTGAGGATGAAAGATTTAGTTTATGCATTAATCATGTTTATAATAGCATGTGCCTTTGTTATATTAACGGTTGTACATAATAAATTATTTGCTATTTTAGTTATTTTCTATTTATATCGTACTGGCGTTTATGCTTATAGATATTATCAATATCGTAAATATAGCAAGCGTTTATAAGACAGCAATTATTTTTAAAGAGATAGACGGGACAATCGTTTGTCTCTTTTTTTGTTGCTTGACAGTATGAGGGAATTGTATCAGAATAAAGTCATTAACGATTGTGAAGGAGGCTACCAATGATGGAAAAAGATTGGTGGAAAGGCAAAGTAGCTTATCAAATTTATCCAAAAAGTTTTAATGATAGTAATGGAGATGGAATTGGAGATTTAAAAGGAATTACCGAAAAGCTCGATTACTTACAAAGTTTGGAAATTGATATTTTATGGTTGTCTCCTGTATATAAGAGTCCGTTTGTTGACCAAGGATATGATATTGCAGATTATTATGCAATTGATCCACAGTTTGGAACAATGGAAGATATGGAAGAACTAATTGCTGAAGCAAAGAAACGTGGCATTTCAATTATAATGGATTTAGTAGTCAACCACTGTTCTGATCAACATGAATGGTTTCAAAAAGCATTAGCAGATCCAGATGGCCCTTATGCAGACTATTTCTACTTTATTGAAAGTGAAAAAGAACCAAATAACTGGGAAACTTATTTTGGAGGTAGTGTGTGGGATAAAGTTCCTGGAACAAATAAATATTATTTACACTCATTCCATAAAGGGCAACCCGATTTAAATTGGCAAAATCCTGTCGTACGTGAAGAAATTTATACAATGATTAATTGGTGGTTAGAAAAAGGAATCGGAGGATTCCGTATTGATGCCATTATTAATATTAAAAAGGATTTAGAATGGCGTTCATTACCATCTGAACAAGAAAATGGACTTGTTCCTGTTCGTTATTCATTAGCGAATGCGCAACCAATTGAACCGTTTTTACAAGAAATGAAGGAAAAAACATTTGCGCGCTATAATGCTTTTACAGTAGGAGAAGTATTTAATGAAACGGATGAAGAATTACATTTCTTTATTGGTGAAGAGGGAGTATTCTCGTCTATTTTTGATTTCAAACAAACGATTTTAGGACAAAAAGGAAATGGCTGGTATAGCCATGATTTACCTACTGCAGAAGAATTAAAAGATAGTATTTTCAAAGCGCATCGTCGTGCGGATTCCATTGGTGTATTATCAACGATTATTGAAAACCATGATGAGCCACGTGGAGTTTCTCATTATATTCCTGAAGGCGAAGTGACAGAAATTAGTAAAAAAGCTCTTGCTACAGTGCAAATGCTTCGTAAAGGAATTCCATTTATTTATCAAGGACAAGAGATTGGGATGGAAAATCAAATTTTCGAGTCGATTGATGAATTTGATGATATTAATACATTAAATGAATATCATGTTGCTAAAGAGGCGGGGCTAACGGATGAAGAAGCGTTGAAGGCTATTTCAAAATATAGTCGTGATAATGCTCGTACGCCAATGCAATGGAATGGTGAAGAGAAGTTAGGATTTACAACTGGAGAAGCTTGGCTTGTTTCAAAACAGCCGCAAAGAGAGATTAATGTAGAGGAACAGGAAGAGAATCCACAATCTATCTTGAACTATTATAGAGCGCTAACTGCTTTGTATCGTGATGAAGTTTATGGATCAACCATTCGTGAAGGGGAATTTGTTCCTGTTTTAGAAGAAGTGAAAAACATGATTGCTTATGAGCGACGTGGGGAAAAACGTGTGCTTGTATTAGTCAATTATCAAGCAGAACCTCAAACAGTAACTTTGCCAACGCCTGTAAGAAAAGTATTGTTAGCCAATATTCCAGCACAAATGAATGGCCAAGGAGATCAACTCTCTCTTGCTGGCTATCAAGCGCTTGTCTGTGAATTAGAAGATTAAATAGAGTGAAGAAAACGTTCTTTTTGAAAGGACGTTTTTTTATTGTAAATAATTTATTCTTAAGAATGATTAAATAAGAAATATTCCTATATGAAAACGGAAACAACCGGTGTATAATGAGCGTAATAAAAAAATAAAGAAACTTATTGACAAAAAAGATTGCTAGGTATATAGTTAGCTAAAAGAGTAACTAACCTATTCTTTTTTAAAAAAGTTTTGAGGAGGAATGTATCATGGATACACAAAAAGTTGAACAATATGCAGGAGTTGTAAGAAAAGTTTCTAAGGGGTTAAAAATTTGGAATATTATTGGAATTGTTGGAAATGTTTTGGGTCTTTTAGGAATGGCAATATTATTAATACCACAAGTTCAAGAACAATTAGCAACCGTAAAAAATCCATATCTCACAAAAGAAAACATTGGATTTGGAATAGCAGTTCTTGTAGTATTTTTATTAATATGTATTTTTTCAACAATTTTATACCATAAAATTGGAGAAAGTGCTAAAGCTCAAGTATTACCTGATAAAAATTTATTACATTATGCGATTGGGGTTTTTGCGTTTTCAATTGTGATGCAAGTTGTGAATCAATTGATGAGTGGATTAGGATTTGATATTACTGCATATATTTTCCCTGCGATTGTTGCTGGATTACTAGCATGGGTATATGTGACTTATCAAAAATGGGAGCAAGAAGTAGCGAAACAATAAAAATAATCGCCAGGAGGAATGAAACATGGATACACAAAAAGTTGAAAAATATGCAGGTGTAGTTAGTAAAATTGCTACCGGCTTAAAAGTTTGGAATATTATTGGGATTTTTGCGAACCTCTTTGTATTAATTGGAGTAGCGTCTACTTTTGTTCCAAGTGTGCAAGAAGAACTAGCAAAACAGGGTGTAGAACATAATTTTGAAACAGCGGGAGTTGGAGTAGCAGTTTTCTTATTATTTTTCCTACTATGTATTTTTGCAACAATTTTATATCACAAAATTGGAAAGAGCGCTAAAGCTCAAGTATTACCAGATAAGAATTTATTCTTTTATGTAATCGGAATTCATGTCTTTTCAATTTTAATGCAAATTGCTAATGATATTTTCAATCATCAAAAATTCAGTGTAGCTACTTATGTTATCCCAGCGATTATTGCCGGATTACTAGCCTGGTTTTATGTAACATACCAAAAATGGGAACAAGAAGTAGCGAAATATTAAGGAGAGTTATGAATGAGTAAAACGTTAAAATGGAGCATGATTAGCGTAATGGCATTAGGAGCTGTTATCGTAATCGTATTAGGATTTTTAAAATTACGCTCTCCTGAAAAGAAAGAAGAACACCATTATACAATTATGGAGTTAACAGAACAGGAGCCTTTAGTATTAGATGGAAATATTGAAACGGCTAAAGAGCAAAGCTATCATGTCGACCCTCAAAAAGGGCAAGTCACTCAAGTAAAAGTAACAGATGGTCAAGAAGTAGAAGCAGGCGATGTGTTATTTGAATATGATAATGAAACAATTAGTGACGAAGTTGCCGATTTAAATCGTCAAGTAAGTCGTCTAGTAGCTGAACGTGATCATTTATATCAAGAATTAGAAACACAAAAGAATCGTAAATCTCAAGCAAAACAAGAGTTAGAAAAAGAAGTCCCTGCTCAAAACCAACAAGGTGCTACGAATCAAACAGCTCATGTAGGAGCTATGGATACAACTGCCTTTGACCAAGCAATTGAGGGAACTCAAAAAGCAATTCGTGATATGAATAATAATATTGAAGATGTAAACACAAAAATCGAACGTCTTTCTAAAAAAACAAGTTCAAGTGTAACAGCAGATATTGCAGGAACCATTAGCATTAATCCAGAAGGAAAAACAAATGTACAATTAGCCTTTATTAAAATTACAAGTAAAGATAGCGAAGCGAAAACAACTGTTTCTGAATATGATTATGAATCAGTTGAAAAGGGAGCTTCTGTAACAATCTATGTGAAAGCTCAAGATAGAGAGATTAAAGGAACGATTTCATTTGTTTCTACTGATCCGTCAGGAAGTGGTGCTAATCCAGTACCATCTTTGCCAACTTCTCCAAGTGCAGCTTCTAGTGGTGGAGGTCATAGTGTGGCTCGTTATGATGTAATTGTAAAACCAGAAATTTCTCTTCCAAATGGATTTACTGTTCAAGTGAAAATCCCTCAAAAAGGATTAGTATTAACAGAACAAGCGATTCAAAAAGATGGAGAACAAGAATATGTTTATTTATATGATAATGGGGTAGCTAAACGCAAAAATATTAAACGTGTGAAAAAAGGATTCCAATGGATTGTTCAAGAAGGATTAAGTATTGGAGATAAAGTGATTGCAAATCCAGATTCAGACATTACAGATGGAGCAGCGGTGTCTTCTACACAATTGGAAGAGTCGGTGAAGTCCCATGATTAAACTAGAACATGTTCATAAATATTATAAAGTTGGAGATGAGCAGTTACATGTATTAAATGATGTGACTGTCCGTATTACTCAAGGAGAATTTGTTGGAATAATGGGACCTTCTGGTTCTGGGAAATCTACCCTCATTAATATATTAGGATTCCTAGATTCTAAATATGAAGGAAAATATTCTTTTAATGATGAGTCTGTTTCCAATTTGAGTGATAATCAAATTTCCAAAGTACGTAATTCTACCGTTGGATTTGTTTTTCAAGATTTTAACTTAATTGAACAAGCAACAGTCGAAGAAAATGTTCGTCTACCTTTATTATATCGTGGATTAACGCCTCGACAAACTCATTCAAAAGTAAAACAAGCGCTTGAAAAAGTAGGTCTAGGAGATAAGTTAGAAAAATATCCTCGCCATCTTTCAGGTGGTCAAAAACAAAGAGTGGCAATTGCTCGGGCATTAGTGAATAGTCCAAAATTCATTATTGCTGATGAACCAACAGGAGCATTAGATAGTAAAACTTCTGCCAGTATTATGGATATTTTATATCGTTTAAATCGTGAAGATGGTGTAACGATTGTAATGGTGACGCATGATCCCACTTTGACGAAGTATTGTTCTCGTGTTATCCATGTAATTGATGGTGTGATTCATGAACAAAAGGAGGGGATTCCATATGAAATTTAGTGTATTATTAGGATCCGCTCTGCATTCTTTAAAAGGAAATGCTCGTCGTACAATTTTAACGATGTTAGGAATTATTATCGGAATTGCAGCTGTTATTACGATTATGAGTCTTGGGAAAGGATTCCAAAAAATGGCTGTTTCAGGATTAGCTGGAGAAGATAATGGGAAAGTAACTGTACAATTTTTCTATCAACCTGATAATCCACAATCTGTTCGAAAAGTAGAAAAAGCTTTTTCAAAACAAGACCGTATTGGTGTAGAAAGTATTGAAGGAGTTTCGGGAACAGAAATTCCTGAAACAAAGGAACAAAATTATATTTTCGGTGTTTCGATTCCAACAAAGAAATCAACAGAACATGTTGTACTTGGATTAGAAAAATCTGCAACAAAAGAGTCTTTGACGGTTGGAGAAAATATTTCCCAAGTAGATATTGATGCGAATAAAAAAGTAGCAATTATCGATGAAGAGTTAGCAAAATTGTTATTTTCTAGTCCGAAACAAGCACTAGGACATGGTGTAACGATTGATGGAGAAGTGTATTATATTAAAGGTGTGAAGCCAACTAGTAAAGTTGATGCGCTGCAAGCCATTTTTACTGGTGCAGATCCTTATAAAGCAGTACATATTCCTTCTACAACTCATCAACATTATCATAAAAAAGAAGAAAATGTGAATGGACTAAAAGTATTTATTAAACCAGGCTATGTAGCTAAAGATGTAGCTAAAAAGGTAGAAACTCATTTGAATGAAGTGGGTTCAAAACATACTTCTGGAAAATATACTTTTATCGATGTAGCGGCTCAAATGGATATTATTGGGAAAGTGTTAGATGGCTTAACTTATTTTGTTTCAGCAGTAGCCGGAATTTCTTTATTTATCGCAGGTGTTGGGGTAATGAATATGATGTATATTTCAGTATCTGAACGAACAAAAGAAATTGGGATTCGTCGTGCAATGGGAGCTACTAAAGGTTCGATTCAATTACAATTTTTATTAGAAGGAATTATGATTACTTCTATTGGAGGAATTATCGGATATGTAACCGGAGTATTACTAGCAATGCTGATTTCGAATTTTCTACCATTTAAAATTTATACCGACTGGACAGCAGTAGCTTTAACAGTTGGAGTATCTGTCTTTATTGGAATTGTATTTAGCGTATTTCCTGCTAAATCTGCTGCAAATAAAGATGTCATTGAAATATTACGTTAAAAGGTTGGAGAAACTCCAGCCTTTTTTCTTTGAAATGATTGAAAGTAGAAAGAGAAACTTGTACTATAGATATGGCAATAAAACGAAGAAAGAGGTGAGCGCATGAAGATTTCAGAAGGGAATTTTATATTTGAATTAAAATTTTTAGATATCCATCCTCAAACTCACAATATTCAAACAGATATTTTTTTACAAATTTCTCATCAAGAACAAGCTTATCAAGAAATAATCGACTTATTAACTGTAGCACAATTGGAAGAATGTCTGGAGGCGATGAAGAACTTATTGGAAAAAGGAGAAGAGTATTCTTCAGAATTTGAACAATCTAGATTAGCTGTGTTATTAGAAAAATTAGAAGATGAGTATGTTATGACATGGGTCATTGCTCCAGAAAATATTTTAACAACGGCTTCTCAAGTTATTGGAATTGACTTGGCTCAATTGGATGAAGAAGAAGTCTTTCTTTATCAAGAAGAAGAGGAGAAGGCACAAACAAAAACGGTTGAAGTGGAATTGAGTTTATCTGCTGAAGAAATGCGACAAATCTATGAACAATTACAAGAAGATTTGAAACGAGTAAAAGAATTTATGTTATAATAAGGATAGTTGAATCATATTGGAGGGTATGCGTGTGAACATGAAAGAGATGGTCGGCAAACAGGCCGCAACTTATATTGAATCAGGTATGACAGTAGGTCTAGGGACAGGTTCTACAGCTTATTATTTTGTAGAAGAAATTGGCAGACGTGTAAAAGAAGAAGGTTTAGACATTATTGGTGTAACAACTTCAAAACGTACAAAAGAACAAGCTGAAAAGTTAGGAATTCCATTGAAGAGTGTAGACGAAGTAGATTTCATTGATGTAACAGTTGATGGAGCAGACGAAATTGCTCCTGATTTTTCAGGAATTAAAGGGGGCGGTGGAGCCTTACTATTTGAAAAAATTGTTGCAGAACAATCAAAACGTATTATTTGGATTGTTGATGAATCTAAAATGGTAGATTATTTAGGACGCTTCCCACTTCCAGTAGAAGTGATTCCGTATGGTTCAGAACAATTATTCAAAAAATTCGAAGCAAAAGGATATCGTCCAAAATTCCGAGTATTAGAAAACGGAGAACGTTATTTAACAGATAGTCAAAATTATATTATTGACTTAGATGTATTCCCAATTAAAGATCCTGTGACATTTGGAGCAGATTTAAAAGCTCTAACAGGAGTAGTGGAACAAGGATTATTTACAAATATGACAGAAACAGTTTTAATTGGAACACCGGATGGTGTGAAAGTGCAAACTTTAGGATAATAGAGAGAATAGGCCTGGAATTTGTCCCAGGCTTTTTTGTGTTGAGTTAAAGAATGATGGATAAATAAGTGTCGGGAAGGTAAGAGGAAAACTAATTTTTATGTTCAGTATCATTCGTAAACAACTGATATAGCTGGATTATATAATTTTTATGCATGTATAACTAAAACAAATAACGAACCATATTTATTTAGTATAAGGAAAAGTTCGTTTTTACGTTGAATTTTAGAGAGGTCTACTTGTATCATTTCGATATAACTTAAATGAAATGATATAAAAAAGAATGGGAACGGTTTTTTTAAGTAAAAACATGATTCTTTTGATGTGACAAATATACAATAAAGGTGTTCTAGGCTATCAGATGCAAAATAGATGTGTAATACTATATTGTTTTTACATCTAAGTATAGACGGACATTTTATGCCATTTCATGTTCATAGGTTGGTAAGTACTCAGCCTAGGATAAGTATTTCAAATTTTATGAAGTATATAAAAAGGGTAAAGCGTACTAATGATGTTTGATTTAGGCTATAAGATTAACTCGTAAAAGAATAAAACCCCAACAGCCAAAACACGAACATTTATTATTAAAATTGCTGTTTTCAGAGTTATAAATATAAAAACACGAACAATTTTAAAATGAAGGATTATAATAGTATGTTTTTAAGTTGAATTCCTTGTAACTTTTATGTATAATTTATGTATAACTTATTAGCGATATAATGAAAACTGGTGTTTAAGAATTATATTTTTTTCATTATCAGTAGGAGGAATTCAATATGGCTGAAGTAGAAAGCTTTACATTAGATCACAACAAGGTGATTGCACCTTACGTGAGATTGATTTCAAACGAATACGGGAAAAAAGGAGATGTCATTTCGAATTTTGATATTCGCTTTTTACAACCAAATAAGCAAGAAATGCCGACTGGTGTCATTCATACATTTGAGCACTTGTTAGCAGATTTACTTCGTGATCGTATCGATGGGATTATCGATATCTCACCATTTGGTTGTCGTACGGGATTCCACTTAATTTTGTGGGAAGAACGTTCCGCAGAAGATATTGCTCGTGCATTAAAATCAACTTTAGAACAAATTGTTGAAAAGATTCAATTTGAAGATATTCAAGGTGTTTCTGCTGTTCAATGTGGAAATTATCGTGATCACTCTTTATTTGGAGCAAAAGAATATGCTAAACAAGTATTAGAACAAGGGATTAGTATTGATCCATTTGAACGTAAAGTAATTTAATGTCATTTATTCAATAATTAGTAAATATCTAAACGGAGGGATTTCCTTATGAACTTAAAAACTATTACAAAATCTTTATTGGCACTTTCAGCAGTTGTAGCATTAGGTGCTTGCAGTAATCAAACTCCATCAAACTCAACAACTTCTAATTCGAAATCAGAATTGAAAACAGTGAAAATTGCTTCTGTGGGCTCTGATGCAGATATTTGGAGACATATTGCCGAAACAGATCAAGCAAAAAAAGCAGGATTAAAAATTGAAGTCGAAGAACTAAATGGTGGTGTGCCATTAAACCAAGCAGTTGCGGAAGGTTCTGTAGATGCGAATGCTTTTCAATCGATTGGGTATTTACATGGATTTAATGCATCAAATAGTTCTAAACT
Organism: uncultured Granulicatella sp.; assembly: GCF_963528195.1. Classification (GTDB taxonomy): domain Bacteria; phylum Bacillota; class Bacilli; order Lactobacillales; family Aerococcaceae; genus Granulicatella. The sequence continues at coordinate 117,488 of NZ_CAURVN010000001.1, forward strand.
AACTCCAATAGGTACAACTTATATTGAACCAATGGGACTTTATTCTAAAAAAGTAAAAGCATTAAACGATTTGCCAAATGGCGCTAAAATTGCGATTCCAGACAGTCCTTACAATACAACACGTGCGCTTCGTTTATTGGAATCAGCTGGTTTAATTAAATTGCCAGCAGATTTCAAAGAAGGTACAGGTACTCCAAGTGATATCGTAGAAAACAAGAAAAACTTTGAATTTTTATTAATTGATGATACTACAAGTGTTCGTGTATTAGATGATGCGGATTTAATTGCTATCGGAAATACTATTGCTCTTGAAGGTGGATTAAATGTATTAAAAGATGCGTTATTCTATGAAAAAGCAGATGAATCTACTATTACAAGTATTAATGTGATTGTTGTGAAGAGTGGAAATGAATCTAATGATGATTATAAGAAATTAGTAGATTTATATCATGATGCAGAAGTTCAAAAATTCATTTCAGATAAATTCCAAGGAACAAAAGTAGAAGTGAAGAAACCTATTTCTGAAGTGTGGGGTAAATAATCGATGAAAATAGCGATTGTTGCTGCGATGAAAGAAGAGCTTCATCCATTTGAAGAACATTATGTACCAAGACAAGAAGTGTTTGCAAAAGGTCCGATTCGCATTCTTAAAGTTCATGAGAATCTCTATCTTGTTCAATCCGGTATTGGAAAAGCGAATGCTGCTGCTACAGCAGCTTGGCTTTGTGATAAGGTTCAACCGGAACTGATCATTAATACGGGAACTACGGGGAGTTTTAATGAAGATTTTTCACTTGCAGATGTTATTGTGTCAACGAAATTTGGATATAGTGACGTGGATGCGACAGGTTTTGATTATGTATGGGGTCAAGTTCCTCAAATGCCAGAATCGTATCCCGTAGATAGTGAATTGAAAGAAAGAGTTGAACGCATTTTACAGGAGCGTATTACAGCATTTGGAATTCATAGTGGGTTTATTGCAACGAGTGATTCTTTTATGAGCTCGATTGAGACGGTACAAAATATTCGTGAACTTTTACCGGATATTGTAGCAAGTGATATGGAATCAACGCCATTAGCGCAAGTTGCTCATTTCTATGACATTCCTGTATTGAATATTCGTGGTGTAAGTGATCATGTTGGAGGAGAAGCTCCAGATACATTTGAGGCAACTCTTGAATTAGCTTCAAGACATGCATTTGAGGCAGTTTGTACTCTTGTGGAAGAGTTGCAGTAAGGTTATGAATATAAAGTAAAAAGGCTGGGGTGAATCCCAGCCTTTTGTATTAAGCTAAATATTTTTCTAATCGAGCGACTACTTCTGTTAAGTTTTCCATTGAAGCAGCGTAGCTGAAACGAACGTAGCCTTCTCCACCAGGTCCAAATGAAACCCCAGGGATTAATGCTACTTTAGCATTTTTTGCAAGGTCACGAACGAATGCCCATGAATCTGTTCCGCATTTTGCAGGAATTTTAGCAAAGAGATAGAAAGCTCCATCAGGACTTGCTACTTCGAATCCTAAGCGACGTAATTCATTTGCAAGATAGTCACGACGTTGTTTGTATTCTACTTTCATAATGTCACAGTCACCTTCTCCGTGTAACATTGCAGCTAAAGCACCGTATTGGCTTGAACTACTTGGAGATGTAACCATATATTGGTGAGTTTTAACAACTTCATTGATAAATGGAACTGGGCCAAGGATGTAGCCGATTCTCCATCCAGTCATAGCGTGAGATTTAGATAAACCTGTAATGACGATTGTTTGATCTGGTAAGAATGAAGATAATGATGTATGAGTGCCGCTATATGTTAATTCAGCGTAAACTTCATCACATAATGCCCATAATCCATATTCTTTTAATACAACGCTTAAAGCTTCTAGTTGTTCTTTAGAATAAGTTACTCCTGTTGGGTTACTTGGATATACTAATACAACGGCTTTAAAAGTTTTTTCTGGATGAGCTTCGATAGTAGCACGTAATTTTTCTGGAGTTAAAATAAAGCCATCTTCACTAGTATCAACTGTAATAAAGTTTCCTTGGTTGATCATTGTAATTGGCATATATAATGGGAAAACTGGAGTTGGAACAATAACAGTATCTCCAGGGTTTAAAATAGCTTGGAAGCTAGCGTTAATCGCTTCAGTAGCACCAATTGTTGTGACTACTTGTTCTGCTGTATAATTTAAATTGAATTTTTTGTTATAGTATGCTGCAGTTGCTTGACGTAATTCAGGAATCCCAGCGTTTGGAGTATAGTGGGAATGATTATCACGAATCGCTTGAATAGCGGCTTCTTTAATATGTTCTGGTGTGTTGAAATTTGGTTCACCTAATGTTAATTTGATGATTCCAGGAATTTGAGAAACTTCTGCATCAAATTGACGAATATCTGAAACGGCGATTTTTTCAACGACTTGATTAAATGGATGTTCTAACATTTGTTAACCCCCTGTGTTATAGATAGATAAATTGTACCTTTTTTATCAAATATTAGCAATAAAGAAACGAAAAAAGTCTTCTAACCACCCCTTCTACTAGCACAAGTTCGAAAAGTATTGTATAATATCACTGAAATATAGGTAAGCAGTCAAAGTGCGAGCCACCCTTTTATCGATGAAGGGTGGAGTGTGCACTTTTTTTGTGCAATGAAGCCAAGAAAGGATATCAGCATGCAAACAGAATTTGATACGATTGCTGCGATTTCGACAGCACCTGGTGAAGGGGCTATCGGGATTGTCAGAATTAGTGGAGATTTGGCGATTTCAATCGCAAGTTCGATTTATCAATGTGGTACTAAAAAATTAGAAGAACAAAAGACACATACGATTCATTATGGTCATATTGTCGACCCTAAATCTGGGGAAATCTATGATGAAGTCATGGTAAGTGTTTTAAGAGCTCCAAAAACATTTACACGAGAAGATATTGTGGAAATTAATTGCCATGGAGGAATTGTGGCGATTAATCGTGTGTTGCAATTAGTGTTACGCATGGGAGCAAGATTAGCGGAGCCTGGAGAATTTACGAAACGTGCCTTTTTAAATGGACGTATTGATTTGTCTCAAGCAGAAGCAGTGATGGATTTAATTCGAGCAAAAACGGATAAATCAATGCAATTAGCGATGCGTCAATTAGATGGTCAATTATCGCATTTAATTCAAAATTTACGTCAAGAAATTTTAAATACATTAGCCCAAGTGGAAGTAAATATTGACTATCCTGAATACGATGATGTAGAAGAAATGACTTTGCAATTATTACGAGAAAAGACGCAACAAGTATTGCAAGGAATTCGTGCTTTATTAAATACAGCTAGCCAAGGGAAGATTTTACGAGATGGGTTAAAAACAGCCATCGTAGGACGCCCGAATGTTGGGAAATCTAGTTTACTAAATGTGCTATTAAGAGAAGAGAAAGCCATTGTAACAGATATTGCTGGAACAACAAGAGATACGATTGAAGAGTATGTCAATGTCCGTGGAGTGCCTTTACAATTAATTGATACAGCAGGAATTCGTGAAACGGATGATGTCGTAGAAAAAATCGGGGTAGAACGTAGTCGTAAAGCGTTAAAAGAAGCGGATTTTGTATTATTATTATTAAACCAAAGCGAAATATTACAAGAGGAAGATGTTCGTTTACTAGAAACTACAAAGGGAATGAAACGAATTATTTTATTCAATAAAACAGATTTACCTTCAAAACTTTCAACAGAAGATATTGCTCCTTATGCTAAGGAAGAAGAAATTGTCACAACTTCTATGTTAAATAAAGAAGGAATCGATCAATTAGAAGAAAAAATTGCGGGATATTTCTTCCAAGGACAAATGAATGAACGAGATGCGACATACTTATCGAATACTCGTCATATTGCCTTGTTAGAAAAAGCAGAACAAGCATTAGTCGAAGTGCAAAATGGTATTGAAATGGAAATGCCAGTCGATTTAATTCAAATCGATTTTACAAGAGCATGGGATTTGTTAGGAGAAATTACAGGAGACAGCGTTCAAGATGAGCTTCTAACTCAATTATTTAGCCAATTCTGTTTAGGAAAATAAGAGAAAGCCACTGTTGGAGAAAGGGAGTATTGTATGACAAGATTAGCAACAATTTGTTATATCGATAATGGAAAAGAATTGTTATTACTAAAGCGCGATAAGAAACCAAATGATGTGCATGAAGGTAAATACATCGGAGTAGGTGGCAAAATTGAAGCAGGTGAATCTCCAGAAGAATGTGCCATTCGTGAAATTTTTGAAGAAACAGGTTTGACGGTTCATCAAATGGCATTAAAAGGGATTATTACTTTTCCTGAATTTACTCCCGAACATGATTGGTATACGTATGTGTTTCGAGTAACGGAATTTTCTGGGGAATTAATCGATTCTCCTGAGGGGACTTTAGAGTGGGTTCCTTATGATCAAGTACTGACCAAGCCAACTTGGCAAGGCGATTTAATTTTTATGAGTTGGCTATTAGAGAATCGTCCATTTTTCTCGGCTAAATTTATATATGAAAATGGTGAATACATTCGCCATCAAGTGGAATTTTATACAACGAATGAACAATAGAAAGTAGGAGGAAGTATGGTAACAACTTATGAAGCTGGTAACTATGATGTTATTGTAGTAGGTGCGGGTCACGCCGGAAGTGAAGCTGCACTAGCAAGTGCTCGTATGGGTGCTAAAACATTATTATTAACAATGAATTTAGAAATGGTGGCATTTATGCCTTGTAATCCGTCTGTTGGAGGCCCTGCAAAAGGAGTTGTTGTGCGTGAAATTGATGCACTAGGCGGAGAGATGGGAAGAAATATTGATAAAACCTATATTCAAATGCGTATGTTAAATACGGGGAAAGGCCCTGCAGTACGTGCTTTACGTGCGCAAGCAGATAAGCATCTATATGCGCAAGAAATGAAAAAAACAATCGAACAACAAGAAAATCTTGATTTAAAACAAGGGATTGCGGAACGTTTAATTGTAGAAGATGGTGTTTGTAAAGGGGTTGTATCTCATACAGGGGCGATTTATCGTTCAAAAGCAGTTGTTTTAACAGCTGGAACATCTTCTCGTGGTCAAATTATTATTGGAGAATTGAAATACTCTTCTGGTGCCAATAATTCTCAACCTTCGATTAAATTATCAGAAAACTTATTAGAATTAGGGTTTGAATTAGCTCGTTTTAAAACAGGAACTCCTCCAAGAGTGAAGAGTTCTTCAATTGACTATAGCAAAACAGAAATCCAACCGGGAGATGAAACACCAAACTTATTTAGTTTTACTTCTAAAGATGAAGACTACCGCTATGATCAAATTCCATGTTGGTTAACTTACACAAATGAAGGAACTCATGAAAAAATTCGTGAGAACTTACATCGTGCACCAATGTTTACAGGAATTGTAGAAGGAGTAGGAGCTCGTTACTGCCCATCTATTGAAGATAAAATCGTACGTTTCAGCGACAAACCTCGCCACCAAATTTTCTTAGAACCAGAAGGAGAAAATACGGAAGAAGTTTATATTCAAGGATTATCGACTTCATTACCAGAAGATGTTCAAATTCAAATGATTCATACGGTAGAAGGTTTGGAAAAAGCTGAAATGATGAGAACGGGTTATGCTATTGAGTATGATGTTGTCATTCCACATCAATTAAAAAATACATTTGAAACAAAAATTGTTGAAAACTTATTTACAGCTGGACAAATGAATGGAACAAGTGGATATGAAGAAGCTGCCGGTCAAGGGCTTTATGCCGGAATTAATGCCGTTCGTAAAATCCGTGGAGAAGAACCATTTATTTTAGGTCGTAGTGATGCGTATATTGGAGTATTAGTAGATGATTTAGTGACAAAAGGAACGACAGAACCGTATCGTCTATTAACTTCTCGTGCGGAATATCGTTTATTATTACGTCATGACAATGCAGATTTACGTTTAACAGAAAAAGGTCGTGAACTAGGCTTAATTTCAGATGAACGTTATGCAGCTTTCCAAGAAAAACAAGCAGCCATTCAAGCGGAGATTAAACGTATCCAATCCATCCGTTTGAAACCAACAGAACAACTTCAATCATTCTTAGCAGAAAAAGAATCAGCAGAATTAAAAGACGGTATTTTATTAAGTGATTTATTAAAACGCCCAGAGTTATCTTATGATGACTTAATTGGTTTTGCAGAAGAAGAGGTAGTTGTTTCTCGTGAAGTGAAAGAACAAGTAGAAATTTCTGTGAAATATGAAGGCTATATCGCCAAAGCCATTGAAAAAGTAGAAAAATTAAAACGTATGGAAGCAAAACGTATTCCATCGAATATTGATTATGATGCCATTAATGGACTTGCCACAGAAGCACGTCAACGTTTGAAATTAATTCAACCAGAAACGATTGCGCAAGCAAGCCGTATTAGTGGGGTAAATCCTGCCGATGTATCAATTTTAATGGTGTATATCGAACAAGGAAAAATTGCGAAAGTTCAAGAATAGGAGGATTGTATGAAACCAGAAGAATTTTATCAAAGACTCCAAGAAGTTCATGGCATTACGTTAACAGATGTGCAAAAAAAACAATTTCATCAATATTTTCAATTATTGGTGGAATGGAATGAGAAGATGAATTTAACGGCGATTACTGATGAAGAAGGAGTGTATTTGAAACATTTCTATGATTCTTTAGCGTTAGGATTTCATCATGAGTTATCGAATCAAATATTGTGTGATGTCGGAGCTGGAGCAGGATTTCCAAGTATTCCATTAAAAATTGTATTTCCTGATTTAAAAGTGACAATTGTGGACTCATTAAATAAACGAATTACATTTTTAAACACTTTAGTAGAAACGTTAGGATTAACAGATGTGCAATGTTTCCATGATCGTGCAGAAACTTTTGGACAAAATAAAAATTTCAGAGCATCTTATGATGTCGTAACAGCTAGAGCGGTAGCAAAATTAAGTGTGTTGAGCGAATTTTGTATGCCGTTAGTGAAGAAACAAGGATACTTTTTAGCGTTGAAAGCTGCTCATACAGAAGTGGAGTTAGAAGAAGCGAAAAAAGCGATTGCCATTTTAGGTGGAAAAGTGGAAGGCGATGTGTCCTTTGATTTACCATATGAAGGTGGAAATCGTCATGTTGTAACGATTTTAAAAACAAAAGAAACTCCAAATAAATATCCACGAAAACCAGGAATTCCATTGAAGAAACCATTATAAAATAAGAAAGACTTTTCTGTTGTAGCAGAGTTATTTAACTGTTACAAAGAAGAGTCTTTTTTGTTACAAAGAGTTTAAAAGAATGTTAAAAATATGAAAAAAAGTATTTTTTTAATTAGATGAGGAGTACAATAACGGTAGAGAGATTTTTGCAGAATTTCTTTGGATAAAGTACCAATAATGAAGGGGAGAGATGTAAGATGAAAAAGAAATGGTTTGGTAGTTTATTAGCTTCTACAGCTTTAGTAGCAGCATTAGCAAGCAGTCAAGTATTTGCTGCGACAAATGATGGTTGGGTTCAAAGTGGCAACCAATGGAATTTATACCAAGAAGGTAAACTAGTGAAAGCTGGATGGGCTAAGGATAAAGGTACATGGTATTTCTTTGATAATAATGGTGTGATGCAAACTGGCTGGGTATTTACTGGCGGAGCATGGTACTCTCTAAATGGAGATGGAGCAATGCGTACAGGTTGGTATCAAGAAGGAAATACATGGTACTATTTATCTGACCAAGGAGATATGCAAACAGGTTGGACAAAAGTAGGAGATAAATGGTCTTATTTTGAATCAAATGGTTCAATGCTAGCAGATCAACCGGTGAAAGCAAGTGATGGTCGTTCATATGTTATTGGTAAAGATGGCTATATGTTAACAGATACGCCTTATCACTTAGTGTCAGAAATTTATCGTATGGGTGGCGATGAATACTTACTTCATAAATCAAAAGACGGTGTCTATATTGCACAAAATGAATGGTTTGTAGAAAGTAATGCTCGATTAGGAAAAGCAGGTTATGACTTACTCGATACATTAGTAGATCATCAAGAACCTGGTGGAATGATTGATCCTAACTCAGTTGTTAAAGGATTACAACAATTTATAGATCGATTCTACTTTGGTGAAAATGGGAAACGTGTAGAAAAATTACCAGAAATGTCGATTACTTCAACGATTAGTGTGAAAAACAATGAATTTGTTATTGATCATTTCAACCCACGTTTAGTAATTTTAGATCACTTTACAATTGTGAATAATAAACTTTATGTACTAAAAAATCCTAATGAAGGTACATTACGTCCAGGTTACAAATTCCTGTTAGGACAAAGTTCAGAAAATGGCTATAACTTACTTGTTTTAGCAAATAAACAAGGGGAAGTTATTTCTATGAAACGTTTATCAAAAGATGTTTCAGACTTTAACAAGAAAGATATGGCTGGTTTAGCAAATGATCGTATTATGATTGATATCAATCAAACAGAAGATCAAATGGTTCGTACGTATCACTAATCATACGAGTGAATTAGTGTAGAATTAGCAAATAGAAAATCTTCACTAAATGAAATGTCAAAAAGACGATGGCTTTGAATAGTCATCGTCTTTTATTGTTTATGCATTGAATCGATTCATAATCGAGTCGATATTTTTAATTAATACAGAAATGGATCCGTCTGGGTTATTGATAAACTCGACCATTTCTTTGTTTTCGTAAATGTCACTTGGAATAGTAATTTCAATTCCATTATCGAGTTTGAATTTTTGTTTACTATATTTCTTCTCGTATTTTGGAACATTTGTAACTGGAATTTTCTCTGGGATTTTTTCAGTTGTAATGGCTTGGTAAGCTGCTTCTTTTGCAAGAGGTTTATCTTTGAAGACTGTATCGAAAATAATTCCTGCATCAATCTCATCACTTTCTTCTAGCTGTGTAAAGATTGCTTGTTGTGTCGTTGCAAGTGCTAGATAATTTTCTTCGTCATATTTTTTAGCAACATGTGTGACGGTTTTTTTAATTTCTTTGATTTGTTCCTGTGTGCTTGTTGGAGGTGTGATTTCTAAAAATTGTTCAGAGAAATACGGTATTTTTTTACCTTCTACAATATATTTGCGTTCGATTAATTGATACTGTCCATTGGTTGTATCCACAATGAATGCTTCTGATAATTTTTGAGAAGGGTTTGGTAAAATCGCATGATTTTGCAAAACGGTATTTAATACTTGGTCGTCTTCATAATCTAAAAAATGCGTATATTTAGAGCTATAGTCTAAACGTAAAATGGCAAAGAAATTTCCACCTTGATCATTAATGCCTGATGCGAATACATAATCAGCTGCAGGGATATCTTCTGCTGGAGCGATGATTTCATATAATTTATGAGCAAGTTGTTGAGTTTTTTCAATAAAAGGAATGCTATTGTCTGCTAAAAATCCTAGAAGCGGTTCTTCTGGAGGTAAGACACCATGACGAGGGTCGCTTTTTAATGTCTTTTCAATTATTTTTGTAAAATATTCTGTAATATAGGGATTCGATAAAGGTAATTCTTTTTGCGATAACAGTAAGTTTCCGCTGTTTTTATCGAAAATGTGTAAATAAGCTTGATGTAAAATCATAAAAACTCCTTAAAAATATTAGTAATACAAACATACCACTTCTTTTTTTGTAAGTAAATGGAGTATACTATTTTTATTCTGAGGAATGGGAGGTTGAGAAGTGTTTGAAAGAATTATACAAACCCCTCTAGGAGAAGTTCGATTAAGAAGTGATGGAAAGTCATTAACAGGATTATGGTTTGTAGGGCAAGTGAATGATGCCAAGTACAATCGTGATATTGAGATAAAAGATGATTTACCGATTTTTGAGCAAGTCAAAACTTGGTTAGAAAGTTATTTTTCTGGAAAGCAAACTCCGATAACGATTCCGTTACAGCCGAAAGGAACCAATTTTCAAGAAAGAGTTTGGCAAATGTTGCAAGAAATTTCGTATGGAGAAACGATGACTTATGGAGAAATTGCACAGAGAATCGCAAAAGAAAAAGGTGTAGCAACATACTCTGCTCAAGCAGTCGGGCAAGCCGTTGGAAAAAATCCAATTAGTATTCTCATTCCGTGCCATCGAGTGCTAGGGAAAAATGGAGCATTAACCGGATATGCAGGTGGAGTTCATAGAAAAGAACAATTGTTGAAATTAGAAAGGGGAAAATGAATGGTATTAAAAGGAATTAAAATGATATTGGCTGCATTTGGTTCATTATTAGTGGCACAATATTTTGGATTATCGTCAGCTTCGGTAGCATCGATTATTGCAATTTTAAGTGTTGGAAATACGAAAAAGTCCTCTATTGTAATAGCTTGGAAACGTATAGTGGCTATGTTGTTAGCTTTAACAGTAGCTGTTTGTGTCTTTTTAGTGATGGGACATTCTACCATTAGTTTTGGAGTGTATTTAATCATTTATATTCCTCTTGCATTTTTATTAAAAGCAGAAGCAGGGATTGCTCCAAGTTCAGTGTTAGCTATTCACCTTTGGTTAAGTCAGACAATCACGAATGAGTTATTACTAAATGAGGCTTTGTTAATGCTTGTTGGAACTGCAGTAGCTCTTTTATTAAATTGGCATATGCCTAGCTATCAACAAGATATTGAAGATAAAAGACAAGAAATTGAAGATAAATTAAAAGATATTTTAAGAAAAATGGCATACTTTTTACGAATGGGAAATGGAACAAATGATGCAAAACTCATTATTGAAGCAAAAGAAAAGTTAGCTCAGGCTCAAAAACTTTTATTTATTGAAAGTGAAAATCAGTTATTTAGTCAATTTAATAAAGATTTATGTTATTTTGAAATGCGAGCGGAACAAATACAGTTATTAGAAGTGATGGCGAAAAATTTAAATGATTTTCATTGTCCTGCTAGAGAAGCAGAGTTATTAGCAGAAATGTTTGATTCAACAGCAGAACAATTGCACTTAACGAACACGGGGTTAGATTTAATGGAGGAGATTCAAGATTATATTGATGAATTTAGAAACTTAGAGCTACCAAAAACGAGAGATGAATTTGAATATCGTGCAACATTATTCCAGTTATTAAGGGATTTACAACGTTTTATTGATCTGAAAGTTTGTTATTTTAGAGATCATCATTAATTTGGCAAAAAATATATCGAAAAAGTTGCAAAACAGCTTGCATTTCACAATAATTCTTGCTAAAATATCAAAGTGCATTTATGTGCACTGGAACAAAACGTGGGAGGAGAAATCTTCATCTCCATTTAAACCACGCGCGAAACAATCAAGGAGGTAATGTCTCGTGGCTAAAAAAGTTGTAAAACTAGTTAAATTACAAATTCCTGCAGGTAAAGCTACACCAGCTCCACCAGTAGGTCCAGCTTTAGGTCAAGCACAAGTTAACATCATGGGCTTCTGTAAAGAGTTCAACGCTCGTACAGCAGATCAAGCTGGTTTAATCATTCCGGTAGTGATTTCAGTATATGAAGACCGTTCATTCGACTTCATCTGTAAAACACCACCAGCAGCAGTATTATTAAAGAAAGCTGCTAAAGTAGAAAAAGGTTCAGGCGAACCAAACAAGAAAAAAGTTGCTACTGTAACTCGTGATCAAGTTAGAGAAATTGCTGAATTAAAAGCACCTGACTTAAATGCAGCAGATGTTGAAGCTGCAATGCGCATGGTCGAAGGTACAGCCCGTTCAATGGGATTTGTAGTAGAAGGCTAACAAACATGCAGCTTCCAAAAGTCCCTAGCACGAGTGTTTCACTCATGGACTTTGTGGGAGGTAGAACCGTTAAAACCACACAATAGGAGGAAATTATACAATGGCAAAGAAAAGCAAAAAATATTTAGAAGCCGCTAAAAAAATCGATTCTTCAAAAGCTTACTCAGTTCAAGAAGCAATCGCATTAGCAAAAGAAACAGACTTCGCTAAATTTGATGCATCTGTAGAAGTTGCATATCGTTTAGGATTAGATCCAAAGAAAGCTGACCAACAATTACGTGGAGCAGTAGTTCTTCCAAACGGAACTGGTAAAACTCAACGTGTATTAGTATTCGCAAAAGGTGAAAAAGCTAAAGAAGCTGAAGCAGCTGGCGCAGACTACGTTGGTGATAGCGAATTAGCTCAAAAAATCCAAGGTGGATGGTTTGAGTTTGACGTTATCGTAGCTACACCTGACATGATGGGTGAAGTTGGTCGTTTAGGTCGTGTATTAGGACCTAAAGGTTTAATGCCAAACCCTAAAACAGGTACTGTTACAATGGACGTAACTAAAGCTGTTGAAGAAATCAAAGCTGGTAAAGTAACTTACCGTGTTGACAAAGCTGGTAACATCCACGTTCCAATCGGTAAAGTTTCATTCGAAAACGAAAAATTAGTAGAAAACTTCAAAACAATTCACGAAACATTATTACGTATCAAACCTGCTACAGTTAAAGGTCAATACGTACGTAACGTTGCTGTGACAACTACTTTTGGCCCTGGGGTTAAAGTAGACGTAGCTTCTCTATAATTTTAACAATAAGAAAAGAGTCGAGTTGTCTCGGCTCTTTTTTGTGTATAGAAAGGACTTCTTGAAATAGTAGCTGAAGACGGCAGCAGCCTCGCAAGGCGAGTCTCATGCCTAAAATTCGAGCCTAGGGTCTCGAATTTTCCAGCACTAGAATCTGAAAAACCAGATTCTAGTACTGCAGCTACTATGGGAAGTCCTTTCTATTTTTTTGATTTAAGGGGAGAACATAATAATTGCAGAAGGGAAAAAATCATAATAACGAAATTATGTTTTAAAAAAGTCTTATATTTTATAAAAAACTATTTCAATGTTAGCGCTTTTATGTTAAAATAAATTTACAAGGAGGTGGGATAATGACAGAAATAACTAGATTAGATACTGAGAAAAATAATGAACGTACTACTGATATAGACATTTTATCTACAGAGGGCATTCTTCAAAAAATTAATGCGGAAGACCAGAGTGTAGCAAAAGTGGTTGAGAAATGTATACCTAAAATTTCGATTTTAGTAGATAAAATAGTAGAAAGGATTCGAATTGGTGGACGTTTATTTTATATTGGTGCAGGTACTTCTGGACGACTTGGTATTCTAGATGCTGCAGAATGCCCCCCAACATATGGAGTAGATAATAATTTAGTAATTGGCGTTATAGCAGGCGGTAATGATGCAATGTTTGTTGCACAAGAAGGCGCAGAGGATTCAATGGAGTTGCCTGTAGTTGATTTATCCTCATATCAATTTTCTGAAAAGGATATATTAATAGGATTAGCAGCAAGCGGTAGGACGCCTTATGTAATTGGTGGTTTAAAATTTGGTCAACAACTAGGAGCTTTAACAGCGGCTATTTCATGTGTTACAAATGCAGAAATTTCAAAATATGCAGACTACACAATTGAAGCTGTAACAGGTGCTGAAGTTATCATGGGTTCTACTAGGATGAAAGCGGGAACTGCTCAGAAATTAATATTGAATATGATTTCTACTAGTGTAATGATAAAACTTGGAAAAGTATATAAAAATTATATGGTAGATTTAAAACCAACTAATCAAAAGTTGGTGATACGCTCAAAAAATATGATTAGAACCCTCACGGGAGTTTCTCAGGAACAGGCAGATTTACTTTATGAAGAAAGTGGACATAATGTGAAAAAGGCATTAATTATGGAAATTATGAATGTAGATAGAAGTACAGCCGAGAATGCACTAGAAAAAGGAAATGGGCATATTAAGAGTGCTATTCAGATTTTAGGAGGTGAAATTTGATGCAGGATATGGAATTGATTGTTTTTGAAATTATTAGTAATGGTGGGAATGCAAAAGCATTAGTCTATGAAGCGATTGAGGCTTCTGAAAATGGAAAGTTTAAGGAAGCGAGAGAGCTCCTTAATGAGGCAGATACTTTTTTAAATAAAGCTCATCAAGTACAAACAGATTTAATTCAAAAAGAAGCAGCCGGAGAAAGAAGTGAAGTTACAGTGCTATTTGTTCATGCGCAAGATCATTTAATGACTTCAATAGAAGTTAGAACATTGGCAGAAAATATTATTCGAATGAATGAAAGACTTTGGAAGTTGGAGAATAGAGAGTAGGAATAAGAATGGCTAGATTTAGAAAGTGGACTGTAAAAAATATGGAACAGAATAAAAAATACAAAACCTCTTTAGGGATTACTGATTATGATATTCCTATGTTTGGGTATAAAAGTATCACGTTGATTTTTGTTTCAATTATTCTATCAATGTTTTTGATTCCAGCTTTTTGTAGTTTGATTCAAATTGATTTTAAATGGCCATTTATTATTGTGGGAAGTCTTATTGCAGGATTTACAATATCTTATTCTCAGTATTTTATAAATTCTAAAATAGGTATCACAAAATCATTTTGGTTGATAGGTTTAATTTGGTCTATTCTTATTGGAATAATTTATTACTTTATTGTTATGACTGGAGTAATTTTATAAAGAAGTGGAGGTGAAATTATGAAAATATTATTAGTTTGTTCAGGTGGTATGTCAAGTGCCATTGTTGCTAAAGCATTACATGATGCTGGTGCAAAAGAAGGATTGGAATTAGTGGTAGATGAATGTGGTACACAAGCTTTTGCTGAAAAAGTAAAAGAAGACTATAACATCTCACTTGTAGCACCACAAATTAGACATCGCTATGATGTATTGAAAGCTAGCGCAGATGAAGCAGGTGTTCCTTGTTTGTTAATAAAACCTCAAGGCTACACTCCTCTTGGAGGACCAAAATTACTTCAACAAATTAAAGAAGAATTGGAAATAAAATAGGAAAGTGGGGATATTTATGTTTGATAAAATAACAGAGTTTATGGATACAAAGCTATCGACACCGATGGCAAAATTAGCAGAACAGCGTCATTTAAGAGCAGTTCGTGATGGTATTATTGCAACATTACCAATTATTATTGTTGCTTCTATGTTTTTAGTAATCGCATTTTTACCAAATTCTTTACCTAAAGATTGGGGAATTACACAATTTATTCAAGCGAATCAAGCTAAAATTTTATTACCATATCGCGTTTCGATGTATATTATGACATTGTATGCAGTTTTTGGTATAGGTTTTTCTTTATCATCTTCATATGATTTAGATGGTTTATCAGGAGGGATTTTAGCTGAACTTGCTTATTTATTAACAATTGTCCCTAAAGTTGTTCCAGCTGCCTCTGCAGAAATAAAAACTTTAGCAGAAACTAGTGAGCCATTAAAAAATTATTTATCTTCATTACCTTCAGGTTTTGTTTTACCGATGGCGAATTTAGGTTCAGCAGGTATGTTCATAGGTATTTTATCGGCCTTTTTAGCAGTAGAAATTTATCGTTTTACTCAAAAGAGTGGATTCAAAATTTCAATGCCACCACAAGTGCCAGCTTCAGTCGCTAGATCTTTTGAATCGTTAACACCTACAGTTATTGTATTATTATTAGTTTCTACAGTTACAATGTTTTTTGGTATTGATGTTCATAAAATTGTAGGAGGAATTGTTGCACCTTTAGTACAAGCAACAGATTCTATTTTTTCAGTAATCATTATTATTTTCTTAACACAATTCTTCTGGTCATTTGGTATTCATGGTTGGTCAATTGTGGGGTCTTTAGCAAGACCATTATGGTTAGTATTATTAGATGAAAATACAGCAGCTTTCGCTAGTGGAAGTGCTATTCCGAATATTGCTGCAGAACCATTTTATCAATGGTTTGTAATGATTGGTGGATCAGGGGCTACTATTGGGTTAGCTATTTTATTAGTTTGGCGTTCAAGATCTGCTTATGGTAAATCACTTGGTAAAACAGCTTTAATTCCAGCTGTTTGTAATATTAATGAACCATTGATTTTTGGAACACCTATTGTGTTAAATCCTCAATTAATTATTCCATTTATTTTGGCTCCGTTAGTAAATAGTGTAGTTGCTTGGGTTGCAATGTCTACAGGTTTAGTGAGTCGAGTTGTTGCGAGTGCTCCATGGACACTTCCTGGACCGATTGGTGCATTTTTAGCAACAGGAAGCGATTGGAGAGCGCTTGTATTAAATGTTGTATTAATTGTGCTATCAATTTTAATTTATTATCCATTCTTTGTAATGTATGACAACTCATTATTAGCTCAAGAACAAGAGCAATAAGAATGTATCTTTTAGCCCTGTTCATGTAGCAGGGCTTTTTACTATTATATTTTAAGGAGTAAGTGAATGAAAAGATTAGGACTATCGATTTATCCTGAGAAAAGTACTTTAGAAGAAATTAAAAGTTATCTTAAGGATGCTAGTGAGTTAGGTTTTTCTAGAGTGTTTTCTTGTTTGTTATCTGTAAATAAACCAGCAAAAGAAATAAAAAAGGAATTTACTGAAATTAATACTTATGCACATGAGCTAAATTATGAAGTTATTGTGGATGTGTCTCCAAGAGTGTTCGGAGAATTAAATATATCTTATAAAGATTTATCTTTTTTTAAAGAAATTGGAGCGGATGGAATTCGCTTAGATGCGGGATTTTCGGGTTTAGAAGAATCTATTATGACCTATAATAATGAAGGTTTAATTGTTGAAATTAATATGAGTAATAATGTACATACAATAGATACAATAATGGATTATAGACCGAATAAGTACAAGTTATATGGATGTCATAATTTTTATCCGCATCGTTTTTCTGGATTGAATTTAGATTTTTATAAGGAATGTACACAAAGGTTTAATAAATATGGCTTAAATACCGCAGCGTTTGTGACTTCGCAAGATAAAAGAGCTTTTGGTCCATGGCCAACAACAGAGGGGTTACCAACATTAGAAATTCATCGCAATTTACCATTAGATGTTCAAGTGAAACATCATATTGCAATGGAATTAGTAGATGATATTTTAATTTCTAATTGTTACCCAACTAAAGATGAATTAAAAAGTCTAAAAGGATTGGATTTGAATCTTGTAACATTTAATGTGGAACTAGTTAAAGATATTCCTGAAATTGAAAAGAAAATTGTTTTAGAAGAGTTTCATTTTAATAGAGGAGATCAAAATGATTATTTCATTCGTTCAACTCAAAGTAGGGTAAAATATAAAGGACATAATTTTCAAGTTTTTAATACTCCTAGTGTTATTAAGAGAGGAGATATTATTATTGAAAGTAGTGAATATGGACATTACGCAGGTGAATTACAAATTGCTTTGAAAGATATGGAAAATTCTGGAAAATCGAATGTAGTTGGTAAAGTTGTTGATGTTGAACATTTTATATTAGATGAACTTAAACCGTGGCAGAAATTTAAATTTAGATTATGATAAGTAGGTTGAAGATGTCATGAAAATATTATGGGGTGGAGCAACTGCTGCTAGTCAATATGAAGGTGGTTTTGAAGAAAAAAAAGGATTAGATACACAAGATTGTAGACCTTATTTACCACGTACTTCTAATGCTACAGAGGAAACTAGATTATTGACAAAAGAAAAAATAGAAGAAGCTAAGAAAACGAATTCTAATCAATATTATCCGTTTAGAAATGGTACAAAAGGATATGAACATTTAGAAGAAGATATTGAATATTTAGAGGAATTAGGGCTAGATATCTATAGATTTTCAATAAGCTGGGCTCGATTGTTTCCAAATGGTATAGAAGAGTCACCTTCTCCTGAAGGAGTTGCTTATTATGATAAAGTTTTTAAATTATTAGTTAAAAAGAAAATAAAGATTTTTTTAACGTTAAATCACTATGCTTTACCTATAAATTTAGTGGAATGTTATGGTGGTTGGAAAGGAAGAGAATGTATCAAATATTTTCTTCGTTTTGTACAATTTGTTTTTGAAAGATGGGGGGAGTTGGTTGATTATTGGCTACCGTTTAATGAAATAAATGCAGGATATTTTAGTCCGTTTAATGGAGTAGGTTTGTTAAAAGGAGAAGATGGGTATAATTTATCAGAAGTTTTTCAAGCTTTACATCATCAATTTGTAGCGAGTGCGAAAACGATTCGTTTAGCCAAACAAATGAAGTTAAAAGGGAAATTTGGCTCAATGATTGCTTACTTTTGTTATTATCCTCTAACAAGTAATCCAGAAGATAATTTAAAATTGCTGTTTGAGGAGCAAATGAATCAATGGTATTGCATGGATATTTTATCAAAAGGAGAATATCCTTATTATTCATCAAAATTTTTTGAATCTAAGAATATTACATTAAATATTACAGATGAAGATAAAAAAGTATTAAAAGAAAACACTTGTGATTTTGTTTCTATATCATTTTATACCTCGTCTGTCATTACTGTTGATGAAGCGGAAAAAACAGCTGGGAATTTAGTGGTGTCTACAAAAAATCCATATCTAAAAGCTAGTGAATGGGGCTGGCAAATAGATCCAGTTGGATTAAGAACATCATTGCATCGAGTATATGAAAGATATGGAAAACCTGTCATAGTTTCAGAAAATGGATTAGGTGCAAGAGATGTATTAACAGAAGAGTATAAGATTCATGATTCTTATCGAATTGATTATATGAAAGCCTACTATGAACAAGCACAATTAGCCTTGTTAGATGGAGTTCCTCTTAAAGCATTTATTGCTTGGGGAATTATAGACATTGTTTCTGCAGGTAGTTGTGAGATGGATAAACGTTATGGCGTAATCTATGTAGATGCAGATAATTATGGTAACGGTAGTTATAAAAGATATAAAAAAGATAGTTTTTATTGGTACAAGGAATTTATTCAAAGGCATAAAGCTGGGGGAATCAATTAAATGAGAAGATATTTTAGAATAGAGTAATCAGATATAAAGAGAGAGTGTAGAATGAGTGTATTATATAAAATTAAAAGTTCAATAAATGCTTTTACAGATACAGAATATGTGATAGCAGATTTTATTTTAAAAAACAGACAATTAGTATTGGATTCTAATGCAAAAGAGTTAGGAGATGTTACAAAGACTTCTGCATCTGCTTGGGTTAGATTTGCTAAAAAAATGGGGTATAAAGGGTTGCCTGCATTTAAAGTAGAGTTGGCTAAAGAAACTGAAGTAGCTATTGTTGAAGATGAAATTGAAACTTTTTTAAATCCTAATGATTCTTTACAACTATTATTGAAAAAAACTGAAAACATGGTAACTCAAAATATAAAAGAGACTTTTAATTTGATAGATTATCATGAATTAGAAAAAGCGATAGAAGCAATTAATAACGCTAAAACAATTTATTTATTAGGTGTTGGGGGTAGTAGTGTTGTTTGTTTGGATTTTTATCATAAAATGACTAGAATCCATCAAAATGTTATATATGATAGAGATCTACATACATTAATGGCACGTATCGCCCAACTAGAAAAAGATGATGTGGTGATTGTTGTTAGTTATAGTGGAGAAACTGAATCAGTTAATACTGTCGTTAAGAATGCAAAGAAAATTGGTGCGAAAATTATAGGGGTAACCAAATTTAATTTAAAATCCACACTTTCGAATTTGTCAGACATTAAACTTTTTGTTCCTATTGAAGAAAAGGAAATTCGATTAGGTTCAATTACTTCTAGAAATAGTCTCTTGATTATTACGGACTTACTGTATTATGGTATTGCAAAAATTGATTTTAATTCCACAAAAGATTTGCTTGTTCGAACTCGTAATTTCATTAAGGGGGAATTATAGTGTTGGCAGTTGGGTTGATGTCTGGCACTTCGTTAGATGGTGTTGATGTAGTTCTTTGTGATATTACTGGTAAAGATGAAGATACTCAGGTGAAACAATTGAACTTTAAAACATATGAAATCCCTGAATATTTAAGAGATAAAATAAGAAAATGTTGTAGTAGAGAATTGGTTCCTGTAGAGTTAATTTGTTCCCTAAATTTTGAATTAGGGCAGTTATTTGCAGAAGCGGTAAAAAAATTATGTAAAGAATCTTCTGTGAATTTAGAGGACATAGCTTTTATAGCTAGTCATGGACAGACGATATTTCATATCCCAAAAGCATTTTCTGATTATATCCCAAGTACATTACAAATTGGAGAGGCTGCTATTATTGCTAATGAATGTAGATCTACAGTAATTTCAAATTTTAGAGTAATGGATATGGCTGTTGGGGGAGAAGGTGCTCCTCTAGTGCCTTATAGTGAGTATGTATTATATGCAGATGAAAGTCAGGCAGTTGCATTACAAAATATAGGTGGAATTGGAAATGTTACATTTCTTCCTAAAAAAGGAGATTTTTCTAAAGTAATTGCATTTGATACTGGACCAGGGAATATGATGATTGATGCTGCAGTGCAAAAGTTATATGGAGAAAAGTTTGATAAAAATGGTGAGTATGCAAGTAAGGGGAAATTAATATCTCCATTGGCTGAGGAGTTGAAAAAACATCCCTATTTTGCATTAGATATCCCTAAGACGACCGGAAGAGAGCTTTTTGGAGAGCATTACACATATGCGCTTTTAGAAAAATATAAAGATTATAATAAGAATGATATTATTTTTACACTAACATGGTTTACAGCTTATTCCATTGCTTTTCATTATAAAAAATATTTTATTCATAAGTATAATTTGGAAAAATGTATCATTGCTGGTGGAGGAGCTTATAATGAGTGCCTTATAAGTTTATTAAAAAGAGAATTGCCAGAAATGGAGATATTGGTTCAAGAAGATTTAGGGTATTCTTCAGAGGCGAAGGAAGCGATAGCTTTTGTAATGTTAGGTAATCAAACTTATCATATGAGACCTTCAAATGTACCTTCTGCAACAGGAGCAAGTAAAAGTGTGATTTTAGGGCAGATAACCTATCCAACTATATAAAACAAATAAACCTATTGTAGACCAACTGCAATAGGTTTATTTTTTAGAAGTAGAAGACACTCTCGTTTGCTGGGCGAGAAGGAATAATTGTTAAAGTCTTATTGTGTGATTCGATTTCATTCAAAATACTATTTAATACATGGGGATTGTTTTTAATAACACTACCTTCAAAAGCAACAGTAATATTATTTTCTTGATTACAAGATAATAAAGCTTTAGCAATATCTTTTCCTGCTTGTTGAGCGATAGACGCTAGAAAAATATTATTGCTGTAATCTAAGTATAAAGTTGCCAATTTTGCTACTTCTGTTTTAGGGCTGTTATATACCGTGTTTATAATCGATTGACGATTTGGGAATATTTGTTGAATAGTAGGTAGTAAATCAAGAAAGTCTAGAGGACTTTCGTTATAATCTAAGAAGTTTACGTATGTTCTTAGAATTTGTTTTCCAATCCAATATCCACTTCCTTCATCACCAATTATGTGTCCCCAACCACCTTTTTGAATAAATTGTTCATTTTTTCTGCATAAAAGTGAAGAACCAGTTCCTGCTATAAAAAGATTACCATCTTTATTTTTAAAAGTAGCAATATGACTCATTTTTAAATCTGATTCAATTGAAAAGTTACACTGTATTTTTTCTTTGAATGCTGATGTTAGTTCTGGAATGAGTGTACTAGCTCCCGCCATCCCAATACTAATATGGCTAATATTTGAATAGTTTAATTTGTTTTTTAAAAGTAATTTTTCGATTACTTGATTAACATTGTTAACTGCTACATCAAAATTAACAATAGGATTTCCCATTTCTCCTTTAACGCTGTCAATAGCTTGTTTTTCTTTATATAAAATCCCAATTGTTTTTGTGCCTCCTGCATCAATTCCTATTTTCATGAAAAGACCTCCTTTTGGTTAATATCGTAAAGTAAAAACATAAGAAATTCAATGATAAGAATTACTTTCTTTTAAATTTTTATTAAATAAAGATATGCTAAATTCCCATGCATTCTCATTGCCAATAAAGAACGTACGTGTATATAATGACAATGCGAAAGACTGTGAAAGAAGGTGTGGAGATGTTTCGAGATGCGACGGGTATGGCGCAAGCAGTTCGGGATAAGAAAGTGAGTCCGTTGGAATTGGTGTTAGAAACGATTGAAAACGCGGAGCGATTGAATCCGAGATTAAATGCGATTGTTTGGACACGTTATGAAGAAGCAATAGAAGAAGCGAAGAAGTTTCAAGTGAATAATCAACCTTTTGCTGGAGTTCCCTTATTTTTAAAAGACTTGGGGCAAGAGAAAAAAGGGACAATGTGTACCTATGGTTCTCGTTTGTTTAAAGAGTATATTTGTCATGAAACAAGTCATTTTGTGAAACGTCTAGAAGAACTTGGCTTCATTATATTAGGAAGAACGAATACACCTGAGTTTGGGTATAAAATGGTGAGTGATGCTCAGTTGCATGGTTCTGTTCGTCATTTTTTAGATGAAACCGTAAATGCAGGGGGCTCCAGTGGTGGAGCTGCTGCGATTGTTGCTGCAGGGATTTCTCCAATGTCAGCTGCAAGTGATGGGGGAGGTTCCATTCGTGTACCTGCTAGCCATAATGGATTGATTGGGTTGAAGCCGACTCGTGGTCGTGTTCCGGTGGGGCCTGGTTCTTATCGTGGATGGAATGGAGCAACGGTTCAATTTGCTTTAACAAAAACGGTGAGAGATACTCGGAATTTGTTGTGGCATTTACAAACGTGCCAATTAGAAAGTCCGTTTCCATTGCCTTTGTTGCAAAAAGAAAATTTATTTTCTTCTAAATTAAATCGTCCATTGAAAGTGGGGATGTTATTAAAGCACCCTATTGGTGGAAAAGTTTCTAGTGAAGTGGAACAAGTTGTTCGCCAAATGGGGAAGAAGTTTGAATTAGATGGTCATGAAGTCAGTGAAATAGTAGAAGATCCGATTAATGGAATTGAACTTCAAAAAGGATTTTATCTCATTAGTGGGGCAGAGACTGTTGTCATGCTTCAAAAAATGGAGAAACAATTACAACGTCAAATGACCCGTTTCGATATGGAATTGATGACATGGGTCATGTATCAAAGTGGCTTAATGGTGACGGGGGCAGATTATGCACGAGTTGCGGGAGATTGGGATTGGTATGCGGAAGCAATGATGCAACTTCATGATACGTATGATGTGTTGTTGTTACCGACGGTTGCCAATACTGCACCAAAACAAGATGCGTATTCTTTAGATGCTAACTTAATCGAGAAGATGGAGCATATTCATGAATTATCACACGAAGAACGTCAAGAGGTTGTGTGGAAGATGTTTGAGTCGAGTGTGGAAGATACTCCGTTTACACAACGGATGAATATTACAGGGCAACCAGCGATTAGTCTGCCAGTTGGTTACTCACAGGAAGGCATGCCAATTGGAGTGCAATTAGTTGCAGCGAAAGGTAAAGAAGATTTATTGCTGATGATTGCTGAACAGTGGGAAAAAGATAAGTTATGGCAGTTTTAATAAAGTTGAAAAAATTCCAGTATGAAGTCAGAAAAGTGATACAATAAAAGTATGTGTGGTTAAGGAAGGTGTTTAAAAATTGAAAACAATAGAAGCATTGTTCGAACCTTTTACATTGAAGGGAAATATTGTATTAGACAATCGTTTTGTATTATCGCCAATGGTGACGAATTCTTCAACGGAAGAAGGGTATATTACACAAGATGATTTATTGTATGCAAAGAGACGTGCAGGTTCTGCTGCTTTACAAATTACAGGGGCAGCGTACGTTAATAAACAAGGGCAACTATTTGAATTTGGATTTAGTGCGATGGATGAAGCTGCTATTCCAGGATTAAAGAAATTAGCTCAGGAAATGAAATCTCAAGGAGCAACGGCTATTTTACAATTAACCCATGCAGGACGTTTTGCCAGTCATGCATTGAATCGAGATAAAACAGTTGTAGGGCCTAGTGCGATGAAATTACAATCGCCATTTCCACATGAAGTGCATGAGATGACGATTGAAGAAATTCATCAAGTAATTGAAGATTATCGCCGTGCAACTAAAATTGCGATTGAAGCAGGATTTGATGGAGTGGAAATTTCTTCTGCTCAACGATTGTTAATTCAAACATTCTTCTCTACTTTTTCAAATGAGCGAACAGATGAATATGGATCACAATCTTTAGAAAATCGTTCTCGTATTGGAATTGAAGTGTTGAAAGTTGTTCAAGAAACCATTGGGCAATATGCTGGGGAGAATTTTATTTTAGGTTTTAGAGCAACTCCAGAAGAAACTAGAGGAAATCAAATTGGCTATAGTATCGATGAGTTTTTAGAATTTTTCCATCAAGCTCTAACCATTGCTTCGATTGATTATTTAGCGATTGCAAGTTGGGGGCATGATGTATTTCGAAATAAAATTCGCGCAAAAGGTCCTCATCAAGGTGAATTAGTGAATGCTGTGATTTATAAAGCGTTAAAAGGAAAAGTAGCGGTGATTGCTTCAGGTGGCATTAATAGTCAAGAAAAAGCACTAGAAGCATTAGAACATGCCGACCTTGTTGGCTTATCGACTCCATTTATTACAGATCCTGAATTTGCTGAAAAAATTAAAGAAGGTAAATTAGAAGAAATTCAATTATCGATTAAACCGGAGAATTTAGAAGAATTAGCGATTCCTCAAGCTGCATTTAAAGATATTGTGCCGTTAATGGATTTTGGAGAGTCACTTCATAAAGATGCAAGAGATTTCTTTAGAAGTTTGGAAGTTAACTATAAGGGGAGAGCTGTCGATGAAAATTAATGTACTAGATTATGGCGTTGTTGATTTTGGGAAAACAAATGAAGAAGCCATTCAAGAGACGATTCAATTAGCTAAAAAGGCAGAAGAATTAGGCTATGTACGTTTTTGGGTAGCAGAACACCATCAAGTAAAAGCTTTGTCGATCAGTGCACCTGAAGTGGTCATTCCAGCGATTGCTTCTCAAACAAAGAATATTCACGTTGGTTCAGGCGGGATTATGGGCTTGCATTATGCTCCGTACAAGGTAGCTGAAGTGATGCACTCATTAGAAGTGCTATTTCCGGGAAGGATTGACATCGGTCTAGGAAATTCAATTGGAACAAAATCTGTTTCAACAGCTTTGAAAAGTCATTATACGAAAACTCAGTTTGGTGAATGGGTAGCTGATGTACAGGAAATCATCCAAACAAATGAAGCTGTTCCTTATACAAAGAGAGTTCCGGAACAATTTTTATTAGGAATGGGTGGTGAATCCGTTCATATTGCTGCAAAAAATGGCTTAGGATTTGTTTATGGAATTTTCCCGTATATTCCGCAAGAGCCTCTTGTGTTAGCAAAAGAATTAGCAACGGTATATCGTAAAGAATTTCAATCAGTAAACGGAACAAATTCTCGCTTTATTTTAGCAGTTTTTGTTGTGATTGCAGATACTGAGGAAAAAGCCGAAGAGATGGCTCAAACATTAGATTTATGGATGTTAGGAAAACAAGATTTTAGTGAATTTAAAACATTCCCAACTAAGAAAGATGTAGAAACAAGAGAGGTAACTCCAGCAGAAAGAAAAACAATCGAAGACAATCGTCAACGGTTAATTGTTGGAGATTCTAGGGCAGTAAAAGCGCAACTGGATGAATTATGTCAAGTTTGTAATCCGGATGAATTATTAATGATTCCACTAGTTGGAGAATTTGAAAATCGGAAACGTGCGTTAGAATTATTCGCACAATTGTATCAGTAGAAAGGATGAATAAAATGAGAAAATTTGCAAATTTTTTATGGATTGATAAAGAAGGAGATCGTTATACGATTCGTATGACACCAGAATTACAAGATGATGTGGGTACAATTGGTTTTGTTCAATTTAGCCAAGATGAAGTGTTAGAAGCAGAAGAAGAAATCGTTAGTATTGAAGCTTCAAAAACAGTGATGTCTATTGTGACTCCAATTGGAGGAAAAGTAGTGGAATATAATAAAGCTGCAGTAGATGAGCCAACATTGTTAAACTCTGAAAAATCAGAAGAACATTGGTTAGTCGTATTAACAGATGTTGATGAAGCGCAATTTATGGCATTAGAAGATGAATAAAGATACACAGGTTAATCGATTACAGCAAATGATTGCTTTTTTGATGGAGGAAAAAGGCGAGGTTGTTCCAGATTACTCTCGAAAATCAGAAAAAGAATTAGAAGAAATTTGGCGAGGGTTGGTCAATATTCGACCTGCTAGTCCAGTGGATATTCGTTATTTAGAATTGGAAGAGGCTTATTTAAAGCAATACCATACGGGGACAATTGTTGGATTGGAAAGTTGCCAAGATACCAATGAAGAGAGAGTAAAATTATATCATGGGGACTTATGTCATTTAGAAGTGGATGCAATTGTAAACGCGGCGAATAGTGATTTGTTAGGATGTTTTATTCCAAATCATCGTTGTATTGATAATGCCATTCATACTTTTGCAGGGGTCGAGTTAAGAGAATGTTGTCATCAAATTCAACTCACTCAAAAGAAAAAAGAACCTGTTGGAACTGTAAAGGTGACACCAAGTTTTCATTTACCATGTAAGTATGTTTTTCATACAGTGGGACCGTTTATTCCAAGTGGAAAGTCCGTTACGCCTATTCGGAAACAATTATTAGAGAAATGTTATATGAGTTGTTTGAAGCAAGCAGAAGAAATGAAGCTAGAAAGTATTGCTTTTTGTGGGATTTCAACGGGTCAATTTGGTTTTCCGGTAGAAGATGCTGCACAAATTGCAGTTTCGGTTGTAAAAGACTGGGTTAAGCAACACGTCTTTCCAAAAACGGTTATTTTATCGACGTACACAAATGAAGAACAAATGGCGTATAGAAAATTATTACAATGATGATAGAAGGGAGGGGAAGTAGTGGAGTGGATTACACCGATACAAAAGATGGAAAGTCAGGCGCAACAATTAAAAAGTTTATTTGAAGAAGCGGATGCTATTATTGTAGGAATTGGAGCAGGAATGTCTGCTGCGGATGGCTTTACTTATATTGGGGAACGTTTTGAGTCAGCTTTTCCAGATTTTATTGAAAAGTATCAATTATTAGATATGTTACAAGCAAGTTTATTTCAATTTGCTAGTTGGGAAGAGTACTGGTCTTTTCAAAGTCGTTTTATTGCATTGAATTACTTAGATCAACCAGTGGGAGCTGCCTATGTTGAGTTGAAAGAAATGCTTGAAACAAAACCGTACTATATTATTACTACGAATGCTGATAATGCCTTTGAAGTAGCTGGATTTGATATGGAGAAAGTGTTTCATATTCAAGGAGAATACGGATTGTTACAATGTAGCCAACATTGTCATCCACAAACTTATCGAAAAGATGAGTTAATTCGTGAAATGATTGCAAGGCAAAAGGATATGAAAGTCCCGTATGAATTAATTCCGTTTTGTCCAGAATGTGGCGCACCATTAGAGATTAATAAGCGTAATGCTGAAAAAGGGATGGTTGAGTCTGCAGATTTCTTTGAACAAAAAGCGCGTTATGATGCATTTTTGAAGCAATATGAAACAGGAAAAATAGTCTATTTAGAAATTGGAATTGGATTTACAACACCACAATTTATTAAAACACCATTCCAAAAGAAAGTTACAGAAAATCTAAATGCGGTTTATGTAAGTATGAACCATAAACATTATCGAGTGCCTTTAGCCATTCGAAATCGTACCCTACTGTTATCAGAGAATATTGCAACATTAATACACGAAACACATCAATTATTAAAGGAAGAAGGAAAGCTTTATGTATTTGATTGAGCCAATTAGAAATGGGAAGTATGTTACAGATGGAGCAGTAGCTCTTGCGATGCAAGTATATGTCCAACAAAATGTATTTTTAGATGATGATATTTTATTCCCATATTACTGTGATCCGAAAGTGGAAATTGGAAAATTCCAAAATACAGTTGCAGAAGTGAATGAACAATATTTAAAAGAACATAACATCCAAGTCGTTAGAAGAGATACGGGTGGTGGTGCCGTATATGTAGATTCAGGTGCTGTTAATGTTTGTTATTTAATTCAAGATAATGGAGTGTTTGGAGATTTCAAGAGAACATATGCTCCGGCGATTCAAGCACTGCATGAGTTAGGGGCAATTGGAGTAGAACAAACTGGTCGAAATGACTTAACTATTGATGGAAAGAAAGTTTCTGGAGCTGCTATGACGATTAGTAATGGTCGTGTTTATGGAGGCTATTCTTTACTATTAGATGTTGATTATGATGCAATGGAAAAAGTTTTGAATCCAAATAAAAAGAAATTACAATCAAAAGGAATTCAATCAACAAGAGCTAGAGTAGGCTCAATTCGCCCAAATTTAGCCCCAGAATATCAAGGAATTACAATTGATGAATTTAAAAATTTAATGACTTGCAAGTTGTTAGGAATTAATTCGATAGATGAAGCGAAACGTTATGTATTAACGGAAGAAGATTGGAAAGCCATTGATGAATTGACAGCTAAAAAGTATAAAAATTGGGACTGGAATTATGGAGAATCTCCACAATATAGCGACTACCGTGATGGAAGATTTGCAGCAGGAACGATTCAAGTATACTTAGAAGTGGAACAAGGAAGAATTACAAAATGTAGTATTCGTGGTGATTTCTTCTCTAAACGTGAAATTCAAGATGTAGAAACTCAATTAATGGGCGTCCGTATGGTCGAAGAAGATATTAAAGCTGTATTAGACACATTTGAGTTAACAGAATATTTTGGAGCCGTAACTTCTGAAGAACTTACAAAACTTATTTTAGGAGAGTAAGCAAAAAATATTCAAAAATGCAAAAAAATAGTTGACAAGGGCTTTTAGTTCCTGTAAACTATTTTCTAGTTGAATGCGACCGAAGACAGTAGGGGGCGTTAGCCTTAATATCCTACCGAGGGAGAACAAGTTGATCTTATTTCTCTATGTCTTTGTGGGCATAGAGATTTTTTTATGCCCTACCTAAAATTCAGGAGGTGAAACACGAAGATGAGTGAAGCAATTATTGCTAAAAAAGCGCAACAAGTTTCTGAAGTTGCTGAACAATTCAAAAATGCAACATCTGTTGTAGTTGTGGATTATTTAGGAATTACAGTAGAACAAGCAACAAACTTACGTACAGAATTACGTAACGCAGGTGTACAATTTGCAGTTGTAAAAAACGGCATCTTATCACGTGCAGCTAAAGAAGCTGGTTTAGAAGGAATGGATGACATTTTCAAAGGACCATCAGCTGTAGCTTTCAGTAACGATGACGTAATCGCTCCTGCTAAAATCTTAGCTGACTTTGCTAAAAAAGTTGAAGCTTTAGAAATTAAAGCAGGTGTAATCGAAGGTAAAGTTTCTTCTAAAGAAGAAATCGAAGCTCTTGCAAAATTACCAAACCGCGAAGGCTTACTATCAATGCTATTATCAGTATTACAAGCACCAGTTCGCAACACTGCATTGGCATTCAAAGCCGTTGCAGACCAAAAAGATGGCGCAGCTGCTTAAAGCTAGCTAGCTAATCAAAAAATAATAAAAATTAATTAACCAAAATGGAGGAATTTTAAAATGGCATTAAACATTGAACAAATCATTGCTGACATTAAAGAAGCAACTGTATTAGAATTAAACGACTTAGTAAAAGCAATCGAAGAAGAATTTGGCGTAACAGCAGCAGCTCCTGTAGCTGTAGTAGCTGGTGGCGCTGGTGAAGCTGCTGAAGAAAAATCAGACTTCGATGTAGAATTAACATCTGCAGGCGACAACAAAATTAAAGTAATTAAAGTTGTTCGTGAAGCTACTGGTTTAGGATTAAAAGAAGCTAAAGCTTTAGTTGATGGCGCTCCTGGAATCTTAAAAGAAGGCGTTGCTAAAGAAGAAGCAGAAGCATTAAAAGCTCAATTAGAAGAAGTTGGAGCTTCTGTAACATTAAAATAATTTTTAATGACTATTTAGAGGTCGGACGATTATGTCCGGCCTTTTTTGTTGTCTAAAAATGAATATTTCTAGCGAGCTTAAAGTTAATTGTTCGTTTTTAATTAAATTTTTATGATTAAACTATTGATTTTATAAGACGATAGTATTAAAATACAGATATTCCGAATTGGAAAGATAAGAAATGTATGCTTTTTGATTGGGTAAAGTTTTGTGAGGAAGTAAGAGAACTATTGGATTAGTAGGAGGACTTATGAAATTACTAGAAGAACGAATTTTGAAAGATGGTCATGTTTTAGGTGAAAACATCCTTAAAGTGGATTCCTTTTTAACTCACCAAGTGGATATTCGTCTGATGCATAAAATTGGAGAAGTTTTCGCAGAAAAATTTGCGAATGAGGGTATTACAAAAGTTGTCACGATTGAAGCATCCGGTATTGCTCCGGCGGTTTATGTAGCTGACAAACTAGATGTTCCAATGATTTTTGCGAAGAAATCTAAAAACATTACGATGAATGAAGGAGTATTAACTGCAGAAGTGTATTCCTTTACTAAAAAAGTAAGTAATACGGTATCTATTGCAGGTAAATATCTGTCTAATCAAGATAAAGTGCTCATCATTGACGATTTCTTAGCCAATGGGCAAGCTGCTAAAGGTTTGATTGAAATTATCGAACAAGCAGGTGCTAAAGTAGAAGCGGTAGGAATTGTTATTGAAAAATCTTTCCAAGATGGTCGTGGATTGATAGAAGAAGCTGGATATCCAGTGTTATCTTTAGCTCGTATTGAACGTTTTGAAAATGGGAATGTTATTTTTAAGGAGGCAGACTTATAATGCAACAACAAAAACACTCGCAAGCAGCAGTTTTAGGTTTACAACATTTATTAGCAATGTATTCAGGTTCTATTCTTGTTCCTTTAATGATTGCTACAGCTTTGGGATATTCTAGTGAACAGTTAACGTATTTAATTTCTACAGATATTTTTATGTGTGGGATTGCTACATTGTTACAACTTCAATTAAATAAACACTTTGGTGTAGGTCTTCCAATTGTATTAGGGGTAGCGTTTCAATCGGTGGCGCCTTTAATTATAATCGGCAAGAGTCATGGTAGTGGAGCTATGTTTGGTGCTTTAATCGTTTCAGGGATTTATGTCATTTTAGTTTCAGGTATATTTTCTAAATTAGCGAACTATTTCCCTTCAATTGTGACGGGTTCTGTTATTACAACAATTGGATTAACATTAATTCCAGTAGCAATCGGGAATATGGGAAATAATTCTCCAGAGCCAACGGCGCAAAGTTTATTACTTTCAATTATTACGGTTGTTATTATTCTTTTGATTAATATTTTTACAAAAGGATTTATCAAATCAATTTCGATTTTAATTGGGTTGATTGTTGGAACAGTTGTTGCAGCTAGTATGGGATTAGTTGATTTTGCACCGGTGCAGCAAGCGGCTGTTGTTCATGTTCCGTCTGTATTTTATTTTGGAATGCCAACTTTTGAATTGTCATCTATTGCTATGATGTGTATTATTGCAACAGTTTCAATGGTTGAATCAACAGGTGTTTATATGGCACTTTCAAATATTACAGGTGAAAATATTGATGCAACTCGTCTTCGTAATGGTCTTCGTGCAGAAGGGATGGCAGTATTATTAGGAGGAGTATTCAATACATTCCCATATACAGGTTTTTCTCAAAATGTTGGATTAGTAAAAATTTCAGGCGTTAAAAACCGTCTTCCGATTTACTATGCTGCAATATTTCTAATTGTACTAGGCTTATTACCAAAATTTGGCGCATTAGCTCAAATTATTCCAAGTCCTGTCATTGGTGGTGCGATGGTTGTAATGTTTGGTTTTGTATCTCTCCAAGGAATGCAAGTCTTGTCAACAGTAGATTTTGCTAATAATGAACATAACTTCTTAATTGCAGCTATTTCAATTAGTATGGGTGTTGGTTTTAATAATAGTAATTTATTTATTAGCATGCCGACTGCAGTTCAAATGTTCTTTTCAAATGGGATTGTAGTTGCCAGCGTAATGGCAATTTTCTTAAATACTGTTTTAAATCGAAAGAAAAATTAGAGAAACTTATTTTGAAATGTATGAGAGAAGGTCTGGAGGATCTTCTCTTTTTTTGTGTTTCAGGAAAAAAGAGATATAATAGTGAGTGCGATTGGAGGAAGATGCATGAAAGATTTACACTTTTATTTAGAATTAGAAGACAAGGAATGGGAAAGAATAGGTGAACAAAAAGATCGACATTGTGCAAGAGCAATTGTTGTGGATGATCATGAGAGGTTTTATTTTGTTCAAATTACTAGAGATGATTTATTTGGATTGGGAACTTATATCGAAACTGCAGGTGGAGGTATAGAAGAAAGTGAAAATGCTGAAGAGGCAGTTTTACGAGAAGTGAAGGAAGAATTAGGAATTGAAAGTGAACTGTTATGTAAAATCGGAATTGTGAGTGACTATTATCACGCAGTGAATCGTCATAATATGAATCATTATTATTTATGTAAAATGAAGAGTCGTGGAGAGCAAGAATTACTAGATTATGAAAAAAATGATTTTCAAATGAAGGTATTAATGCTTGGATATGAAGAAGCGATAAAATTGTATGAAAGTCAAACAGATAAAAAATTAGGAAGATTATTGACGAATCGAGAGTTGCCAATTTTGAAAATTGCTAAACAATGGTTAGAGAAAAATCGATAGGCGGCGAGAAAAGTGAATCAAGCCTATTATGCTTTTAAAGTGTTAACGTATTTATTGATACGAATCAAATACAGTTACCACCAGATGAATTTAAAGGGATACTAGAAGCGTTGGAAGAAGATAAATTAGATGAAGTGAAAAAAGCTTTTTCTCCAGTAGGAAAATTAGTTGCAAGAGTATTCGAGGTAGATCCTCTAAAGGAACGACAATACTATTTTGTAGAATGGGGAAATCAAGCAGTAGCTGTTACGAGTAGTGCAGATTTGTTAGCAGTATTATTAAAAGCAGCACCAGAAAACCCAGATATTCGAGTTTGTACAGAGAAATAGAAGCGATGTGAAGCTAGAGAATTAAAAAATCTCTAGCTTTTTTAATGACTTTAGTCATGTTATATAGTGACTTTATGCACTCAACAATGAGAAAAGAATTAGCTATACTAGAAATGTAAAAACGTAAAGGAAGTGATTGGAATGACAGAAGTAAAAGAAAGTAACAAGATGAAAAAAATATTTAAGAATTTATTTTGGTTCTATATTGTAGTGTTGACGATGTTGATGGTGAAAGTATTCGTTGTGGGAGAATCAGTTGTTGACTATGTAACAGGAGAAAAGTTTGTACTCTTCATTCCGATCCTATTAGGAATCATTTCGGAAGAAGTTTAAGGAGGAATAACAATGAGAAAGAATGAAAATAATAAAGAAAAACAAGTGAATATTACAGGAAGAACAATTTGGGCAGCGGTAGTTATTATAAATGTAATTCTAATTTTGATTAAACTATTTAATATGTATTACTTCAAACATTCGTTTGGAGAAGAATTTAATTTCACCTATTTGATGTCAATATTTCCGACTTTCTTTTTATTCTTCGTGACGGCTGATATTGAAAAGGAAAAAAGTGAAAGTTAAAAAATTGGTAGAAGTGTAAGGAGGAATAACAATGAGAAAAAATGAAACTGCTAAAGAAAAACAAGAAAATATTACAGGAAGAACAATTTGGGTTGCAGCAATTGTTATAAATGTAATTCCTATTTTGATTAAATTATTTAATGTATTGTATTTTAAACATTCGTTTGGAGAAGAATTTAATTATCCTTACTCCATTTCGCTAGTCACAATTTTATTTTTATTCGTAGTAACAGCTATTTTTGAAAAAGAAGAAAAATAAAATTAAAAAAATTTTTTGAAGAGAAAAAATGTATTGGTTTTCATAATTTTCTAGAGAAAAGATAAAACAGCTAGAAACGTTGATATAATAACGTTTCTAGCTGTTTTTAAACAAAAATGAAACACACGGAGGCGTTTGTATAAAAAAAGATTGATAAATCAACAAAAAAAGCTTGCATTTTTTCAAATTAGCATGTATACTATTAAAAGTGTCGCAGGGGATAAGTATGTCCACGTGCGATACCCCCTGTAAAGGAAACAGGGGTAGCTATGAAACGAGAGGTTGCGACACACCCGGACGCTTTGCCACGAAAGGGAAACGTCGGAAATTCGCGTGGAGCTAGTCTTATGACAACATTAGACGAAGGAGGAAAGAAAATGGCAAAACAAAAAATCCGTATCCGTTTGAAAGCTTACGAACACCGTGCGCTTGATCAATCAGCGGAAAAAATCGTAGAAACAGCAAAAAGAACTGGTGCTAGCGTAGCTGGTCCAATTCCATTGCCTACAGAAAGATCGCTATATACAGTTATTCGTGCGACTCACAAATATAAAGATTCTCGCGAACAATTTGAAATGCGTACTCACAAACGTTTGATTGACATTGTCAATCCAACACCAAAAACAGTTGATGCCTTAATGAAACTTGATTTACCAAGTGGCGTTGACATCGAAATCAAATTATAATTTATAGAAAAATGGAGGTGTAACCATGACCAAAGGAATCTTAGGCAAAAAAGTAGGGATGACTCAATACTTTACAGAAGCAGGTGAACTTATTCCTGTAACAGTTGTAGAAGTAACTCCAAACGTTGTTCTTCAATTAAAAACAATCGAAAACGACGGTTATGAAGCTGTTCAATTAGGTTTCGACGACTTACGTGAAGTTTTATCAAATCGCCCTGCAAAAGGTCATGTAGCAAAAGCAAATGCTACTCCTAAGCGCTTCATTCGTGAATTCAACAATGTCGAGCTTAGCGAGTACGAAGTAGGACAAGAAATCACTGTGGATGTATTTAAAGCAGGTGACATCGTTGACGTAACAGGAACATCTAAAGGAAAAGGTTTCCAAGGTGCGATTAAACGTCATGGTCAATCTCGTGGACCAATGGCTCACGGTTCTCGTTACCACCGTCGTCCTGGTTCAATGGGTGGAGCATCATTCCCATCACGCGTATTCAAAGGTAAAGCTTTACCTGGACAAATGGGTGGCAACCGTATCACTATTCAAAATCTTGAAGTGGTTAAAGTTGATGCAGAACGTAACGTTATCTTAATCAAAGGTAATGTACCAGGATCTAAAAAATCATTAGTAGAAATTAAAACAGCTATTAAATCAAAATAATTCAGTAAGGAAGGAGGAACGAGAGAATGACAAAAGTTACATTATACAAACAAGATGGAACAACAAATGGAGAAATTGAGTTAAACTCAGACATCTTCGGAATTGAACCAAATGAAAATGTAGTATTCGACGCAGTAATCATGCAACGCGCTTCATTACGTCAAGGAACTCACGCAGTTAAAAACCGTAGTGCAGTAAGCGGAGGCGGCCGTAAACCATGGCGCCAAAAAGGAACTGGTCGTGCTCGTCAAGGATCAATCCGTTCACCACAATGGCGTGGCGGAGGTATTGTATTCGGACCAACACCTCGTTCATATAGTTACAAATTACCAAGAAAAGTACGTCGCTTAGCGATTAAATCAGTATTATCACAAAAAGTATTAGATCAAAAGCTTGTTGTAGTGGAAGCATTACAATTCGACGCACCAAAAACAAAAGAGTTTGCACAAGTATTAGCTAACTTAAAAGTTGACACAAAAGTGTTAGTAGTTGTTGAATCTTCAAACGAATTCGCACAATTAGCTGCACGTAACATTCCAAACGTAACAGTTGTTGATGAAACACAAGTTACTGTTTTAGATGTTGTAAACAACGATAAATTAGTATTAACACAAGCTGCTCTTTCTAAAGTAGAGGAGGGACTTCAATAATGGATGCACGTGACGTAATCAAACGCCCAATCATTACTGAAGCTTCAATGCTTGCTACTGACGAAAAGAAATATACTTTCGAAGTAGACGTACGCGCAAACAAAATTGAAGTACGTCAAGCCGTAGAAGAAATTTTTGGTGTTAAAGTAGAAAAAGTTAACATCTTAAATGTACGTGCTAAATTCAAACGTGTTGGCCGCTATGCTGGTTACACAAACAAACGTCGTAAAGCAATCGTGAAGCTTACAAAAGACTCAAAAGATATTCAAATCTTCGCTGAAGAAGCATAATCTTCGAAGCAAAACTACTATTATATAGGAGGAATTAGACGTGGCGATTAAAAAATATAATCCAACCTCAAACGGCCGTCGTAATATGACAGGTTATGATTTCAGCGAAATTACAAAGTCAACACCAGAAAAAACTTTGTTAGAATCATCAAAAAACAACGCTGGTCGTAACAGCCAAGGTAAAATCACTGTACGTCACCAAGGTGGCGGACACAAACGTGCTTATCGTGTGATTGACTTCAAACGTAACAAAGATAACGTTGAAGGAGTTGTTCACTCAATCGAGTACGATCCAAACCGTTCAGCAAACATTGCTTTAATTCACTATGTTGATGGTGTGAAAGCATATATTATTGCTCCAAAAGGTTTACAAGTAGGACAACGTATCGAATCAGGCGTTAACGCTGATATCAAAGTTGGTAATGCATTACCATTAGGAAGCATTCCAGTCGGTACTGTTATCCACAACATTGAAACAAAACCAGGTAAAGGCGGACAATTAGTTCGTTCAGCTGGTACAAGTGCACAAGTACTTGGTCAAGAAGGTAAATACACTTTAGTTCGTTTGAACTCAGGTGAAGTTCGTATGATTTTAGCAACTTGCCGTGCAACAATCGGTACTGTTGGTAACGAACA
This sequence comes from uncultured Granulicatella sp., assembly GCF_963528195.1. Lineage (GTDB taxonomy): Bacteria > Bacillota > Bacilli > Lactobacillales > Aerococcaceae > Granulicatella. The sequence goes on from NZ_CAURVN010000001.1 coordinate 154,088, forward strand.
ACATGAATTAATTAACATTGGTAAAGCTGGTCGTGCTCGTTGGAAACGTAAACGTCCAGAAGTTCGTGGATCTGTAATGAACCCTAACGATCACCCACACGGTGGTGGTGAAGGTCGTGCTCCAATCGGACGTCCAACACCAGTATCTCCATGGGGTAAACCAGCTCTTGGATACAAGACTCGCAGCAAGAAAGCTCGTTCAAACAAACTTATTGTTCGTGGTCGTAAAAAATAATTATTAAAATAAATCTGATTCTATTAAAATTTTGGAAGGAGGATTTCCATAATGGGTCGTAGTTTGAAAAAAGGACCTTTCGTCGATGAACATTTGATGAAAAAGGTTGAAGCAGCTCAAGGAAGCGACAAAAAAGTAGTGATCAAAACTTGGTCTCGTCGTTCAACAATTTTCCCAAACTTTGTTGGACAAACAATTGCTGTATATGACGGCAGAAAACATGTTCCAGTTTATATTCAAGAAGACATGGTAGGACACAAACTAGGTGAATTCGCACCAACAAGAACTTACCGTGGTCATGCAAATGATGATAAGAAGAGTAAACGTAAATAACGAGGGGAGGACTTAAACTATGTCAGAACAAATCACATCTGCAAAAGCAGTTGCTAAAACAGTTCGTATTGCACCTCGTAAAGCTCGTCTTGTTGTCGATCTAATTAGAGGTAAAAAAATCGGTGATGCAATTTCAATCTTGAAATTCACACCACGTGCAGCTTCACCAATCGTAGAGAAAGTGTTGATGTCTGCAATTGCAAATGCTGAACACAATTTCGACTTAGATGTTGAAAACTTATATGTAAGTGAAGCATACGTGAACGAAGGACCAACAATGAAACGTTTCCGTCCACGTGCTAAAGGTTCAGCTTCACAAATCTTAAAACGCACAAGCCACATCACTGTAGTGGTATCAGAGAAGAAGGAGGGATAATCAGTGGGTCAAAAAATTCATCCAATTGGAATGCGTGTCGGAATCATCCGTGATTGGGATTCAAAATGGTACGCAGAAAAAGATTTCGCAGAATTCTTGCATGAAGATTTAAAAATCCGTGATTATATCCGTAAACAATTAAGCGACGCTAGCGTTTCAACAATTGAAGTTGAACGTGCAGCTAACCGCGTTAATGTTTCAATCCACACTGCAAAACCTGGTATGGTTATCGGTAAAGGTGGATCTGAAGTTGATAAATTACGTACAAACTTAAATAAATTAACAGGTAAAAAAGTTCACATCAACATCGTGGAAATTAAAAAACCTGATTTAGATGCAAAATTAGTTGCTGAAGGAATTGCTCGTGACTTAGAACGTCGTATTGCTTTCCGTCGTGCACAAAAACAAGCTATCCAACGTACAATGCGTGCAGGTGCTAAAGGAATTAAAACAATGGTATCAGGTCGTTTAAACGGTGCAGATATCGCTCGTTCAGAAAGCTATTCTGAAGGAACAGTTCCATTACACACATTACGTGCAGATATTGACTACGCTTGGGAAGAAGCAGATACTACTTACGGAAAATTAGGTGTTAAAACTTGGATTTACCGTGACGAAGTATTACCAACAAGAAAGAACAACAACTCTGAGAAAGGAGGGAAATAAACATGTTAGTACCAAAACGTGTGAAACACCGTCGTGAATTCCGTGGAAAAATGCGCGGGGAAGCTAAAGGTGGTAAAGAAGTAGTATTCGGTACATACGGTTTACAAGCAACAGAATCTCACTGGATTACAAACCGTCAAATCGAAGCAGCTCGTATTGCAATGACTCGTTATATGAAACGTGGTGGGAAAGTATGGATTAAAATTTTCCCTCACAAATCATACACAGCTAAAGCTATCGGGGTACGTATGGGTTCTGGTAAAGGGGCACCTGAAGGTTGGGTAGCACCAGTTAAACGTGGTAAAATCATGTTTGAAATTGCTGGAGTTTCAGAAGAAGTAGCTCGTGAAGCTTTACGTTTGGCATCACACAAATTGCCAGTTAAAACAAAATTTGTGAAACGCGAAGAAAATGGTGGTGAATCGAATGAAGGTTAATGCACTTAGAAAAGAACTTAAAGGGTTATCCACTGCTGAACTTGTTGAAAAAGAAAAAGAATTAAAGCAAGAACTATTCAACTTACGATTCCAACTTGCTACTGGTCAATTAGAAGGTACAGCACGCATTCGTGAAGTACGTAAACAAATTGCGCGTATCAAGACTGCATTGCGTCAAGAAGAATTGCAAAAATAATCATCAGCAAAGGAGGCAATGAACATGACTGTAGAACGTAACCAACGTAAAGTGTATCAAGGTCGCGTTGTTTCAGATAAGATGGAAAAGACTATTGTAGTTGCTATTGAAACTTACAAACGTCACAAAACTTACGGAAAACGCGTTAAATATACGAAAAAATTTGTAGCTCATGATGAAAATAACTCAGCTAAAATCGGTGATATTGTTAAGATCATGGAAACTCGTCCATTGTCAGCAACAAAACGTTTCCGTTTAGTTGAGATTGTTGAAGAAGCAGTAATTATTTAATTTCAAATTGTGTATACATTTGAAAGGAGGAACCAATAGTGATTCAAACAGAAACTCGTTTAAAAGTGGCTGACAACTCAGGCGCTCGTGAAGTATTGACAATTAGAGTTCTAGGCGGATCTGGCCGCAAAACAGCTAACATCGGTGACGTAATCGTTGCATCTGTTAAACAAGCAACACCAGGTGGGGTTGTTAAAAAAGGTGACGTTGTTAAAGCTGTAATCGTTCGTACGAAATCAGGAGCTCGTCGTAAAGACGGTTCTTATATTAAATTCGACGAAAACGCATGTGTAATCATTCGTGATGACAAGAGCCCTCGTGGAACACGTATCTTTGGACCAGTTGCACGTGAATTACGTGATAACAACTATATGAAGATCGTTTCATTAGCTCCAGAAGTATTATAATTCTCATCAAAATCGAAGGAGGTGTAACACATGCACGTAAAAACTGGTGATAAAGTTAAAGTAATCTCAGGTAAATACAAAGGAAAAGAAGGAGTAATCCTAAAAAGTTTTCCAAAACAAAACCGAGTTCTTGTTGAAGGTGTGAACATTGTTAAGAAACATCAAAAACCATCTCAAGCTAACCAAACAGGCGGCGTAGTTGAAATGGAAGCACCAATTCATGTTTCAAACGTAATGCTAATTGACCCTTCAACAGGTGCAGCTACACGTGTTAGCTACAAGGTTGAAAATGGTAAAAAAGTTCGCGTGTCTAAACGCACAGGCGAAGTACTAGATAAGTAATTTTAGGAAGGAGGACCATCCTGCATGAATCGCTTAAATGCAAAATACAAAAACGAAGTGGTAGCTTCTTTAATGGAAAAGTTTAACTACAAATCAATTATGGAAGTACCTAAAGTAGAAAAAATCGTTATCAACATGGGTGTTGGTGATGCAACATCAAACGCTAAAAACTTAGAAAAAGCAGTTGAAGAATTAACATTAATTTCTGGTCAAAAACCAGTTGTTACTACAGCTAAAAAATCAATCGCTGGTTTCCGTTTACGTGAAGGTATGCCTATCGGTACTAAAGTTACTTTACGTGGTGAACGTATGTATGATTTCTTAGATAAATTAGTAACAGTTTCATTACCTCGTGTACGTGACTTCCGTGGAATCTCTAAAAAATCATTTGACGGACGTGGAAACTACACTTTAGGTGTGAAAGAACAATTAATCTTCCCTGAAATTGACTACGATCGCGTAGACAAAGTACGTGGTATGGATATCGTTATCGTAACTACTGCTAAATCAGACGAAGAAGCTAAAGAATTATTAACTCAACTTGGAATGCCTTTCCAAAAATAAAATAAAACTCACAGGAGGCGAGTAGTTTGGCTAAAAAATCAATGATCGCAAAGAACAAACGTCCAAAAAAATATTCAACACAAGAATATACTCGTTGTGAACGTTGTGGTCGACCACATTCAGTTTATCGTAAATTCAAACTTTGCCGTATTTGTTTACGTGAGCTTGCCTATAAAGGGCAAATCCCAGGAATGAAGAAAGCAAGTTGGTAATCATTACTACTTGATAAAGGAGGTACTCATTAATGGTTATGACAGATCCAATCGCGGATTTCTTAACTCGTATTCGTAATGCGAACATGGTTCGTCACGAATCTTTAGAAGTTCCGTCATCAAATATGAAAGTGGCTATTGCTAACATTTTAAAATCTGAAGGATTTATCAAAGACTTCACAGTTGAAGAAGATGGTAAGCAAGGTGTCATGAAAGTATTCTTGAAATATGGAAAAAATAACGAACGTGTAATCACAGGATTGAAACGTATTTCTAAACCTGGTTTACGTGTGTACGCTAAAACAGGCGAAGTTCCTAAAGTATTAAACGGTTTAGGTATCGCTATCGTATCAACATCTGAAGGTGTTATTACAGACAAAGAAGCAAGAGCTAAAAACGTAGGTGGAGAAGTTCTAGCATACGTTTGGTAATCTAGAAAACAAGGAGGTGCAGCCAAGTGAGCCGTATCGGAAATAAACCAGTTGTTATCCCAGCAGGTGTAACAATCGACTTAAAGGACAATACAGTAACTGTTAAAGGTCCAAAAGGTGAATTATCATATACATTCAACCAAAATATCACATTAGTTCAAAACGAAGGTGAAGTTGTTTTCACTCGTCCAGATGACACAAAAGAAAACAAAACAATCCACGGAACAACTCGCGCAGTATTCAACAACATGGTTGTTGGTGTTACTGAAGGATTCCAAAGAGAATTGGAATTAATCGGGGTTGGGTATCGTGCTCAATTACAAGGTAAAAAACTTGTATTAAACGTTGGATATTCTCATCCAGTGGAATTCACACCGGAAGAAGGAATTGAAATCGAAGTTCCTTCAAATACTAAAGTTATCGTAAAAGGTTATGACAAACAAAAAGTTGGCGAATTAGCTGCTAATATTCGTGGCGTACGTCCACCAGAACCATATAAAGGTAAAGGTATTCGTTACGTTAATGAATTTGTACGTCGTAAAGAAGGTAAAACAGGTAAATAATTTTCGTAATTATTTACCTTTTGTTGCGCTATTAGTCGCATAAAAATATATTATAAGAGGTGAAAATTGTGATTACAAAACCAGACAAAAATAAAGTGCGTCAAAACCGTCACGCACGTGTTCGTCGCAAAATTTCTGGTACTGCTGAGTGCCCACGCTTGAACGTTTTTCGTTCTAACAAAAACATCTACGCTCAACTAATTGATGACGTAGCGGGTGTGACGCTAGCAAGTGCCTCTACTTTAGATACAAATGTAGAAAATGGAACAAAAACAGAGGAAGCTGTTGCAGTTGGTAAATTAATTGCAGAACGTGGACTTGAAAAAAATATTAAGAAAGTAGTCTTTGACCGTGGTGGATACTTATACCATGGACGTGTAAAAGCTTTAGCTGAAGCAGCACGTGAAAATGGACTAGTATTCTAGGAAAAGGAGGACCCACAATTCATGGTTAATATTGATGCAAGAAACTTAGAATTAGAAGATCGTGTAGTTGCGATTAACCGCGTTACAAAAGTTGTAAAAGGTGGACGTCGTTTACGTTTTGCTGCTTTAGTTGTTGTAGGTGACCGTAATGGACATGTTGGTTTCGGTACTGGTAAAGCTCAAGAAGTACCAGAAGCTATCCGTAAAGCAATCGAAGATGCTAAGAAAAACTTAATTGAAGTACCAACAAGTGGTTCTACAATTCCTCACGAAGTTATCGGACGTTTCTGCGGTGGTAATGTGTTATTAAAACCAGCTCAAGCCGGTTCAGGAGTTGCTGCAGGTGGACCAGTTCGTGCCGTTGTTGAATTAGCAGGTATCGCTGACGTAACTTCAAAATCTTTAGGTTCAAACACACCTGTAAACATGGTTCGTGCTACAATCGAAGGTTTGAAACAATTAAAACGTGTTGAAGATGTTGCTGCATTACGTGGCAAATCAGTTGAAGAATTATTAGGATAGGAGGACATAGAAAATGGCAGAATTAAAGATCACTTTAAAGAAAAGCTTGATTGGACGTCCTCAAAACCAAATTGATACTTGTAAAGCATTAGGCTTAACAAAAATTCGTTCAACAGTTGTAAAACCAGCTAACGATGCTATCAAAGGCATGGTTAACACAGTATCACATCTAGTGGATGTTGAGGAAGTTTAATTAATCAACTTATAAGAGGAGGTGCCCGAAACATGAAACTTCATGAATTACAACCAGCTGAAGGTTCACGTAAAGAACGTAACCGTGTTGGTAGAGGTCAAGGTTCAGGAAACGGAAAAACTGCAGGACGCGGTAGCAAAGGTCAAAAAGCTCGTTCAGGCGGTGGCGTTAGATTAGGATTCGAAGGTGGACAAACTCCATTGTTCCGTCGTTTACCAAAACGTGGTTTCCAAAATATCAATCGTAAAGAATACGCAGTCGTAAATCTTGAAACATTAAACCGTTTCGAAGATGGTCAAGAAGTGACTGCAGCTGTACTAGTTGAGGCTGGTATCGTTAAAAACGAGAAAGACGGTATCAAAGTATTAGCAAACGGAAAACTTGAACGTAAGTTAACTGTTAAAGCAAATAAATTCTCTCAAGCAGCAAAAGAAGCAATTGAAGCTGCAGGTGGAACTGTAGAGGTGATTTAATGTTCTCTCTACTGAAAAATGCGATCACAACCAAGGATATTAGACAACGTCTTTTATATACACTAATGATATTAGTAGTATTTAGAATTGGTACGCATATTACAGTTCCTGGTGTTAATGCTTCAGCTATTGTAACATTTGCAAATTCGGGTTTCTTTGGTATTTTAAATACATTTAGTGGTGGGGCGCTATCGAACTTCTCAATCTTTTCGATGGGAGTTTCGCCTTACATCACTGCGTCAATCGTAGTTCAATTATTACAAATGGATATTCTTCCTACATTCGTAGAATGGTCAAAACAAGGGGAAGTTGGTCGACGTAAATTAAATACCGCTACTCGTTATTTAACAATCGTAATTGGATTCTTCCAAGCATTTGCGATTTCATTTGGTTTCAACGCTTATGCAAACTATGGATTAATTAACAATCCTGGTATTTCAACATACTTATTAATTGCATTAGTGTTAACTGCAGGAACAATGTTTGTTACATGGCTAGGAGATATGATTACTGTAAATGGGATTAGTAATGGGGTTTCCATTATCATCTTTGCAGGGATTGTAGCTCGTATGCCACATGATATTTATGAATTTTATGTTAATCAATTACAAGGAAAAGCTGATGAAGAGTTATATCGTGCTTATGGATTTACAGCTGCGTTAGCAGTTGCCATTATACTTGTTGTAATGTTAGTTGTATATATTGAGCAAGCGCAACGTCGTTTACCAATTTCATACTCTAAACGTCCAACAGGAGCAAACGAAGCTTCATGGTTACCATTGAAAATTAACTCTGCAGGGGTAATTCCTGTAATTTTTGCAAGTTCGTTTATAGCATTACCTCAAACTGTACTAAGTGCTGTTCATGGCCAATACAGTGAGGAAAGTTGGTATCAAGTTGCAACAAATATATTTGATTACCAAAAACCAGCAGGTGCAAGTTTATATATCTTTTTAATAGTAGTATTTACTTACTTCTATGCATTTGTTCAAGTAAACCCCGAAAAGGTTGCTGAAAACTTACAAAAACAAGGTGGTTACATCTTAAGTGTAAGACCGGGTAAAGATACAGAACATTATATTTCTGGTATGCTTCTAAGATTAAGTACAGTCGGAGCACTTTACTTAGGTGGTATTTCATTATTACCTATGATTGCTGCAGCTTTGTGGAATTTACCACGTGGTTTAATGTTAGGTGGAACTAACTTACTAATCGTAGTTGGGGTTGCACTTGAAATTAGCCGTCAAATTGAAGGCCGAGCAATTAAACGTAAATATAAAGGGTTTATCCAAGAGTAATGAGGAAGATTGACAAAATATTTTATAATGTTTTGTCTTTTCTTCATCTACAATGTAAAGGAGATATTATGAATATTATTTTAATGGGCTTACCTGGAGCAGGTAAAGGAACTCAAGCAGAAAAAATTGTTGCTACTTATAACATTCCACATATTTCAACTGGCGATATGTTCCGTGCAGCAATGCAACAAGGAACAGAATTAGGACTAAAAGCTAAATCTTTCATGGATAAAGGTGAATTAGTTCCTGATGAAGTAACAAATGGAATTGTTAAGGAACGTTTACAAGCAGACGATACTAAAAACGGATTTTTATTGGATGGTTTTCCAAGAACTCAAGCTCAAGCTGAAGCACTTGATAAAATTATGGATGAATTAGGTCGTAAAATTGATGCTGTTATCAATATTGATGTAAATCCAGAAATTTTAATGCAACGTCTAACTGGACGTTTCATTTGCAGAAACTGTGGAGCTACTTATCACAAAATCAATAAACCAACTAAAGTAGAAGGTACATGTGATCGTTGTGGAGGACACGATTTCTACCAACGTGAAGATGACAAACCTGAAACTGTTGAAAATCGTATTCAAATTAATATTGAACAATCAAAACCAATCTTAAACTACTACAATGCAAAAGAAGTTTTACATAATGTAGATGGTGAAAGCGGGATTGATCATTTGTTTAACACAATTCAATCAATTATGGGCGTACCGCACCAAGCTTAACCTGTTATCTTGCATTTATTGTAGCTGAAATGGTATAATTAGAAAGTTAGATAACGGTAGAAGTCCGTCAGTAAAATCCGTAACAACTTTTTAAAAGTGAGGAGGATGAAGCATGGCAAAGGAAGACGTAATTGAAATTGAAGGTATTGTTAATGAAACATTACCAAATGCGATGTTCAAGGTCGAACTTGAAAATGGTCATGAGGTTTTAGCGCATGTATCTGGAAAAATCCGGATGCACTATATTAAGATTTTACCGGGCGATAAAGTAACGGTTGAATTATCACCTTACGATTTAACGCGCGGAAGAATCACATATCGCTTTAAATAATGGACTCCGTTAATGATATAAAGGAGGGAACTTAAATGAAAGTTAGAGCATCAGTAAAACCAATTTGCGAAAAATGTAAAGTAATTAAACGCAATGGTAAAGTTATGGTGATTTGTCAAAATCCCAAACATAAACAACGTCAAGGATAATTTATAAGGAGGTACTTAAAAGTATGGCTCGTATTGCAGGTGTGGATATTCCACGTGAAAAACGTGTTGTTATTTCTTTAACCTATATCTACGGTATCGGTGTTACGACTTCTAAACAAGTGTTAGCTGCTGCTAATGTAAGTGAAGATACTCGTGTTCGTGATTTATCAAATGATGAATTAGACCGTATCCGTGCAGAAGTGGATAAACTAAAAATTGAAGGTGACTTACGTCGTGAAGTGAACTTAAACATCAAACGTTTGATGGAAATTGGTTCTTATCGTGGTGTTCGCCATCGTCGTGGTTTACCAGTTCGTGGTCAAAATACTAAAAACAATGCTCGTACTCGTAAAGGCCCAGCTAAGGCTATTGCAGGTAAGAAAAAATAATTTAGAGAAGAAGGAGGTTAATTCTTCATGGCAAAGAAAGTTGTACGCAAACGCCGCGTGAAAAAGAATATTGAATCTGGTGTAGCTCACATCCGTTCAACATTTAATAATACAATTGTTATGATTACAGATGTACATGGTAATGCTGTTTCATGGTCTTCTGCAGGTGCTTTAGGATTTAAAGGTTCTAAAAAATCAACACCATTTGCTGCTCAAATGGCTGCTGAATCTGCTGCGAAAGGTTCAATGGAGCATGGTATGAAAACAGTTGAAGTTTCAGTTAAAGGTCCTGGTTCAGGTCGTGAAGCTGCAATTCGTTCATTACAAGCTACTGGTTTAGAAGTTACAGCAATTCGTGACGTAACACCAATCCCTCATAATGGATGTCGTCCTCCAAAACGCCGTCGTGTGTAATGGATTGTTATTGTTGAATTTTGTTGGACAATCGCACATTGTACGTACGTTTTGAAAGGGGTAAAAAATAATGATCGAAATTGAAAAACCAAAAATTGAAACGATTGAGATCAGCGAAGATGCTAAATTTGGTAAATTCGTTGTTGAGCCACTTGAACGCGGTTATGGTACTACATTAGGGAACTCATTACGCCGTATTCTATTATCGTCACTCCCTGGTACTGCAGTAACAGATATCCAAATGGATGGCGTGTTACATGAATTTTCAACAATAGATGGCGTGGTAGAAGATGTTGCTGCAATCATTTTAAATATTAAAAAAATTGCATTAAAATCTTTTAGCGAAGATGATAAGGTGTTAGAAATCGATATCGTTGGTCCTGCTGTAGTTACAGCTGGAGATATTAAACATGATAGTGATATCGAAATCCTTAACCCTGATTTATATATTTGTACAGTAGCTGAAGGTCATCGCTTCCATGTTCGTATGAACGCTAAAAATGGTCGTGGTTATGTTCGTGCTGACTATAATAAATCTGATAATATGCCAATTGGTGTTATCCCAATTGATTCTATTTATACTCCGATTAGTAAAGTGAATTACCAAGTCGAAAATACTCGTATTGGTCAAAAAAATATTTATGATAAATTAACGCTTGATGTATGGACAGATGGTTCAATCTCTCCAGAAGAAGCAATTAGTTTAGCAGCTCGTATTTTAACTGAGCACTTAAATATTTTTGTTAATTTAACAGATGAAACTCGCCAAGTAGAAATTATGGTCGAAAAAGAAGAAACTCAAAAAGAGAAAATGCTTGAAATGACTATTGAAGAATTGGACTTATCAGTTCGTTCTTATAACTGCTTAAAACGTGCGGGAATTAATACTGTACAAGAGTTAACAAATAAATCTGAAGCAGAAATGATCAAAGTTCGTAACTTAGGTCGTAAATCGCTTGAAGAAGTTAAACACAAATTAATCGAATTAAATTTAGATTTACGTCGTGAAGACTAATAGAAACTCTTAAGAAGGAGGAATATTAAAAAATGGCTTATCGTAAATTAGGACGTACAAGTTCACAACGTAAAGCGTTATTACGTGACTTGACAACTGACTTAATTATTAACGAACGCATCGTTACAACTGAAGCTCGTGCTAAAGAAATCCGCTCAACTGTTGAGAAAATGATTACTTTAGGTAAACGTGGAGATTTACATGCTCGTCGTCAAGCAGCTGCATATGTTCGTAACGAGGTAGCAGATGTACGTGAAGAAGGCGAAGGAATCGTTGTTGAAACTGCATTACAAAAATTATTCAATGGTTTAGCATCACGTTACAGCGAACGTCAAGGTGGATACACTCGTATTCTTAAAACTGAACCTCGTCGTGGCGATGCTGCACCAATGGTTATCATTGAATTAGTTTAATAAATAAACAAACACTTTTCGATGGTTGAAATGAGCGTCATGATGGTAATAATCATCTTGCGGTTGTGAGATGAGAAGTCTGAGGCTACTGTAAAGTAGCCTTATTCTTTCTCATGATTATTTAGTCTAGCTCGCTGTCTCCCCGCCAGCGTTGGCGGGAAGGCACTTCATCATGAAGGTGTCTTTTTTTGTTTATATACATATTTTGTTTTTTATACATATTATAAAAGGTTAAGAGGTGAAGGAATTGACTCAACCAGTTATTTCAATTAAAAATATTCATTTTAATTATCAGGATCAAGATACGAGAGAAGCATTATCTGATGTATCATTAGATGTTTATGAGGGAGAATGGTTAGCTATTATTGGGCATAATGGCTCAGGAAAGTCTACACTTGCAAAAATGATGAATGGCTTATTAGAAGCTTCAAGTGGAGAAATTTATATCGACGGTCAATTATTAACGGAAGATACGGTTTATGAGGCACGTCGCAAAGTAGGAATGGTATTTCAAAATCCAGATAATCAATTTGTTGGAACAACTGTAGAAGATGATATTGCTTTTGGGTTAGAAAATATTGGGATGCCACGTGACGAGATGGTTCGAAAAATCAATACTTCTTTAGAGATGGTTCGTATGACAAAATTTAAAGAAAAAGAACCAGCTCGTTTATCTGGTGGTCAAAAACAACGAGTTGCGATTGCTGGAATGATTGCATTAGCACCAAAGGTAGTCATATTAGATGAAGCTACTTCCATGTTAGATCCACAAGGTAGATTTGAAGTGATTTCAACGATTCAACAACTTCATAAAGATAAGGGAATTACAGTCATTTCAATTACTCATGATTTAGATGAGGCAGCACAAGCGGATCGTGTTTTATTAATGGAAGGTGGAAAAGTGAATCGTATCGGAAAGCCTTCAGAAATTTTTGAAATGGGGACAGCATTAGTAGATAAAGGGTTAGATGTTCCTTTCTCTGAAAAATTAAAAGCTATTTTAAAAGATAAAGGTATGAATGTTCCAAACGAGTATTTAGATGAAGAAGGGTTGGTGGAATGGCTATGGACATCCGTTTTAAACAAGTAGGATTCGCTTATCAAGCGGGAACTCCTTTTGAAATGAGAGCATTACATGATGTGACGTTTTCAGTTAAAGATGGTTCTTATGTAGCTATTATTGGTCATACTGGTTCAGGAAAATCCACGATTCTTCAACATTTAAATGCGTTATTAAAACCAACTGAGGGAATTGTTGAATTAGGGGATAAAATAATTGATTCAACGACAGGAAACAAAGATTTAAAACCTTTACGTAAAAAAGTAGGGATTGTTTTTCAGTTTCCAGAAGCACAATTATTTGAAGAAACTGTAGAAAAAGATATTGCTTTTGGTCCAAAAAACTTCGGAGTTAGTGAAGAAGAAGCGTTAAAAATCGCTGCTGAAGTCGTTAAAACAGTGGGATTACCTGAAGAAGTTTTAAAAAAATCACCATTTGATTTATCGGGTGGGCAAATGAGACGTGTTGCTATTGCTGGTGTATTAGCGATGAAACCAGAAGTTTTAGTATTAGATGAACCAACAGCAGGTCTGGATCCAAAAGGTCGTTTAGAAATGATGGAGATGTTTTATAAATTAAATAAAGAACAAAATATGACCATCGTTTTAGTGACACACCAAATGAATGATGTCAGTGATTATGCTGATCATGTAATTGTGATTGAATCTGGTAATGTTGTAAAGGAAGGTTCACCTAAAGAAGTTTTCTCAGATGCTTCTTGGTTGTTAGAAAAACAATTAGGAGTTCCAACGACTTTAGCTTTTGTTGAAAAATTAAAAGAAAAAGGTTGGTTTACTGATAAAATGCCTTTAACTTTAGATGAGTTAGCGGATGCTATCTTAGAAGAACGTGGGGTGAATGAATAAATGTTAGATAAATTATTATTAGGACGCTATTTACAAGGGAACTCTTTTGTTCATCAATTGGATCCTCGTACCAAATTTATTTCTACATTTGTATTTATTATTATTATTTTTCTTGCAAATAATTGGTTAACTTATTTAATTTTAGCAATTTTCACATTGGTAGCTTTATTAGCTTCTAAAATTCCAATGAAGTTCTTTTGGAATGGTGTGAAACCACTATTGTGGGTTATTTTATTTACCGTTGTATTGCAAATGTTGTTTACAACTGGTGGGGATGTTTATTTTGAATGGAGCTTCATTAAAGTTACTTCATTTGGTGTCATTAATGCAATCTATATTTTCTTACGTTTTGTGTTGATTATTTTTATTTCTACATTGATGACATTAACAACACCTCCTTTACAAATTGCAGATGCGATGGAATCGATTATGAAACCATTAGGAAAAATTGGTGTTCCTGTTCATGAGATTGCTTTAATGCTATCGATTGCTTTACGTTTTGTTCCTACATTAATGGATGAAGCTCAAAAGATTATGAATGCACAACGAGCTCGTGGTGTAGATTTTGGAGAAGGTAATTTATTTGAACAGATGAAAGCTATTATTCCGATTTTAATTCCATTATTTGTGAGTTCATTTAATCGTGCAGAAGATTTAGCTACTGCAATGGAAGCTAGAGGATATCAAGGTGGAACTGGTAGAACAAAATATCGTGTGTTAACTTATGGTAAGAAAGATGGAGTAACAGCTCTTACACTTGTTGTTTTAACAATTGCATTAGTAGTTTTTAGAGGACAATAATGAGTATGGAACAGGATGTAACACTATTAAGATATATATTAAGAAAAATCTATCATGCTGAAACACGAATGAAAAAATTAAAATCATGGATGATTTTTGATTTTTTTAGTGATAGTCTCATTTTAAATTTTTTTAAGAGAAGACAAATTTCATTACTGAATAAAGATCTAGCAGAAATTCAACGTGGAGTTAGAACACTTCAAAGAGAGTATCCTTATTTATTAGCACATTCAAATTTACATATTTCGAATACCACTTGGGATTATATTTTTGATTTGTGGCTAGATAATGCTGTTGTAGATTTTATGATTTATAAAAATGTACAAGATATTTCTAAACATTTAGATGCGCTAAAATCGGTAGTTGTCCGATTAATTAAACAACAATTAAATTAAAGACTTTCCTGTAGTAGAATAATTTTCTAACTATGGGAAAGTCTTTTCCACTTTTTGAATAGGAATATGGTACAATAAATCGAAGAAATCGTGAAGGAGGAAATCGAGTGGGATTTCGTTATAAAGTCATTTTAAGTTATGATGGAACAAATTATGTAGGGTTTCAAGTGCAAGAAAATGGCAATAGTATTCAAGCAGAATTAAATAAAGCACTGAGAAAAATGACAAAGGGATTGTATATTCCGGTTTGTGGTTCAGGGAGAACAGATTCAGGAGTACATGCGAATGGACAAGTCATTCATTTTGATTATCCGACAAAAATTGAAGAAGAAAATTTACAAAGAGCATTAAATAGTTTATTACCGGATGATATTTCCGCTAGAGAAGTGGTAGCAGTTAGTGATGATTTTCATGCAAGATATAGTGTGACGGGGAAACGATATATATACCGCGTAAATATTCAAAAATTCGTCAATCCATTTAGTCGTTTATATACACTTCACCATCCTTATAAAGTCAATGTGGATAAGATGAATGAAGCTTTACAAGTAATCATCGGAGAACATGATTTTACAAGTTTTTGTTCTACAAAGACGGATAAGGAGTCGAAAGTTAGAATCGTTACGAAAGCCGAAGTGGTAGAAAAAGATGGGGAATTAGTCTTCACGTTTGAAGGAAATGGATTTTTATACAATATGATTCGTATATTAGTGGGGACGAGTCTTCAAATAGGGGATGGGTTACGACCTATCTCAGATATGAAAGAGATTTTAGTAGCAAGGGATAGACAAAAAGCAGGCCCAACTGCTCCTCCTCAAGGCTTGTATTTGGATGAAGTTTTCTATAAAGAAAAGGAATAATGCAGTTTTATCAAGAGTATGTTACAATAGAAGCGTATTTAATTTAAAGGAGAGATACGATGGTATTAGAAAATTTTGATGTAAATTTACAAAAATATGCAAAATTGCTAGTGTCTACTGGGATTAATGTTCAACCGGGACATACGGTAGTCATTTATGCGGAAGTGGAGCAAGCAGTATTTGCACGCTTATTAGTAAAAGAAGCGTATCAATTAGGAGCAAGTGAAGTTATCGTTCAATGGAGTGATGATGAAATCAACCGTGAGCGTTTATTATATGCAGCGGAAGATCGTATCACAACTGTTCCAGAATATAAAGTACAAGAAATGCACTATTTATTAGACCATAAAGCAAGCCGTTTAAGCATTGTCTCTAAAGATCCAGATGCATTAAATGGAGTAGATACAAGTCGTCTTGCAAAATCAATGAAAGCTACAAGTGTTGCTTTAAAACCAATGCGTATTGCAGGTCAATCGAATAAAATAAGCTGGACAGTAGCAGCTGCTGCAGGTAGCGCATGGGCTAAGAAAGTATTCCCAGAAGCAAAATCTACTGAAGAAGCTGTAGATTTGTTATGGAATCAAATCTTCACTACTTGCCGAGTATATGCTGATGATCCAGTTGCAGCTTGGAAAGAGCATGAAGAAACATTAGACAAAAAAGCAGCTATTTTAAATAAAGAACAATTTGCTAAATTACATTACACAGCACCAGGAACTGACTTAACTCTTGGAATGCCTAAAAACCATGTTTGGGAAAGTGCTGGAAGCTATAATGCACAAGGTGAACACTTTATTGCAAATATGCCAACAGAAGAAGTGTTCTCAGCTCCAGATTATCGTGTGGCAGATGGTTATGTAACAAGTACAAAACCATTAAGTTATAACGGCAATATTATCGAAGGAATTAAAGTTACCTTTAAAGATGGTCAAATCGTAGAAGTTTCTGCTGAAAAAGGCGACCAAGTAATGAAAGACTTAGTATTCGAAAATATGGGTGCTCGTGGATTAGGAGAAGTAGCCTTAGTAAGCGACCCTTCTCCAATTTCTCAATCAGGAATTACATTCTTTAATACATTATATGATGAGAATGCTTCAAACCACTTAGCAATTGGTTCAGCTTATGCTACAAGTGTTAAAGGTGGAGAAAAATTTGAAACTGAAGAAGAATTAGCTGCAGCCGGTTTAAATCGTTCAGACGTTCATGTGGACTTCATGATTGGTGGACCAAATATGAATGTTGACGGTATTCGTGAAGACGGAACAGTTGTACCAATCTTCCGTAATGGAGACTGGGCTATTTAATGACATTGAAAGCATCCTATCCATTGTTAAAGCCAGATGGATGGGATGTTTTTTTATTTAACAAATGAAGGGAGTTGCAAGTATGACTCGACAAAGAAAATGGTTTTATGGAATTTTTGGGGCGTTATTTGCACTGATTTTATTATTTTATGGATTGATTCTTATGTTTACTTATCGGGGAACTCCTGAAGCAATTGGATTATGGAATTTAAAAACGTATGAAAAAAAGAATCAGTCTTATCGATTTGATGCTAAGGGTGATGAAATAGCAACGATATTATTTTATACGGGAGCATTAGTAGAGCCTCAAGCCTATGTAAATTTAGCGATGGAATTATCCAATCAAGGCATTACGACTTATGTTATTGAATCTTCTCTTAACTTACCGATTTTAGAAAGAGGTACAACAGAATCGATTATAAAAGAGGAAAAGTTGGATAAAGTTTATGTTGCAGGACATTCATTAGGTGGAGTTGTCGCAAGTTTAGATGCAGTTCAATTAAAAAAGGAAAATCATTTAGCAGGTATTATTTTATTAGCAAGTTATTTTGATAAAAGTGTAGATTTTAGTAATAGTGATGTCCCAGTTTTATCCATTATCGCAAGTAATGATAAAGTTTTGAATTGGACAAAGTATATTAAAAGTAAAAATCGCCTTCCTCAAACTTTTGAACAAGAATTCATTTTTGAAGGAAATCATAGTGGATTTGGCTCATATGGAAAACAAATAGGTGATGGAGAAAGGTCGATGAGTGATCGCAGACAACAAAAAATTACAAGTGAAAAAATCGCTAAATTTATTAAGGAACAAAATAAGAATGCTAAATAGTTAAAACGATGAAGGAATTTTAAAGAAAAAGCATTAAAGTCATAGCAATTTTAACTAAAAAGTTTTACAATAGAAACGATAGACAAAATAGAAGGGAAGTTATAAAAAATGGCAGATAAAGTGCGTGTACGTTATGCACCAAGTCCAACAGGGCATTTGCATATTGGTAATGCAAGAACAGCTCTATTTAATTATTTATTCGCAAGACATTACGGTGGAGAATTTATTATTCGTATTGAAGATACTGACCGTAAAAGAAATATTGCTCATGGGGAAGAAAGTCAATTAGAAAACTTAACTTGGTTAGGAATTGACTGGGATGAAGGTCCAGATAAACCAAAAAATGTAGGACCATATCGTCAATCAGAACGTGAACATATTTATAATCCATTAATTGAACAATTAATTGCTGAAGATAAAGCTTATAAATGCTATATGACTGAAGAAGAGTTAGAAGCAGAACGTGAAGCACAACGTGCAAATGGAGAAATGCCACACTATAGTGGACAACATGCTCATTTAACACAAGAACAACGTGATGCATTTGAAGCAGAAGGACGTACTCCAGTTGTTCGTTTCAGAGTTCCTCAAAATAGAACGTATACTTTTGATGATATTGTAAAAGGTGAAATTACTTTTGAATCTGGTAGTGTCGGTGGCGACTTTGTTATTTTAAAACGTGATGGTATGCCAACGTATAACTTTGCAGTAGCAGTTGATGATCACTTTATGGAAATTACTCATGTATTACGTGGGGATGACCATATTGCTAACACTCCAAAACAAATGATGGTGTATGAAGCATTTGGTTGGAATACTCCTAGATTTGGTCATATGACATTAATTATTAATACAGAAACTGGTAAAAAATTATCAAAACGTGATGAGTCTATTTTACAATTTATTGAACAATATAAAGATTTAGGCTATTTACCAGAAGCAATGTTCAACTTCATTACTTTATTAGGATGGTCTCCACAAGGGGAAGATGAAATTTTCTCAAGAGAAGAATTTATTGAAATTTTTGATGAAAAACGTCTTGGTAAATCTCCAGCAGCATTCGATCCTAAGAAACTAGAATGGATTAACAACACTTATGTGAAGAAAACTCCATTAGAAGAAGTTGCACCATTAGCAATTCACCAATTACAATTAGCAGGTTTATTACCTGAAACATTGAGTGAAGAGCAACAAGTTTGGGCGAATAAATTAGTAGCGTTATATCATGATCAAATGAGCTACATGAATGAGATTGTTTCTATTTCAAGTTTATTCTTCCAAAAAGACTTTGTTGTAGAAAATGATGAAGCAAGAGAAGTGCTTCAAGGTGAAACTGTACCGACTGTACTTCATGCATTTAAGGCTCAATTAGAAGCTTTAGAAGTATTTGATGAAGCAAGCGTAATGGCAGCTATTAAGGCTGTTCAAAAAGAAACTGGTGTAAAAGGTAAGAACTTATTTATGCCAATTCGTGTGGCAACAAGTGGTCAAACTCATGGTCCATCTTTAGGTCAAACGATTGAATTATTAGGAAAAGAACGTAGCCTTGTACACTTAAACGAAGCGTTGGCTTTAATCCAAGCTTAGATATTCGAATTAGACTTCCTTAATAGTAGTATTAGGACGGCAGTAGCCTCGCAAATGCGAGTCTCTTGCCTAAAATTCGAGCCTAGGGTCTCGAATTTACCTGTAATATCAGCCAGAGTGGCTGATATTACTCATACTACTATAGGAAGTCTATTCTTGCTTTACGGATAAATATGAGAGGGCGTATAAGATGAGACTTCCTGTGATAGTAGCATTAGGACGCCAGCAGACCTGCGGTCTCATGGCTAAACTTCGAGCCTAAGGTCTCGAAGTTTCCTGCAGTATCAGCCAATGTGGCTGATACTGCCCATACTACTATAGGAAGTCTATTCTTGTTTTACGGATAAATATGAGAGGGCGTATAAGATGAGACTTCCTTGATAAGGAGTATTAGGACGGCAGTAGCCCTGCGGTCTCATGCCCATACTACTATAGGAAGTCTTTTCTCATTTAACGGACCAATATGAGTTTAGAGTGAGGAATTTTTTATGAATAAAAAAGAATTATCCGATAAAACTTCATTTTTATGGACTTTATTTGGAATTACGTTGTTATTGTTTATTTTTCAGAAGTTGGGAAATCAAGTGCAATGGTATTTGAATATGGCTGGGCTAGTATTGGCAAATGAAATTTTTGGATTTTTAGTTTCTGATAAAGATACTGTAAAAAAATTTTCAATATCAAAACAGATGTATTGGTGGGTGTGCTTAGTTATTATTTGTTTTGTTGTTTCAATTATGATGCTATCTAATAGACTAGCAAGTTTAGTGTTTGAAAATGCTACAGAATTAGATTTATATCATTTACTGTCCTTACTTTTGATCATATTAAGTAGTTCTCAGCTTTATTATGGATTGATTCATCCAAAAATTATAGAATCTTATACTAATGAATGGATTCGTAAGGATATTAAAAGAGATATTAGAATTGGCACAACATCTTTCCTTCATTCACTTCCAATGCTTCTTTTTATAATTGGAATTTGTATATTGTTTTATTTTAGTGGATTTTACCCGAGCTTGTGGCAAAGTGCCTTGTGTTATATTTGTATTTCAAGTGTAATTTATGCGAATTAGACTTCCTTGATAGTAGTATTAAGACGGCAGTAGCCTCGCCTTGCGAATCTCTTTCCTAAACTTCGAGCCTAGGGTCTCGAAGTTTCCTGCGGTATCAGCCAATGTGGCTGCTACTGCCCATACTACTATAGGAAGTCTATTCTTGTTTTACGGATGTTTATGAGAGGGCGTATAAGATGAGACTTTCTTTTATAGTAGTGTTAGGACGGAAGAAGCCTCGTAAAGCGACTTAACAAGGCAGATTTCTAGTGTAAATGTGATACCAGAGTTATTAGAGTTTTTGAAAAAATAATGTTATTTTAAGCAATTATGCCTTGAAAAGGTATAGTTGCTTTTTAGTATGTAAATAATGAAAATATTGCTTTGTTTTCAAAAAGATTATGATATAATGATTCCATTGAAAAGAAAGGGGAATGAATATGGATACAAATAAAACTTATTCAGTAAAAGAGTTTACAATGACCGTATTAAATGCATTAGCATTAGGGGTAGTTGTAACTTTAATTCCTGGTGCGATTTTAGGTGAATTAACAAAAGCGTTATTACCAGTATTTCCACAAGGACAATTAATTATTCAAGCGACTCAAGTGGCTAATACTATGATGGGTGCTATTATTGGTTTAATGGTAGGACATTTCTTTAAATTTACTCCAATTCAAGCAGGAGCTATTGCTTTAGCTACTGTTTTTGCAGGAGGTGCACCAGTCTTTAATCCAGATGTTAAAGGTGTTGTATTCTCTAGTACCGGAGATATTATTACAATGGGTGTAACCGCAGCAGTAGCAGCTGCATTTATTTTATGGATTGGAGATAAAGCAAAAGCTTATTCGATTATCGTCATTCCAACGGTTACATTAGTCGTTATTGGTGGAATTGGAAGACTGGCTCAACCATACATTGTTAAAATTACAGCATTAATTGGTCAAGGGGTGGAATTCTTATTAACATTACAACCAATTATTATGTGTATGTTAATTGCGATGACATTCTGTATTTTAATTGTTTCACCATTTACAACTGTAGGAATTGGTTTAGCAATTGGATTATCAGGGATTGGTTCTGGTGCAGCTAACTTAGGAATCTGTGCAGCTGGTTTTGGTTTAGCAGTTGCAGGATTAAAAGTTAATTCAGTTGGAACTTGTATTGCACACTTTATTGGATCTCCTAAAATGTCAATGGCAAATGTGATTGCAAAACCGAAGATTTTATTACCGATGTTATGTTCTGCAGCATTATTAGGTGTTTTAGCATCAGTCTTTTCCATTCAAGGAACTCCTGCTAGTGCCGGTTTCGGTTTTAGTGGTCTAGTAGGACCTATTTATGCCTTAAACTTAATGGAAAATGGATGGACAGCAGGAAATATTCTTTTAGTAGCAACTATTTTCGTAGTTGCACCAATTATTTTCAATATTATTTTTATTCATGTGTTTGAAAAAGTGGTACAATGGATTCAACCGGAAGATTATAAATTAACGGTATAATAAGGAGGAATTATAATGAAAATTGCAATTGCGGGTGCTGGAGCAATGGGATGTCGCTTTGGGTACATGTTAACAAAAGCAGGACAAGATGTTGTTTTAATTGATGAATGGCCAGCGCATATTGAAGCAATTCGTACAAATGGATTACAAGTAGTAGATGGAGATACAACAGATACATTACAAATCCCAATCTACAGACCTGAAGAAGTTCATGAGGAAGTAGATGTGGTCATCGCATTTACAAAATCAATGAAATTAGGAGAAATGCTTGAAAAAATCAAAGCAATTATTCATGAAGATACAAAAGTTGTATGTTTATTAAATGGTTTAGGCCATGAATATACAATGGAAAAATATGTTCCGCGTAAAAACATTATTATGGGTGTAACGATTTGGACAGCAGGAATTAATGCTCCAGGCGTGGCTCGTTTAGGTGGAACAGGTACTGTTGAAATTCAAGCAGTTGAAGAAGCAAGCGGTCGTGCGATTGCAGAAGAATTAGTTGCTGTTATGAATCAAGCAGGATTAAATGCAAGCTACAGTGAAGATGTTTTATTCTCGATTTGGAGAAAAGCATGCGTAAATGGAACTATGAATGCTACATGTGCCATTTTAGATGCGAATATTGGAGAAGTATTTGACACAAATACAGCAGAAGCAATTGTAGATCAAATTATTCATGAATTCGTAGAAGTTGCTCATCATGAAGGTGTGAAAATTGATGAAGCTGAAATGAAAAATTATGTTTATACAGCTTCAAATAAAGTTCGTGCACATTATCCATCAATGCACCAAGATTTAATGCAAAATCATCGCTTTACTGAGATTGATTACTTAAATGGATTTGTTGCAAAACGTGGATTAGAGTACGGAATTCCAACTCCATATTGTGCTATGATTACTCAATTAATTCATGCAAAAGAACAAATTTTAAAAGTACAATAATAAGAATTTTGAAGGACGAGACGAGTGTCTCGTCTTTTTTATTATGTGACTTTCAGTCCGTCACGCTCCGTAAGTGCATGACAAATAAACCACCCGCTATGCGGGTGCGCATCGAAGGTTATACCAAAAAAACTCCAATCGCGATACAATAAAGGTGTTCAAGCCTATCATATAGCGAGA
>NZ_CAURVN010000002.1:0-129681 GCF_963528195.1 uncultured Granulicatella sp.
TTCTTCTCAACTTTTCTGCGTTCTTCTCAACTTTTCTGCGTTCTTCTCAACTTTTCTGCGTTCTTCTCAACTTTTTTCGTTCTTCTTAAATTAGAATTTTAGAGTATAGTATTGTGTACGATCGTTTTGCGATGTACCATGCCACTCTAATAATTCTTTATCAGCAAGATTTTTAAGTAGCTTCCTACAAAATGTTGAACCTTTTTCAATAAGTTCTGTTGCCTTTTTTGTAGTTATTTTTTGCCCACTATTATACATAAAATATATAATAGTTTTTTCATCTTGACTTAGTTTATTAAATTCCGCTTCAGAAATGTTATCTTTAATTCTATCTATTGTTCTAATACTTCTATTTAAGACATTATTTTCTAAAATTAATAAAACACTACTATTAGGTTCTGCATATTTAGGTTCCTTTAGAAACAACTTTTCCATTTCAGAATATATTCTCTTAACTCCTTCATTCATTTCTTTTACCCATCCAAATTCACATAAAATTCTTGCAATTCTTGGATTCCTTGAATATCTTTGGTTTAGAATATTTTCCACGGTTACAATATTAGGTAGTAACCCGGGACTATGTATTTCTAACCTATCATCAAATATTAACACCTTAATATGCTCCCCACGGATAGCATAATTCCGGTGAGTCAAAGCATTGACTATTCCCTCAAACCATGCAAATTCTGGATACTCTGGCATTATTTTAAATTTTCCATCTTTATCTAAATACTGAAAATCTCTTAGTTGTGTGTTAATAAATTCTCTTACTTCTCTAATAACGTTTGGTATAGCTTTATCAAATGTTTTTTCCTTAATGATATTTATTTCTGTACCAACCTTTTGATACATACCACTATATTTAATAACTCTTAATCTTGCCTGTGGTAAAAATTTAGAAGGGTTATTCCCAAATAGCAAAAGCCCCGCATTAGTCAGTTTGCCATTAATCATTAAATTTCTAGCTTTCAACACTTCTTCATTAGAAAGCCCTTCTATTTTCAAGATTTTCTTATAATCATCAATAAGTCCGTCATCTATATCTTCTATGCTTGATAATTGAACCACTTCATCCTCAAAATATCTTTGTCCTCTATCATACTGCAATTGAAGAATCTGCTCAAAATTTAATTCTATAGATTTATCATTTTGTCGAAGAAAAACTTTTCCGTTATAAGATTTTATAACTCTATCTGTAGAAATATCTACTGATATTACCAATATCTTATCATCAATACCTGTATTATTTTTTACATCTAAAATATTAAATGTGGGATTTATTGGTGTTTCTTTTAGTTCAGTTAGAAATATATTTCTATACTCATCGATCGAATGAGCACCTTTATAATTAAACCCCGTAATCATCCCATCATCTTCAATTCCTATCACTAATTGCCCACCCTCTGCATTAGAAAATGCAACCAGATGCTTTAAAATATCTAAAGGTTTAATTCTAGCACTTTTTCTGTCAAAAAATTGATTCTCGTTTTCAAAACAATAAAAGGATAATTTATTCAATATATTAGTATTCATTATTTTCTCCTCAACTTAAACATATATTTAGTATTATACTACAACATCTTAGAATACTTCAGCCTATCTAAAATAGCTTCTTCGTTTTCAATTGTACACTGTGGAACTTTCCGGTTCTAAACTTTTGGAATATTATAGTGTTCTCTAACTTCTAAACCATACTTTTCTTAACTTGTACAATGTACAGAGTAGATACTTTAAACCTAAACTTTCCCCAAAAATCGTTTTGGATTTATTTATATGTTACCTTACTTTCAGCACTTGTTAAATCGATATCATCCATCATAAGTTCTACAATAATTTATTTTTTAGAATCTAGTTTTGAAAGCAACACAACTGTTTCAATCGCTGTCGTCATTGGGAACATATCCACTGGTTGAGCATACAGTGCCTGATACCCTTTTTCTTGGAATAATGCTAAATCACGTGCTAATGTCGCAGGATTACAGCTAACATAAACAATTTTTCTTGCTTTAGTTTTAACAGCTGCATCAATAAAGGCTCCATCTAATCCTTTTCTAGGAGGATCGACTACAATTACATCTGGTTGTAATCCTGAGTCTACCCAAGTTGGCATAACTTTTTCAGCTGCCCCCACTTCAAATGTTACATTGTCAATCTGATTGATTCGAGCATTTTCTTTCGCCATTTGAATGGCATCCGGTACAATTTCCATGGCATAAACTTTTTTAGCACGTTTAGCAAAAGCTAAACTCATTGTTCCGATTCCACAATAAGCATCCACTACTGTTTCATCTCCAGTTAATCCAGCTGCTTGAACGGCTTCATGATACAACACTTCCGTTTGAATCGTATTCACTTGGAAAAATGAACGTGAACTAATCGCAAAGGTAAATTCCATTAATTCTTCTTGGAAAGCATCTTCTCCAAATAATACTTTCTTTTGAGAACCCATAATCACATTTGATTGATGCGGTTGAATATTTTGGACAATAGACACCACTTCTGGTAATTGCTGAGTAATTTGCTCTACAACTGCCTCTTTTTGAACAAACTTCTCTGTACGAGTGACTAAAATAATCATCACTTGAGAAGTGCGCAATCCTCTACGCACAATAATATGACGTAAATCGCCGGTATGTTTCTCTTCATCATAAGCTTCAATTGCATATTTTCGTAAAATATCTCTAACGACTAAAATAATACGATCAATTTCTGGATCTTGAATATGAAAATCTTCCATTGGAACTAAGTCGTGTGAGTTTTTCTTGAAAAATCCTGTTGTTAATAATCCATTCACCATTCTGACAGGGATTTGCGCTTTATTCCGATATCCAAATGGATGTTCCATTCCAATTGTTGGACGAACTTCTAACTCTGGCATTTTCGCAATTGTATTCATGACATGTTTCACTTGTTTTTGTTTGAAGGCCAATTGAGCTTCATATTTCATATGTTGTAAAGGCATTGTTCCCACTCGAGTTCCATTTGGATCCACTAATGGAATACGATCAGGACTCGTCGATAACCATTCGACAACTTTGGCATAGCCAAATTTTTTCCCCACTTTTAAAACATGAACTACTACTTTTTCTCCAGGCAGCGCATTTTCAATAAAAAGAGGAAATCCATCGACTTTCGCAACACCCATTCCTTCATACGTTAAATCATCAATTTGTACTTCTATACGGTCATTTTTTTTCATCTCTATCCTCACTCACTACTATTTATCTGACTTATTATAGCTTATTTTTGGATAATTTTATAGTGAAGTGAGAAATTCAAACTAAATAATTTGGAAAGATTTGTCAAGGACATAAACAAAATTTCTTTGATAAATTTATATCTTCTCTGTTTCTCTCTTGATTAACTTCAGTATTTTATCTTTGTATGTTTCGCCTGTGCTTTCTTAAAATGTTGATTTACAGTATATTTTGTTTTTCCAATATCCATTATTAGCTGTTTATGTTGTAGTTTTTTTATATCTCTTTTTTCTTCTTCCATGTGTCCTCCTTTCCATTTTTAGAAAAAGAAAAAACAGTAAACCTTTTTCGATTTACTGTTTCATAAGTTGCTATATTATTGTTTTTATTTAATTGTTTTACTTTAACAAACTGGGATTTGTAACTATCTTTTTTTGAACAAATATCTGTACATTTACTATCAGAACCCGTGAAATTATATCGTAATTATTTTAATACACTATTCAATTACCAGCTCTACATAATCCCCATCTTCCTTATTGTATACATGCTTATTTACGATTCCAAGTAGTTTCTGTATATCTTCCATATCTGAAGCCGAAAATTCCAAATAACAAGTCTCATCACTGGTATAATTCAAATCTTCATAAAAATCCTGAATCGCCACATAAAATTTATCTAAAATATCTTCCAATGGATATTGGGAAATGTTCCTCGGACTAACTCCTTCTCCTAATTCTGGTTCTTGAACAAATTTTAATGAAGTAACAAAGCAATCACTTTTCATAAAATCATCATACGTTTTATAGATATGTTCTGCTACCTTTTCGTAATCAGCTTTGTTATATTTTTCATGTACAAAAATATCTATATTTTTCATCTCAACCTCCTTAATGGGGTGTGAAAATTATCATTAGTCTCACACAACTTCTAATTTTTATTTATCTACTTCAGCTTTTTTAGTAATTCTACAAAAGGTACTTTATTATTATCTTTTCTAAGCGAAATCAAATCAAAAACAGAATCAACATCTAAATCAAACATTACGGATTTCAAACTAATTGTCATAAAATTCATATCTTGATAATGTTTTTGGACCCCTAGTCCATCCAACTTTAGTAAGAAACTATAAATAGTAATAAATTTATTCTAGATTGTATCATTATTTATGCTTATTTTCTCTTTGGTTTCATTTTCATTGGTTTCATTTGCAGCCTTTCGTATCAAATAATGATTATCTACTAATCCCTTCTTTATAATATAGTTCTTTTTTGTATTATCTTTAAAATCTAATTCATAGAGACCATATATTATTTCAATTTTAATCTGATATATCTCATTATCCATCATTTTAGATAATTGATTTAAGGCTAACTCTTTATATTTAGACTTACATAACATTATTAGTGTTCTTGTAGCTTGCACTCTTATATCTTTTTCATTATGAGAACTCAAGCCTATTGAATACTGAATAATTGTAGATAAAACACTATCCTCTAATTTGTCAAAGTCTACATTATACAAAAATGATTTTAAAGTTTCAAATGATTTTATAATTTCTATTTCTGATTTTTGAGAAAATATTGCCATTTTAGAAAGAACATTCGAAAAATCATATTTATTGAAGCATAATTGTAACATCATAAAGCTAAATTCTAAAGTACTTAGAGATGCCTTTTCAAAAAACATTTCCTCGCGTCCGCACAATACTAGTTCTTTATCTTCTATTATTGAGTAAAATGTTGAATCCAATTCTTTTTCATAAGGATATTTGTTCTTCAGGTAAATGAATAGTTCAATTGCTCTAATCTTGTCTCCAATAGTCTGTTTTTCTTCTCGCAATGTTCTAACAATAGAAGATAATATTGATTTTATATGTTTTGTATCTAGCTTTAGTTTATCAAACTCTATAATATTTCTAATTGTTTTATAGGGGTCATCAGCATATCCAATTATAGTTCCATTCTTTCCTTGCTCTTTATTACGTTGATTAATTCTTTCAACATACCTATTAATATGCTTGTATGTTTCATCACCTCTGTTATGCTCTATCTCTAGTAAATATTCAGATAAGTAAAAGCTGTTCATACATTCTTCAATAGTAGTATCTAATAATTCAACATCTATCGTTATATTTTTCCTTAATACTATCAAGTAACTTGAAAGTACCTTGCAACCTTTTCTTATTTCTTCATTCTTTATCATATCAATTATCAATTCAAGTACTTTCTCCTGATTGATAGTAGATATTTTTGAATAATTAATTCTACTTAATACTTTTAATATATTATCAAAATATATCCTGAAGTTTTTTTCTATAAGAGTTATGCATACTTCTATAATTTTATTATTATCTATTCTAGATATATTATATATTAAAAATTCAAAGATATAGCTTGCTATACTTAGAATTCTATTTTTATCTGCAATCCATATATCAACCTCTTCAAACACTTCATATACATATGAAGTGAATAAATCATCACCGAAGTAGTAACCATAATGTTTTAAAATCAATAATTTTGAAATAAACCTCTTATGTGGAACTGGGATTAAATTTATTCCTGAAATCATATTCACAATATCTGTTGCATTTATCGTATCTGTACTTTGATTATAAGCTCTTATAATTTTTTCTAATTCTTTATCATTTTGTTCCATTAATAATAATTTAATAAGAAAAATGTACATATTATGATCATAATACAAAAAATTTAAGCTTGAAAGTATACTAATCATTCTATCTCTAATTAACAACAGATGTGTTAGAGAACCATAAGTCATTGATAATATAAATGACTTAGACACATCATCAAGAATATCATCAACTCCTTCAAAATGTGTTGTATATGGAGAATCTACCTTCTGAGCCATTAACCTTTTAAGCAGCTTTTGTGATAAACTACCTGTACATCTATCAAGTAATGGATAATATACATTTTCCTGATTTTCTTCCAATAAAGTTTGTGGTTTCATTTCTAACGAATATTGATTATTTATCTCATCTTGCAAGACAATAATATTTCTCCAATCTATTAAAACATCATTGGAAAGCCAGTTTGGTATTTTATCATTATTAATCGATTCATTGTATGCATTTTCTAATTCATTGGCACATTCATCTAATTCATTTGAAAAATATGCTTCTATAGCTCTAACTCTATATGTAATAAAAGACTTCAAGTAAGATTCATGTCTATTACATAACTCATTTGCTAAACTAGAATAATTAATCGGTATATTTGTATGGTGACCTAATAGATTTGAAAACATTATACTAAGCGATTTATCTAATTTAAAATCTAATCTTGAACTTTCTTCTTTTTTTGTATTAAATATTATCTCTTTAGCTACATTTCTCGTCATAGTAAATCCTTGAAAAAGTTCTTTATCAATAATATAGTTATTACTTATAACGTTTATCTCTTCTGTATCTTCATTAATAGCAAAATCAACGAATTGTTCTCTACAATAGTTTCTATAAATATCAACAACATCTCTCATTATTCCAGTATATACTTTTTCAATAAAGTCAGAAAACTCGTGAACTACGTCATATTTTTCTCTAAAACTATCTCGTATTTCTAATTGTAGTTGTGTAGGTTCCTTTTTATCTTCATCACAGAAAATATATAATGCCCTCTTTTTTAATTCTCTAGCCCGTTTTTGTTCCTTCAAGACAGCCTCCGACACATCATCCTTATT
The DNA here is from genome assembly GCF_963528195.1 of uncultured Granulicatella sp. Classification (GTDB taxonomy): domain Bacteria; phylum Bacillota; class Bacilli; order Lactobacillales; family Aerococcaceae; genus Granulicatella. Next base: position 6,903 of record NZ_CAURVN010000002.1, read on the forward strand.
ATCTATCAAGAACACGCATAAATCCGAGTCATCTAGTTTTGTGATATAACTATCTATTACATGTTGGCTTGATGGCCCTTGCTCTTCAAATATAAATACTTGAACTATATTTGTTTCTGATAATAAAGATTTTAAAGCCTTCCTTACCAAAGTATATCTTCCACCACATTTTGAGCTAATAAATACTTTTACTTTATATTCAATGGTACCATCTCTCATCTTTCAATCCCCCCTTTAATCTTGCGTATATAACATAATAAATAAGCATATTATTATCTTACCATTGTTCCCTTTATTTCTGAATTCGTTCAAAGATTTCCCTTTTGACAAATTATATGTGAGCATAGTGGTATCCCCGCACCGTGTAAAGTGAAGTCATCAAAATCATGTTTAATGTATTGACTGATACGCAACACATTGCCAACCCTATTTAACAAATCATATATAACTCATTTATCCATTTAACTATTCAAGATATTAATTTTCTTTCTTAATACACTCTACTATTTCTTCAATATTACAGTCTAAAGCATTACAAATTCTAAGCAAGACATCCGTAGTTACATTTTGCCCGTTCTTCATTTTGTAAAATGTACTTTTACTCACTTTTGCCTTTTCCATCAATTCATTATTTGTCATATCTAAATCAATTAGTTTTTTGAACAATCTTTTATAACTAAAAACCTTCATTCTTATCCTCCGTTCAAGAAACCTAAATTTAATATATTATACCATAAAATACACTTTTTTCATAAATATGTTCTCTTTAATCGAACTCACGCAAATAAAAATGTAAAGTTTCAAAGTAATTTCTAGTTAAGTATCAAAACTAGAACTTAGATTGAGAATTTACCAAAAAAGGTATTTTGACTATACAGTCAAAATACCTAATTCGTAACGTACTCCTATTATGATCCTTCCACAAGAATAGACTTTTCACTGTAGTATTAATAATAAAAACCACATCCAGTGGTTTTTATTATAGGAAATTTTGAGACCTAGGCTCAAAATTTAGGCATGAGATTCGCTTGCGAAGCTGCTGCCGTCCTTTACTACAGCACGAAAGTCTAATTCGCCTTACACAGCTTTTCTTGTTAGTTTTGCTAAAAAGATTTCTTTTCGTGTTGGATTTAATACAATTAAGTTTACTAAGAACAACCCTACTAACCAAGCTAACGGTACACCAATCGTTTCAAAACTTAACTCAAAACTTTCTTTTGTAAAGAAGTCTACATAAACTCCCATAAATGTATAATGAGCAATTTTTGAAACAGTCTCACTCAATCCAGAGAATAATGGTAAAAATGAAATAGCCATCATAGGTACTAAACCATTCACTTGCGCTTGTGATTGAGTATTAGAAAGAGAAGCAATTAATAAGTTTAATAATACAACACATAGCCCTACAACAATCGCTACTACAAAATATGCTCCCCAATGTTTCCCAAAGTCTGCATCTACAATCATTGGAAAACTTACAATCGTTACAAGACCAATAATAACTGGATAAAATAGTGCAGATAATAAATATTCTCCATTTCTAACACCACTGAGTAATAAAGATTTCAAGTTTTTCTTTTCCTTATCTTCTGCAATTGTTAAAGAAGTTAAACTTCCTAGCGAAACTGAGAATGCTAATGATAAACACATGAATACCATATATGAAGAATGTAGTCCATCCTCATTCATAAATTGGTTGTATAAGACTAATAATCCATACGGTAATAAAATCGTTGCTAATAAAGTGCTGTTACTTAATAATACTTGTGTGCGTAGCCAAACTAAGGCAGTTAATCGTTTAATCATTTAATTTCTCTCCTGTCAATTGAATAAATATTTCTTCTAAAGTTGGTTCACATGAGTGAATCGCAACAACTTGTGCTAGATCTGTTTGTCCTAATTCTTCAAAAGTAATTTGTGTATGTGTTTCATCTGCGAATGTTAATTGAACTTTTTTCTCGTGATTATATTTTTGAATAATCGAAGAAGGTGTGCCGTATTCAATTAAATGTCCTCGGTTCAATAAACTTAGACGGTCACATAATAATGTTGCTTCGTTCATATCGTGAGTTGTTAAGAAAATCGTTGTTCCTGCTTCTTTTAGTTCTAATAATAATTCATGGATTTTCTTAGAAGTAGTTGGATCTAATCCGCTTGTTGGCTCATCTAAAAATAATACTTTTGGCTTATTGATTAAAGCTCTTGCTAGAAACATTCTTTGTTTCATTCCTGTCGATAATTTCTCTGCTGCTAAATTTTTACTATCGTATAAATCGACTTGTTTTAACACTTCATCTACTCGTGCATTTGGTTTTCCATATAATTTTGCGTAAGCTTGTAAATTTTTATACAGGCTTAGTTTTTCATAAAATCCACTCGTATCACTCACTAATCCGATTAGTTCTAAATCTGCTGGAGTTAACTTCTCAGACACTTTGCCTAACAATTCTGTTTGCCCGTTATCAGCATTTAATTGTCCCGTTAAAATTTTAATCATTGTTGTTTTCCCTGAACCAGATGGCCCTAAGAATCCAAAAATTTCTCCTTTCTTCACTTCAAAAGAAATTTCTTCTAAAGCAACTTTTTGATTAAATTTTTTTGTAACGTTTTTTACAATAATCATGTTTATCCCCTCTTTACTAATTTCCTAACTGATGAATTCATTATAGAAAATTTTTCTTTATTCCAGTAGTGTCTTGAGTCACTACCTACCATGACTTTAGTCACGAATTCTCATGCAAATCGTCACGACAAAAAAGCATACCGAAATCGGTATGCCTTCCCTAGTATCCATTTAACTTTCTACCACAATATGCCTCGATACGATAATATAACCAATAGAACATATAGTAATTCAAACCCTATAAAGAGTTTTTTCATTTTCACACACATCGCTACATATTCACGAATAAAAGCGGATGGAATATAATAACTGGCAGTGGAGCAACCTAAACCATCCCCCTGCATTCCAATTTGACGAGCATAAGTACTCGTACGAAATACATGATAATCATTTGTTACAAATAAAAATCGAGGATTTTTAATCAATTGCTCTCCTATTTCTTTAGAGAACAATAAATTTTCATAAGTTGTTGTAGATTTTTCTTCTAATATAATAGCTTCTTTTGGCACATCTGTATGTTCCACTAAATAGTTATACATCGCTTGTGCTTCAGATATTTTTTCATCACTACCTTGTCCACCACTGGAAATAAGTCGAATATGAGGATTTTTGGATTTTTGAAATGCTTGTACAGCCTTATCAATTCTCTTTTTTAGAAGAGGCGTAACTCTTTCCCCATCTAACAATCCGGCACCATGAATAATAATAAAATCATAATGCTGTTTCTTCGGCACCCATAAATAGACAAACGAGTACATCATAAATCCTACAAACGCAAATCCAAAAATAATATAAGAATAAATGATAAACATAAATAGTATATTAATCCACGGATTATAAATGAAAAAATTATTTGTAACTAGCCCAACTCGAATCCACATAAAAACAAAGAATAATAAAATTACAATCCCCATAATAGGAGAAAGAAGATTCGCTTTAGAAAAACCTTCTTTTTTTAACAAAATAAAGCCATTAATGATTAAAAATAAACCACTCAAAAGAATCAGAACAGGAATGAGTAAAATTCCTACTATCATCACCAAATGAGCATTTTCATACCCAAAACTAAAAAAGAGATTCGCAATGGATAGATATAAAAACAACACTTCAATGACTAATAAAGCTGGATTCCATAAACTGCGATTATCCTTCCACATAGAAAAAAGTAAGGCAATTAATACGAAAATCGTAACTCCATATAAAAACATACTAACCTACTTTCTTACTCTGCTAAAATTTTTTCAAAATCAAAAACTTCACCTTTTTGTTTATCGCTTAAAATTAAAGCAATCACGATCCCTACTAAAGCTGGAACTCCCCATCCTAACGATAAAGTAGAAAATGGTAATTGGTTCATCATAGTAGATAATGCAGATAGTTTTAATGTGTCTCCTAATACTGTTAATACGGATACTAGAACTGTCAATCCAACTGTTAATTGCATTCCGATTTTAGAAAGAGGAACAAATTTATTTAAAAGAATTAATATAACCATAATAATCGTAATTGGATATAAAATTAATAATACCGGCAATGAAAACTTAATTACTGTATTTAATCCTAAATTAGAAATTCCAAATCCAATGAAAGAGAAAACTGTTGCATATACTTTATAAGAATATTTAGGGAATAATTCTTCAAAGAACTCTCCAGTTGAAACAATTAATCCAACCGTTGTTGTAAAGCACGTTAAGATAACCATTGCTCCTAAAAATACTTGTCCAAATACTCCAAAAATATCTTTGGAAGCTGCTGTTAAAATATAAGAACCTTTATTAACTGTTTCATCTGCTAATACATCTGCAGGCACTGTAAAATGATTTCCTAAATTAGCTAATCCTAAATATAAAATACTAAAACCTACAGCAGTTACTAAACCTACTCCAATAATGGTTTTTGTAAATTCTTCTTTTGAAGAAAAATGGAATTTTTTCAATGTATTTACTGCTACCACACAGAAGGCAACAGAAGCTAAGGCATCTAATGTATTGTAGCCTTCAATAAATCCATTCCCAAACGAACCACCATTTTGATAAGCTGTTGCTGCTTGCATTGGTGCTACTCCTGCATATTTAATCGCTCCTAATAATACTAAGACTAAAATTAACCCTGCAAATAAAGGTGTTAAAATTTTCCCGATACTATTTAAAATCGTTGAACGATGAATCGCAATCCAATATGCTGCAACAAAGTATAATACTGTATATATAAACAATGATAAAGTGCTTGAAATTCCCATTGAGGCTAAAGATGACTCAAATGGCTGAATACTAATCGAATACGAAACAGTTGCTGTTCTTGGAATTGCAAAAAATGGTCCAATTGACAAATATAAAACAGCTAAAAATGCTACTGCAAATACTTTATGAACTTTACTTTCTAATTCATGTTTAAAACTTCCATTACTCGTTGCGCCTACAACTAATGTTATAATGGGAATACCGACGCCTGATAAAATAAATCCCGCAATCGCCGGTCCGAAATACTCACCAGAAAATAACCCTAATGAAGGCGGAAAGATTAAATTTCCTGCTCCAAAAAAGAAACCAAATAATAATAAACCTGTCAATAAGCCCTTTTTCATCTTACATTCTCCTTTTCTCTTATAATATGCGAAAGAGTACGTTGTAAAGCAACGTACTCTCCCTACAATAACTGTGTCTACTCATTATGAAACAAATGAACCATTTGGCATTTCTTGTGGAGCTAAGACTACTTGTAATACTCCATCTTTTTCTGCCGATAAGATCATTCCTTGACTAATTTGTCCTCTCATCTTACGTGGTTTTAAGTTTGCCACAATCACTACTTTTTTACCAATAAACTCTTCTGGATTTGGATACCATTGAGCGATACCAGATAAAATCTGACGATGTCCACCAGCATCTCCTGCATCTAATCGGAATTGTAATAATTTATCTGCACCTTCCACTGGTTTACAGTCAATAACTTCTGCGACTTTTAATTCCAATTTATCAAAGTCATCGTATTTAATCGATTCTTTTTCAGATGTTAATTCCACTTCTTCTGGGTTCCACTCTGTTGCTACTTCTTCTTTAACTGTTCCACCCATTTTCCCTTGAATATAAGCAACTTCTTCTTCCATATCTAAACGTGGGAAAATTGGTTGCCCTTTTTCAACAACTTTTGTTCCAGTTGGAATCACTCCAAATGTATGAAGTGATGGATAATCACGTAAAGCTTCGTCTTGAATTCCTAATTGTGCTAAGATTTCTCCTGGTGTTTGTGTTAAGAATGGTTGTAAAGCTACCGCAATAATACGTAAGCTTTCTGCTAAGTAACTCATTGTACAAGCTAATTCTTCTTGACGAGCTTCATCTTTTACAGCTGCCCATGGAGTTGTTTCATCAATATATTTATTTGTACGAGAAACAAATTTCCAAATTGCAGATAATGCAACTGAGAATTGCATTTCTTCCATCGCAGCTTCTACTTCTTCAATCATCACTTTTGAAGCTTCTACTAATTCATGATCAAAGCTTGAAACAGGTGCTGAATATGTTGGAATTGTTCCATCGAAATATTTATTAATCATCGCTACTGTACGGTTTAATAAGTTCCCTAAGTCATTTGCTAAGTCATAATTAATTCTTTCTACAAATGATTCTGGAGTGAAAATACCGTCTGAACCAAATGGTACTTCACGTAATAAATAGTAACGTAAAGCATCTAACCCATAACGTTCAATTAATGTGTTAGGATCAACAACATTTCCTTTAGATTTAGACATTTTACCGTCTTTCATTAATAACCAACCATGTGCAAAAATTTTCTTCGGTAATGGTAAGTCTAATGCCATTAACATAATTGGCCAATAAATCGTATGGAAACGAACGATTTCTTTTCCGATAAAGTGCACATCTGCTGGCCAATAACGATTGAACAATGTCTCATCATCACTTCCATAGCCTAAAGCTGTAATATAGTTTGATAACGCATCAATCCATACATAAATGACATGTTTTGGATCATTTGGTACTGGAATTCCCCAGTCAAATGATGTACGAGAAACGGCTAAATCTTCCAAACCAGGTTTAATGAAATTATTAATCATTTCATTTTTACGAGATTCTGGTTGAATAAATTCTGGATGTTCTTCATAGTATTGTAATAGGCGATCTGCATATTTACTCATTCTGAAGAAATAAGATTCTTCCTTCACTAATTGAACTTCATGGCCACTTGGAGCCACTCCCCCAATCATTTTTCCATCTGCATCACGATACACTTCGACTAATTGAGATTCTGTAAAGTATTCTTCATCACTTACAGAATACCAACCTTCGTATTCACCTAAATAAATATCACCATTATCCATTAATTTTTGGAAAATTTTCTGTACAGATTTTTTATGACGAGGTTGTGTTGTACGAATAAAATCATCATAAGAAACGTCTAATTTTTTCCATAAATCTTGAATACCAAAAATAATATTATCAACAAATTCAATTTCACTCACGCCTGCTTCTTGAGCTTTTTGTTGAATTTTTTGTCCATGTTCATCTGTTCCTGTTAAAAAGTATGCATCATAGCCTTGTAATTTTTTATAACGAATCATTGCATCACTTGCTACAGTTGTATATGCATGCCCGATATGTAATTGTCCACTTGGGTAATAAATTGGTGTTGTTAAATAAAAAGTTTTCTTATCTTCCGCCATTTGGCAGTATCCCCCTTAAATTTATAGATAGTGTTATTTTACCATAACGATTCCTAGAATTAAACCACTAACTCTTTTTGAGAACAAAGCATTATTGTCGATCTTCTTTAGGTGAAAAAGCCCAAAATCTTTGTCCGATATAATTAAATGCAACAAATAAAACCATCCCTACCAATAACGCAATATTCCCTTGTATATTCGTAGAGAATCCTGATAATAACCATGCAACAAATGGCTTTGCTAATCCATAAGCAAGAACGTAACAAATGGTAATGTTCACGATAAATTTCCACAATGTATTCCAATCATGGCCTTTTTGCTGGAAAGTATATCGCTTATTCAAGAAATAACTCACGATGCTTCCCACTATATAATTCAACGCACTTGAAATCCAATAACTCCACGCTAATACATTGAAGCAAAAAAACATAATTGCTGTTCCAACAAGTGTATTGACGACTCCTACTAATATAAATCTTAGAAAAGTCGCATCAAAAAAAGATGATAAAATTTTTTTCAAAACTTTTCCTCCCTATAAAAAAGAGGAGCGCTACGCACTCCCACTTTCTAATCTATTCGTTATCGTTTGTAGATGAACGAGGAATTATAATTCATCATCTTCTTCATCAAAATCACTATCTAACTCGTCATCATTAATAATTGATAAATCTTCATCTGCACTAACTTCTTCATCTAAGTCTTCGTCAGCACCTAATTCACTTAAATCTGAACGATATGCATCTAATTCTGTTTCTTCTTCATCATCTACATCATCGTCTAAGTCGATAACATCATCATCTTCTTCGTCTTCTAACAAGCCATCTTCATCTTCTGGATCATCATCATTGTAATCGATAAGATCTTCTTCAGTTCCAAAGGCATTAACTTTTTTACGTTTTTTACGACGTTTTTTCAAGTCTTCATCATCCATTGATGAAACAATTTCTTCATCGATTGAATCAATTGGATACCATGAACGTAAGCCCCAACGGTTTTCTCCAAGTGAAATGAAGCTTCCATCAATATTTAAATCTGTATAAAAACGAGCCATGCGTGCTTCTAATTGCTCATCGCTTAACTCCATATATGATTGAACTTCTACTAATAATTGATTAAAGTCCATCACTTCTTGTTTTACTTCCAAGATAGCATGCGCTACTTCAACCATTGATAATTCATTTTTGTTGATTCCATCCAGTGCTTTTAATTCCAAAGGATACACTTCCTTTCCACATATTCCTTAACAGTATAGCACACAAAAGCTATAATACGCTACTATTGCACAATGTTTTCTTTAAGAATTTCCATATTTACTGTAAATTCTCCTAAATTTTCTCCTAATTGAGATAATTGGTATTCAAAAGAAATTTGTTTCCAGTCAGATGAAACTTCTACATTCTTCGTTTTAATCTCAAATAAAATTTCTTGACCTTGCGCTAATTGATAACGTCCCTTTGTTTTCTTTTGATGTTGAAACAGTAATTGACTAGCTACTTCTCCTTTACGGAATAATTGAATTTCTCCATTAGATACTAACAAATCAACTTTTGTCTGTGTTTCTTTTTCTTGATACGACAATGCTAATTGTTTGTTTTCAATTTTCCATTCAATGGATTCAATCGGGGCTTCTAATTCCGTTTGTAAAGATTCTCCGGCTTGAATAATTTTTGTATGAACTCGAATCATTTTAATACCTCCATTCATTCTTTATGAAAAAGAGAGAAGGAGTGAATAAAAGTCGGAAATTCCGTTTTCTATTCACCCCCAATGGTTATTTAACTGAACATATTATAGAAAATTCTCTTCTTGTACGTTTCAGTTCTCTCAGTTATTAATATTTTGCTAATTCTTCTTGTAATAATTGGTTTACAATTCCAGGATTTGCTTTTCCTTTTGTTTGTTTCATAATTTGACCCACTAAGAAGCCAACTGCACGATCTTTACCATTTTTGAAGTCTTCAATAGACTGTGCGTTATTAGCTAACACATCTTGAATAATTGGTAATAATTGTGATGGATCACTTAATTGAATCATACCATGTTTTTCAACAACTTGACGAGCAGTTCCGCCTTCTTCAGCTAATAATAAGAATACTTTCTTCGCTAATTTAGAGCTGATTGTTCCATCTCCAATTAATTGAATCATTTCTGCTAAACTTTGCGGTGTTAATAATAGATCTTGTAATTCTAATTTTTTACTATTTAAGTGAGCAGAAATATCTCCCATTAACCAGTTAGAAGCTAATTTTGGATCGCTACCAGCTGCAACTGTTTCATCAAAGAAATCAGACATTTCTTTTGATAATGTTAAGACCATTGCATCATATTCTGGTAATCCAAATTCACGAATATAACGTTCACGACGAACGGTTGGCATTTCAGGAATTGATTGACGAACTTCTTCTACCCATTCATCTGAAATTTCTAAGTTTGGTAAGTCTGGTTCTGGGAAGTAACGGTAGTCACTTGAACCTTCTTTCACACGCATTAAAATTGTTTGTCCATTTGATTCATCAAAACGTCTTGTTTCTTGACCAATAACGCCACCACTACGTAATACTTGAGCTTGACGTACTTCTTCAAATGCTAAACCTTTACGTACATTATTGAATGAGTTTAAGTTTTTCAACTCTGTTTTTGTACCGAATTTTTCTTGGCCATAAGGACGTAAAGAAATATTCGCATCACAACGCATTGATCCTTCTTCCATTTTCACATCAGATACGCCTGTAAACATAATAATTTGACGTAATGCTTCTAAGTAAGCATATGCTTCTTCAGGAGAACGCATATCCGCTTCAGATACAATCTCAATTAACGGAGTTCCTTGACGGTTTAAGTCTACATATGAGAATCCATCCGTTCCGTGAGTATTTTTACCAGCATCTTCTTCTAAGTGAACACGTTCGATACGGATACGTTTTGTTTTTCCTTCTACTTCAATATCAATCCATCCATCATGACCGATTGGGTAATCAAATTGAGAAATTTGATACGCTTTTGGATTATCAGGGTAGAAATAGTTTTTACGGTCAAATTTTGTATGTTGTGAAATTTCACAGTTTAATGCTAATGCAGCACGCATTCCAAATTCAATCGCACGTTTATTAATAACTGGAAGTACCCCTGGATAACCCCAGTCAATAACTGTTGTATTTGTATTTGGCTCTGCTCCAAAATGAGCTGGTGAAGGAGAGAAGATTTTTGAATCTGTTTTTAACTCTACGTGAACTTCTAGCCCAATAATTGTTTCAAAATTCATCTTATGTTCCTCCTTATACGTTTGCTTGTTTTAAGTAATAGTCATTTGCTTGTTCAAATGCAAATGCTGCTTGATAAATCGTTTGTTCTTGGAAGTAATTTCCGATTAATTGAATACCAATTGGTAATCCTTCGCTAGAGAATCCAGCAGGTACAGAAATCGCTGGAAGTCCTGCTAAGTTTACAGGAACTGTTAATAAGTCTGCCATATACATTTCAATTGGATCATCATTTCTTTCTCCAATTCCATATGCAGTAGAAGTCGTTACAGGTCCTAAAATTAAATCATAGTTTGCAAATACATTGGCAAAATCTTGTTTAATTAATGTACGAACTTGTCCTGCTTTCTTGAAGTAAGCATCATAGTAACCAGAACTTAATGAAAATGTTCCTAACATAATACGACGTTTTACTTCCATACCGAATCCTTCTGTACGGCTCATGATATATAAATCTTCTAAAGTTTTCGCTTCAGCTGAACGGTGTCCATAACGAATACCGTCAAAACGTTGTAAGTTAGAAGATGCTTCTGAAGAAGCAATAATATAATATGCAGGAATACCGTATTTAGAATGAGGTAAGCTCACTTCTTCTACCGTTGCTCCTAATGCACGATATTGTTCAGCTGCTTTTAAGACTGCTTTACGAATTTCAGGATCAATTCCATCCCCTAAATATTCTACTGGTAAAGCAATTTTTAATCCTTTAATATTGCCATTAATTTGTTGGTAATAATTTGGAACAGGTACATTTACACTTGTAGAATCACGGTAATCATATCCACTGATCGCTTCTAATACTAATGCATTATCTTTAACCGTACGAGTTAATGGTCCAATTTGGTCTAAGCTTGATGCAAAGGCAATTAATCCATAACGAGATACACGGCCATAAGTTGGTTTCATTCCGACAATCCCTGTAAAACTTGCCGGTTGACGAATCGAACCACCTGTATCAGAACCTAAAGTGGCTAATACTTCTCCAGCTGCTACAGCTGCTGCAGAACCACCTGAAGATCCACCAGGAACTTTAGTTAAATCCCAAGGATTTCTAGTTTTCTTGAAATAAGAATTTTCTGTCGAACCACCCATGGCAAATTCATCCATATTTAATTTTCCGACATTAACAGCCCCTGTTTTTTTCAATAAGTCCATTACCTGCGCATCATAAATTGGATTGAAATCTTCCAACATACGACTTGCAGCTGTTGTGATTAAATCACGAGTTACAATATTATCTTTAATTCCGATTGGTAAACCTTGAAGAGAAAGAGCTGAATCATAACCTTTTTCGTCAGCAGCTTTTGCTTGAGCCATTGCTTCTTCTTCATTTAGAGCTAAGAAAGCTCCAACTTTATCATCTACTGCTTGAATTTTTTCAAATGTTGCACTAGTTAATTCTTGAGAAGTAAATTTCTTTTGAACTAAACCTTCATGCAAGCTTACTAATGTTTGATTTTCTAATAAACTCATGCGTCTTACTCCTCTCCTTCACCCATAATTGCAGGTACTTGGATAAATCCATCCTCGCTTGTTTTTACATTTCTCATTAACAAATCACGATCTGTTCCTTTTACCGGCACATCTTCACGTAAAACATTCACTAATGAATATCCATGAGTTGTAACTTCTACTCCTGTTGTATCCACTTCTTTTAATTGTTCTACCATATCGATGATATCACTCATTTGCTCTGTGAAATGTAAAATCTCATGATCTGCAAATGATAATTTCGCCAATTTTGCAACGTGACGTACTTCTGATTCTTCAATTGCCATGACTGTTCCTCACTTTCTACTTTTCTTTCGTTTCTATTGTAAAAGGCACGTACCTTTTATGTCAATCTTTAATCAAAAACATGGTACGTAAACACACCTTGAGCTGTATCTTGCATTAAGAATGCTTCCATTCCATTAATCGATGAAATACGAACTTCTACTGGTGTTGTTTTAGGTAAATATTTATTGGCAACATCTGTTACATGTTGTGCTAAAGCAATAATTTCTGATTCCCCATAAAATTGAGTCATAATATTGACAACCATTTTTTTAGCAGCACCTTCTTGATAATAAACTTTTGCGGTTACTCCTGATAAATTTGGGAAGAAGTTTTGAACTTCTGTTCTAAAGTTTTCAAAAGCTGATGATTCTTCTGTTGGATTACCATCAATTAATGGTAATACTACAATTTTTTGATTCATATTTGTCCAATTTGTAATTTCAGTACCTTCTACTGAAGTAGCTTCTAAAATATAAACTCCTCCACCGATATCATCTTTAGGAGCTTGCTTAAAGACTCCAAACACAATCGGCACTGTCTTTAATGCATCATTTTGACGCAAACGAGTCAACACCGTATTCGCAATCGATTTTGCTTGTTTTAACATCGCATCATTAGAAATTTCTTGCTCGGCATCTTTATCTCCTGCCGTGTAATAATCTACCGTATTCATCGCAAGACCAATACTAATTCCACCTAATTCATAATTGTTTTCTGTTTGAATCATAAAATCTTGTTCTAAAATTTGAGCTAAATAATATGGATTTCTCTTACTAGCGTCTGTCTCGCCATTATCTTCTGGATTTAACCCATCTGGATTTTTCTCAGATTTACGAGCGACCCATTGATTCGTAGTGGTAGAATCAATGACTTGTCCTTCTCTAAAGAAATATTGATTCGTTGGAAAAACTGCACGTGATAATTCAATTAATCCTGATTCAAAATTTCTTAAGTTAAATCCAGTATTTAAACTTAAAGTTGCTCCACGCGTTTTACTCACTTGATATCTTCCATTTGTAATTAATGCACGATAATACTGATTCGACAATTGATTTGTCGTTGATTGCACCACTTTTGAACGAGAAGATTCGGTTTCAACATTTTTTTGTGTTGCTTGATTAATATTCGCACACCCTGCTAATAACATCATTGTTGCACCAGCTAAAGTGATGATTTTTTTCTTCATAACTATTCCTTTCCTTCAATCATTGTTCTAAATTGTTCTTCATCCCATACTAAAATGCCTAGAGATTCCGCCTTTGTTAATTTACTTCCTGCTTGCACTCCAGCAATCACTAAATCTGTTTTTTTAGAAACAGATCCTGTCACTTTTCCACCTAAAGATTCAATCGCCTCTTTAGCTTCTTGTCTTGTCATCTGTTCTAAAGTTCCTGTTAACACAACTGTTTTCCCAGCTAATAAAGAATCTTCTAAAACGACTGACTTAGCTTTCCCTAAATAACGCATATTAACGCCTGCTGCTTTTAATTCTTCTAACATTTCTTGAACGGTTTCTTGGTTAAAATAAGCCAAAACGCTATGCGCAATCACTAATCCCAATCCTTCAATGGTAACCAATTCTTCCACAGTTACTTTTTGAAGGTTTTCCATTGTTTCAAAATGCATTGCTAAATCTTTTGCTGCTTTTGATCCGACATTTCGAATACCTAGACCCGTTAATAAACGCTCTAATGAATTTTGTTTACTTTTTTCAATGGCCTGTAAGATTTTCTGCGCAGATTTTTCTTTAATTTTATCGAGTGTTAGTAATTGCTCCAGTGTTAAGTGATATAAATCTGCTACATCTTGGACCAATCCACTTTCAAATAATTGATGAATAATTCTTGTTCCTACTCCAGACATATTCATCGCATCCCGAGATACAAAATGTGTTAATCCTTCTTTTAAAAGAGCTGGACATTTTGGATTCATACAACGTAAAGCAACCTCTTCTTCTAAATGAACGAGTGGATTCGAGCAAGACGGGCATTCTTTAGGAAATTCATACGGTTCTAATCCTTCAGGACGTTTATCTAAAATCACTCGAGTGACTTCAGGAATAATATCGCCCGCTTTATGAATGACAACTGTATCTCCAATTCGAATATCTCTTTCTCGTATTAAATCGACATTATGTAAGCTGGCACGTTTCACAGTAGTTCCCGCAAGAAAGACCGCATCCATCACAGCTGTTGGTGTCACTACTCCCGTACGTCCCACTGTCCATTCAATATCTCGCACAATTGTCTGTGCTTCTTCGGCAGGGAATTTATAAGCAATTGCCCATTTTGGAGCTTTTACAGTGAACCCTATTTCTTCTTGCGCTTTAAAGTCATTGACCTTAATTACAATTCCATCAATTTCATAAGGCAAGTTATTTCTTTCCACTGTCATTTTTTCAATAAATGCCCATACTTCTTCAATCGAATGACAAAGTACGCTTTCTTGATTCGTGACAAATCCTAATGCTTGCATCTTTTCCAGCAATTCCATCTGAGAAGCCACTTCTAAAGTTTCAACACTAGGACTTTGATATAGAAATACTGCTAAATTTCGACTAGCTGCCACTTTAGAATCTAATTGTCTTAAACTTCCTGCAGCTGCATTTCTAGGATTGGCAAATACTTCTAACCCTTCTTCTTCCCTTGATTGATTCAATTGTTGGAATGATTTCTTTGGCATATAACATTCCCCGCGAACTTCAATCGACCATGGATGCTCTAATGAAAGAGGAACGGATTTAACCGTTCTAATATTATGTGTAATATCTTCACCTATTACACCATCTCCTCTTGTAGCACCTAAAACTAATTGTCCTTCTTGATACGTTAGCGCTACAGATAAACCGTCAATTTTTAATTCGCAAACATAGTCAATCGTACGATTCGTTAATTTTTTAATACGATCATCAAATGCTTGTAAATCTTCTTTTGAAAAAGCATTTGATAAACTCAACATCGGGTTTTGATGGGTTACTTTTTCAAAACCTTCTAATACAACACCTCCAACACGTTGAGTTGGAGAATCTGGAGTAATCAATTGTGGATACTCCGTTTCTAGCCGTACTAGTTCATGATATGTTTCATCATACTCATGATCTGTAACTGTTGGACGATCTTGGACATAATATTCATGACTCCAACGATTTAATTGTTCTCTTAATTGTTGGACTTTTTGTTCTATTGAAGTATCCATTTACGACTCCTCTATTCTTTCAATTGGGGCAAAACTTGCTAATAATCGTTTAATACCCATTCCTGCAAAAGCTACATCAATTTCTTGATTCGTACCTTCCCCTGTCACTTTTACAACTGTTCCAACATTCCATTTTTTATGCATCACCTTGTCGCCAACTTTCCATACCGCTCCATCATTAGTAGCAACGGTTTGTTTACGTACTTGTCGAACGACTGATGGCTGGATGCTTGAAGGCTGAACTGCTTTTGGTTGATAAGCAGTTGCATGAGATTTCGCTCTATATTTGTCAAATAATGAACCCGAAGACGAAGTTTTCGAAGCAAATGAAGAAGACTCTCTACTTGTATAACTGTAAGATTGCTGTTGTTTTGAATCAAATAAGTCTTCACCAATTTCTACAATGAATCTTGATGGACGGTTCGTTTGTGTACGTCCATATAACAATCTGGAGTATGCATTTGTTAAAAATAATTTTTGTTCTGCACGAGTAATCCCTACATATGCTAAACGACGTTCTTCTTCCACATCGTCGCCATTCTCCATCATACTTCTTAAACTTGGGAAAATTCCTTCCTCTAATCCGATAATAAATACAACTGGAAACTCTAGCCCTTTAGCCGCATGAAGCGTCATTAATGTCACCATACGACCATCTCCATCATCACTATCTGCATCAGAAACCAAAGATAAATCTGTTAAAAATTGTAATAATGGAGAATCTTCCGACTCTTTTTCTAAACGATCTTGTTCGAATTGTTTTGCCACCGAAATAAACTCTTGAATATTTTCAATTCTCGCATCAGCTTCCATTGTATGTTGTTGTTCTAAAGCAGCAAGATATCCTGTTTTCTCAATCACTTGTTCTACAAATTCACTGATTGATAGAAATTCTTGCATTTTTCTCAAATCTTCAATCATTTCAGCAAATTTTTCTAAAGCTTTCGCTGCTTTCCCCGATAAAGGAGAGATTGCTGTTTGCGAACTGGCTTCTAATAATGAAAATTGATGCATAGAAGCAAAATTACTTAATTTCTCTAAAGAAGTAGCGCCAACCCCTCTTTTCGGACTATTGACAATTCTTCTAAAGCTTAAATCATCTTGAGGATTTACAATTAAACGTAAATATGCTAATAAATCTTTAATTTCAAGTCTTTCGAAGAATCGTTGTCCTCCTACTAAACGGAATGGAATATTTGATTTTAATAAATTTTCTTCCATAACACGAGATTGCGCATTTGTACGATATAAAATGGCAAAATCATCATAATGATAGCCATCTCTTAATAAACTTTGAATTTGCGACAATACATAACGTCCCTCATCTTGCTCCGATTGAGCACGGTAATACGTAATAGGTTGTCCTTCTTCGTTTTCAGTCCATAATTTCTTCACTTTACGATTAATATTATTTTCAATCACATGGTTAGCTGCTTGTAAAATCATTTTGGTAGAACGATAATTTTGTTCTAATAAAACAACTTTTGCATTTTGATAATCTTTTTCGAATTCTAAAATATTACTCATGTCAGCACCACGCCAACCATAAATACTTTGGTCTGCATCCCCAACAACACAAATATTTTTGAATTTCTTCGCTAACATCGTTACTAGTCGATATTGTGCATGGTTCGTATCTTGATACTCATCCACATGAATATATTGGAATTTTTGTTGATAATAATGCAATGTTTCAGGATATTTTTGGAATAATTGTACCGTCAACATAATTAAATCATCAAAGTCCAATGTCATACTTTTTGCTAGTTCTTTTTGATATTCACGGTAACATTTCGCAATAATTTGTTCCACATATCCCGTATATTTTTTACTAAATTCTTCCACATCTTCTAAATCATTTTTTGCTTGACTAATACGATTTAAAATCATGCGATAATCATATTTTTCGCTATCAATATCTAATTTTTTTAAAATTCGCTTCATTGCCGTTTGTTGTTCACTTGGGTCACAAATCGTAAAAGAACGTTGATAGCCTAATAATTCGATATCTCTTCTTAAAATACGCACACACATAGAGTGGAAAGTAGATACCCACATATCTTCAGCTTGCGAGCCAACTAATTGGCTTACTCGCTCTTTCATTTCACGTGCTGCTTTATTGGTAAAGGTAATCGCTAAAATATTCCAAGGATGAACCTCTTCTTCTGCTAAAATATACGCCATACGGTGTGTTAACACTCTTGTTTTCCCACTACCAGCACCTGCCATAATCAACAATGGGCCTTGAGTATGTTGAACTGCCTCTTTTTGACGTTCATTCATTCCTTCTAGTAATTTCGCCGAAATACTCACAAAGTCATCCTTTCTCTTGTTACATTCTAATCATGTAATCCACTTAATTCTAATTCATTGACTAAATCCACACTTGAAGCCCCTGTTAATCGAATCACTCCGACTGCTTCCTCTAGATTTCCACCTTCAACTTGGAAATATTCAAATTCCCATTGAGGTTTTATCACTGTTAAAATATGCGCTTTCTCTAACATTTCTTGATAAATCGGAACAATTAACCCTTCTTCTATCAATCCACTTTCTAAAACGCCCAATCCTGTTGCTAATCGTAAAACAATTTCACTAAATGATTGAGGAATTTGTCGTGCACTAAACTGATGTTGAAGAAATGGTAATTGATCCACTTTTGTCACATAAAAAATTCCACTTTTTGCCATTACTACTTGAATCGATACTAGAGTAGACCCTGAAATTGAACGCATTATTTTAGATGCAATCGTACGAAGCTCTCCAACCCATTCAGGATTCATTCGTTTAGACGCAATCGCATATTTTAATTTTCCATCTACATATACATCTTCCGTAATTGGTAAAATCGTAATGTGATCTTCATAATCCCGTAAAATCGTCATACTAAAGTGACGTTGACCGGGGACAAATGCTGTTACCATACAAGATTGTTCCTCTACTAGTTGGAACACTTGATCATCCATATCATGATCATACAACATCATTTGCGTATATTTTTTTTTGAAACGATTCGTCTCTAATACAGCAGGAAATCCTATACTCGATAATAAGCTTGGTAATTCCCCAATACTAGTAATCATTCCATAAGGCGCTACATTAATCGCATGTTCTTCCAAAAATAGTTTTTCAACCATACGATTTTGAGAAATCTCTGCTAATTCAAACGATTGATAATAACGAGTTTTCCCACTTAAAGATACAATTGTATCAATTTCAATCGCATTTGTTAAAACATAAATCGTGTCCACTTGTACTGCAAAGTTTGATAATGCTTGTTTATCCGAATAACGAGCAATTACTTCTTTATCTGCTAATAAAACACGTGGTTCATCTTCTTCACGGAAATGATAAATACGATATCCTAATCGCTTCGCTATTAAAATAACCGATGCAATTTGAGAATCTCCACCAATAATTCCAATAATACTTCCTGGTAATAATTGACTCATGTGTTTTCTACTCCTTTACAGACTTTTCTTGAAGTTGATCATATTGTGCTAAATGATATGTTTCAATGACCGTAATAATTTTTTGTGCATAAGTTGGATCTGTAGCATATCCTGCTTTTTGAAGGGCGTGTGCTGCTTCTTTATAATTTTTCGCTTTTAAAACTGGTTCATATAATTTTGGATTCCAATCCACTCCATAGGTCAATAATTTAGCATGTGCTTCTACAGATTCTGCCCAACTATTATAAACTCGAAACGGGGCCATAATGGTAATCCATTGACCATTGACAAATTCACTCGTTTCTAATTGAACAGTCGGCTCTGCAGCACCTGCTTTCATCCCATATAAATTATAGTAATCCTTTGATAATCCACTTTCTCCCCAATCAGACTCTAATATAGCCTGAGCTAAACTAATACTGGGTAAGACTTTATATAATTGATAAGCTTTTTGAGAAGACGGGACAAGTTTTTGAATAAATTGTTGATGGGCAATTTCCGTAGGGTCTTGCCTTGTTTCTTGAAACTGTAATGTACCCATAATAATCACACTACAAAGAGCCACGAACACTAAAACGAATCCTAGTGTTAATCTCTTAGCTCCTAATTTCATATGCGATTTCCATTTGATTGATTTTCGTCTTCCCACAACAACACCACTTTCTATACATAACTCTAATTTTATCATAAACCTTAATTTTACGCTTGAATTTTCCATGTTTTTTATAAAATTAATTACATTTTCAATCTGACTTTAATCGACACTCTTACTCGTTGTCGCTTTATGCATTTTATGATATGATATTCAAGAATTTTAACCAACGAGGTGAAACTGTGCCTAATCAACAACAAAATCCATTTCACATTGGACTCAGAACTTTTAAAACAGCAGTATCTGCATTTATCTGTATTGTCCTTTTTAAAGTACTACATCGTGGATCACCCATGTTAGCTGTCTTGTCAACAGTTTTTAGTCTGAGAACAGACCATAGACAAACTTGGAAATTTGGTATCGCTCGTTTCTTTGGAAATATGTCAGGCGGTGTACTGGCTATTGTGCTCTTGCAATTATATAAATATTTTTCTCTACCAGATTATTTCGACTTAATTCTGGTTCCTATTGGAATCATCCTACTAATTCTATTTTGCAATCGATTCAATAAAACAGCTGTGATTAATTCTTCAGCAACTTTCTTAGTGATCTTTTATACGATTGAAGCAGCCGTGAATGTAGAATATGCGATTCAACGAGTATTAGATACATTAATTGGAGCAGTCATTGCGATGATTGTCAATCGACTATTACCAAGCCCACATTTACAAGAAAAATAGAGCATTCCAAACGGAATGCTCTTTTTTGTCAACTAATTTTTCTATAAATTTTCTATTTCGGATAATAATTAATTCCAATCCAGAAAACTCCAAATACAAGCACTAAAATACCGTTACACAATAGATAACGAGCAAAATTGCGACGATTAATATTAGAATTATCAAAACTATAATATAACATCATCACAAAACCCACAATCGGAATTGCTACAAGAAGCCCATACCCAAAATATTCCCATGCACTTAATGGTCTATATTCAGGTGGTCCATCATAGTAATTTTTATGCATTTTTTCTCCTCCATATTGTATCTTCAAAGCTATTATATCTTCTATTAATGAAATTTCAAACAATTTTATAAACCTTTTAATTCACCTTCATCATCAAACCCTTAATGATGAACAAAAAAGGCACCCCATACGGAGTGCCGTCAATAAATAGTCGAACGGAGTCGCACCGTCATCTCCTCTCTATTACTAGAAAGGCGTCTTCCTTTTTGAACTACTGCCCTATTTATTAATTTAATTGTACTATATTTACAACCTATTAGTAAATCACATATTCACGTTTTCTTTGGAAATATAACTTCGCATCTGCTTTTGGTGTTATTTTTGCTGAGAAAACTTCTTCTTTCTTATTCAAATCAAATACTCGAAGTGCATCTTGTCCTTGATCAAGTCCGACATAAACTAATGTATCTTTGTTTAGCACTTCTTCTGAAGAATATGGATCACGTTGAATTGTTCCAATTTTTTCCAAAGATAAGCCCGCTGTAGCACGATAAACCGTTTCTAACTCTGCTTGACGCTCTTTCGTTGCAATATATTCCGGACGTTCAACCGCATGGTCTCTTCCTGATTTTCTACCACTTACTCTTGGATGAGCCGTTTCTACTGCATAAATTTGAGACCCTGAAATGTAGAAGTTCGCTGCATTTTTTAGTGAACTAATATCCAACTTGCGGAATGCATTGGTAAATAAATCATATTGATAATACTCATCTTCCTCTGGTTTTTCAGAAGATTTTGGTCCATCTTTTAAAGGAAGTACATTAAACACAATTGTTTCTGGATTATAAGAACGATTTCCAAATGCTGCATTCATGATTAAACCATCTTTTTCAAGTGTTAATTCTCCCACATCTTTCACAGTACCTTCTTCAAAAGATACAATAAACTTCACGAATTTTCTTTCACTCGATTTTCTTTCTACAAAAGGAATAATGACTCCTAATTCTTTTCCCTTACGTTGGAAGATTGGTTCTTCTCCCCAGCCAAATGATGAATCTAAATGAATTGGAATTTGTTTTTCAATGATTCGTTTATTTTCATTCGAGTACATCGCATAATTAAATGTAAAGTCTCCAGTATTACTAAAATATGAAGCCCAATGAATATCATAAAATAGTGAAGAATTGTCTAATTGTAATACATGTCTATGACTGACAAGTAATGAACGTTCTAAAAGAGGAATACGACTTAATATCGCTTGTTCTCTCGCTTGCCCATTCCAAGTTCCTAATGTTTGGAATAGTTTTTCCACTTTCCCATCAACAATGGATGATGTCGAAACACTATTACTGATTTTTCCTGCTCCTTCTTTTCCTACTTCAAAAACTGTCCCTTTTAAATATTGATTGCCTTCTGCTGAAGATTCTATGGTGTAAGGAGCATCCGACATTGACGTCCAAACCATATTCCCAATTCCTAAAACTAGAAATCCAACAATAATTACGAGTAATCCCCATGCAAATTTAATTGATTTCATACGCTCACCCCCATTAAACACTGACTTTACGTTCTAATAAATAATAATCAACTAACCAATGAATGCCCATAAATACGACTGCATACAAGATTGTCATAAAATATTGTTCCGTTTGAGTAAGAGATAAATGCAGCATCAATTGCATATAACTTGCTAAAATACCACAACAAATGACAAAGTAACCCACTAAAGATGCCACCATCAATGCCCAACCATACGCTTTCAATCCTTCTTCTAAAATTGCTAATTGGAAGAAGAAAACAATGACTACCATTAAAAATGCCATACACCATGCATAGGCAGTTCCATTTAACGGTAATAAATATTGTAACATTGAACCCGAATTCAAGAAGTCCGTGTATTGAACATGGTCTGCTAAAACTGGAAATCTCCAAATTAATAGCGCCTTATTCACTCCAAGAATGATAAATTGTGTTATTTGAAGTACTAAAATGTAAGACAAAATCGTTAAAAATTTTGCAAAATACACTTGCATTCGATTCCCTGGTAGTAAGAATAATCGATTAATAAAATTCCCTTTACTACGAAATTCTTTGACCCAAATATAAACCGAAGCAATAATAATAATGATAAAAGCTGCCATCAATGCTAAATTCATTCCAAATCTTGATTGCACTAAATCCGTCACACTTCTTGTATCTTCGACATTAAGATTTTTAGGATCTATTCTTAAAATACGCATCAGATGAACTAATACTTGAATAACAAAGAACACAATCATTAGAAATCCTAACATAAATTTACTTTTTCCCAACTCATACAACCATAAATTAAAAATCTTTTTCATGATTGATACACCTCCCTCATCACATCTACAATAGATTTACCTTCTTCTTCACGCACTTGTTCTGCGTAAAATTCTTTAATCACTTTTCCTTCATCTAATAAGATAGCTTTATCAACAATATATTCAATATCTTCAATTTCATGGGACGTTAAAATAACTCCAATTCCTTCTAATAAATCTGAAGTAAATAATTGTACAATTTGTTCCCTTGAAAAAATATCAATTCCAGAAAATGGTTCATCCATTAATACGAAATCAACATCTAGGGATAAGCCTAATAACAAGTTAACTTTTGCAACATTTCCTTTTGATAATTGTTGAATCACTTCATTCCCTTTGAATTTGAAGAAATGTAATAATTTTTTAGCTTTCTCATCATTCCAATTCGGATAAAAAGTTCTCATAAAAGCCATCGCTTCAAAAATCGTTTCGCCCTTATTCACAACAATTTGATCACAAATGTAAGCTAACTTCTTCGAACGATCTCCTTTGATCACTTGTCCATCAATACTTACTTCCCCTTTTTGGATTGGAATTAACCCCATAATCATATTCATAATCGTTGTTTTCCCAATCCCATTCACTCCGATTAATACGGTAATTTCTCCACGTTCTGCTGTAAAAGAAATTCCATTTAACACCGCTTTGTTGCCAAATCTCTTATGTAAATGTTTCACTTCTAACATGCTACTCTCCCTCTCTTCTCTTCATCGCTTGTTCCAACTGTTCCATGACTTCCTCATTCGAAACATGTAATGGATAAATCGAATCTGCAAAAATTTGTATTGCTTCTTGTAACATTTCTTGCTTTAATTGCCCAATTAATTGGGGATTATCTGTCACTCGACTCATGACATTATTTCCTGTCGAAATCAACCCCATCTCCTCCATTTCTCGAAATGCCCTTTGAACAGTATTTGGATTGACTTGCAGTTGACTAGCAAATTCTCTTCGACTGGGCAATTCTCTTCCTAATTCCCATTCGCCCGATACAATTTGCTTTTTAACATAGTCAATAATCTGTTCATATACCGGCAATCGTTTATCAAATTGGATCATAACATTTCATCCCCTCCTTGTACTATTGTGTTAATGCATTAATACACTTTGTTCCTTGACTGTATTATACGCTTGATACACTCATTTCGTCAATCATTTTTTGAAAATATTTTATAAAATCCGAAAAATTCTTTTGCTGGCTGTTTTTTGAGATAAATTCGTCGATTGGATAGCGATTTTTACAAACAAAAAAACTTTAGACAGGAAATTCCCATCTAAAGTTTCCACTAGGCATTAGCCACGTAGTTGACCGTTTTGCCCTAAGTTTTCATGTTTGATTTCTTGAATAATAATATGAATATGTTCTGTAGGAGCGCCCGTGTTTTTCGAAACAACTTCTGTTACTTCTTTGACAAGCGCTTCTTTTTGTTCACGTGTACGTCCTTCTAACATTTCAATATGAATAAATGGCATGGCTATCCCTCCTTATTGTAAGAATAGTATACGCCTATACTCGATATTTCTCAATGATCTGTTGCATGGTTTTATTATGAAACAGCACATATAAAATCACAGTATTCAACGGTAAACTGATGATATTTTTCAAAATTCGAAGTCCCATAAAGGCTGAAAAAGCTTTTTGCGTCATCATATAAACCCACAAAGAATTAAGTCCAAGATTAATGACTACCGTAACGATAAATACCGTCACAAAAATACGTGGAAGTGTTAATTCTTTACGATACAGGCAATAGCCGTAAATCAATCCACCTAAAACGGCTGATAAAGTGAAACCAGGGAAAAAGGTACTCGCTTCCCCTCTTAGGAAATTCCCTAAAATATCTACAAAAAATCCTACAACAGCTGCTCGATAAGGTCCTAAAATCACCCCAGCAAGTGCCGCTCCGATAAATCCGAATCCGATTTGTACGAGATTCCCCATTTTAATCGATGGAATCATCTCA
Organism: uncultured Granulicatella sp.; assembly: GCF_963528195.1. GTDB lineage: Bacteria > Bacillota > Bacilli > Lactobacillales > Aerococcaceae > Granulicatella. The sequence goes on from NZ_CAURVN010000002.1 coordinate 31,763, forward strand.
ATAATTAAACGCATTGCAATCATTAATGCGGTTACCGTTAATGTTCTTGTTAATTGTGTTTGTTTGTTCATATTAGCATCTCCTTTTAACTGTTATAAAGAGCTGCTCCATTTAATAAATGGCTGTCATTAAATGCAGCGAATGCGAATACACTACCGCAAAGAGTTCTCTTTTTCGTCCAATCGGCAACATCCCATCCGTTTGGCACTTAACGCAATGTATTCTACTCTGATTTGTAGTGGTTCATCTCTTCGATTGACGAAACCTTTTCCATGCACTCCTTTCTACCAGAAAATAGCATACCTGGTTTTTAAGTTGTCGTCAATGAAACTGTTATTCTTCGGGTTCTTTCTATCTTTGCCTAAAGGGAATTGATGAAAAACACGCTTTCAAGTATAATGAAAGTATCAAATAAGGGAGTGAAAAGTATGAGTAATGAACGTTATTTAGTGATTGAATCGAATATGCGAAGTTTATCCTTCCATTTAGAATCTATTACCAAATCAAAATATGACAGTGATTGGCACAGCACGATCCATTCTCATCCATTTATGGAATTATTTTATGTTTTAGATGGAAAGGGAGAATTTTTAATTGAAAATCGCCGTTTCCCTGTTAAAGCACAAGATTTTGTCATTATTAATCCACAAGTCGATCATACAGAAGTATCCTCTCCTGAAGCCCCATTAGAGTATATCGTTTTAGGAATCACAGGATTGTCTTTTTCTAATTTCTTTAACACTCAAACAAATGTGGAGCAGCCTTTTTCATTTTTCAATTTACGGGATGAACAAAAAGATATTTTAGTGTACTTAAATGCAATGGTAACAGAAGCAACGAATCACTCGATGAGCTATGAATTAGTTTGTCATAATTTATTAGAAATATTGCTCATTAAAATTCTTCGAAATAAATCGTTTGAAATTGATGTTAGCCCGATTAATAAAACGACAAAAGATATTAGTTTAATTAAACACTATTTAAAGACACATTATCGAGAACAAATCTCCTTACAGGATTTAGCTGATTTAACACACTTAAGCAGATTTTATATCTCACACAGTTTTAAAAAAGAAATGAATCAAACACCAATGGAATATTTGACAGATATTCGAATTGAAGAAAGTAAGGTTCTCCTCTCTACTACTAATTATTCAATGTCACAAATTGCAGCCATTGTAGGTTTTTCAACTCAAGCATATTTTTCAAAACAATTTAAACAAAAAATCGGTATGACACCTTTAGCATACCGTAAATCTCAACTAGAATAAGGTGAAACAATGATTCGACAACCCAGTGAAGACGAACGCACACAAATTATTCCACTCATCCTTACAATTATGGAAGATATGGAATTACCGATTTTAAAAGAAGTCTTTCCTAGCACTCTTCACACTATGCTAGAAAAAGCAATGCTACAAGAAGACTTTCGTTATAGTCTAACTAATACACTTATTTATATCGAAGACGAAACCGTTTCAGGAGCAATTTTTGGCTACCATGGACATCTCGAAGAAAGGATCGATGATCCATTTTATCAATTGTATGAAACGTACAATATTCCTTCTTCCATTCGTCTCTATGAAGATTCTGAAACACAAGCTGGAGAATGGTATATTGATATTCTCTCCGTGCATGAAAATCACCGAAGAAAAGGAATTGGGATGAAATTACTACAAGCTGTTGAAGCATTAGCCAAGAAACAAGGTGCTAATGTCATTGCTCTAAATTGCGAAGAAATTAATGATAAAGCATATCAGCTCTACCAAAAACTAGGCTATACTGCGACAAGCACAAAAATCTTAAGCGGACATTCTTATTATCATATGACAAAAAAACTTGAGTGATGTTGAGTCACTCAAGTTTTTTGTTTACATAATCAAATTCACCATGTAGTTATTCCATTTCATTTGAAGATTCTTCTTTTCGTTTCCCCATATATAGAGATAACAAAATTCCACTACCTAATACAATATAAATTGTATCATATTTTGTACCTGTTTCAGGTAATCTTCCATTTGAAATGTTCACTCCTGTTGTTGTAACTGTTACGATTGGTGTTTCTTCGTTTACCTCTTCAATCGGTGTTCCAGTTGAAGTATTTGCTAGTGGTGTCGAGTTCGTTTCATTTGGTTGAGGATCTCTTTCCACAGTTGGCTCTTTATAAACTGGTGGAACATTCCCATTCATTGGTGGTGTTTGACGTTCTGGAGTATTTCCTCCTGGTGTTTCAGAATTACCTCCTGTATTTGGAGTGTTTGGTTTATTTGTTTCTGGCTTCGGATCAGGTTTTAATTCTGGTTTAACCGGTTTATCTGATGGTGATGTAATGCTTCCTGATTCTGGTTTTGGTTGTTCTGAAGGTGTTGTTCCAGGCGTTCCTGGTTGTACAGGAGTTGGATTCACATTACAATTACATGTTCCATCTGAATTTGTAATAACAATTGTATAACTTCCATCAGAGTTTTCTTTTGTTTCAATTCTAGGTGATTTACCGTCTTGTCCATCTTTCACTACAATTTCTCGTTTTGTTCCATCTGGATTGGTAATGACAATTGTATGACTTCCATCTTCATTTTCTTTTGTTTCAATTGTAGGCGATTTACCGTCTTGTCCATTTTTCACTACAATCTCACGTTTTGTTCCATCTGCATTAGTAATAATGAATGTATGACTTCCATCAGAGTTTTCTCTTGTTTCAATTATCGCTGATTTACCATCAATACCATCACGGCCGTCACGTCCATCACGGCCATCTACTCCATTATAGATATCTTCCTCACTAATCAAAGTATCTCCAGCTGTATAGGTTAAGCTATTGTCATTATCATAGTAAACAGTGATATGAACTCCAATTGGCTTAGCTGTTGGTTGAGTAGTTGCACGGTCTTCATCCACACTTCTAGCTCTTCTTGCACTTCGAGGTTGTGCAGGATAAATAGGTTTCAATTCAACTCTTGGAGAACGTCCATCTTTTCCATTTTCTCCATTTTTAACCGTTGTTGTAATTGGTTCTTTACCATCTGGTTGAGTAATTGAGATTGTATGACTTCCATCTGGATTTGTTATCACACTAACTGCAGGCGTGAATCCATCTTTTCCATCACGACCTTGAAGTCCTTGTTCACCTTTGTCGCCTTTTACGCCCTTCATGTTTCCTACTGGTTTCCACTCTCCATCTTTCTTAACAAGTACATCGCCTGTTGTTGTATTAATGAATGTGTCTCCATCTTTACCTAGGCTTGCTTCTGGATTGACTTTACCGTTTAAGACATCTTTTCCGTCACGTCCGGCTACTCCGGCGTCACCTTTTTCACCTTTAGCTCCAGCTACGCCATCTTTAATCACAGATGTTCCTAAAACCGTATCTGTATCTTCATCAAACTGATTATTCGCATTCTTATCACTATAGAAGGTTAACGTAGTTTCTTTCTTAGTTTCATCGCGATCTACTTTGACTTTTGGAGTTTCTCCATCTTTACCATTTTTGATAATTGTTTCAACAGGTTGACCATTCGGTTGTGAAATTGTAATCGTATGAGTTCCGTCATTGTTTTCCTTCACTGTAACTGTCGGCGTTGGCGGCGTTAAGTCTACAACATCAATTGTAATGTCTTTTGTAATAGACTTACCTCCTGCACTTGTTACAGTTACTGGAATGTCAAATGCTCCAACTGCTGTCGGTGTTCCTGAAATAGTTTTACTTGCTTTATCATACGTTACACCCGCTGGAAGTTTTGTTTCATCAAACGTTAATGTTGCATCCGCTGGTACTGTAAACGTAATTGGTCGAAGACTTGTTTTTCCTAGTGCAATCATTTGACGATCATTTTTGATATCTAATGACACTGGGTCATCTACAACTGTTAAAGTAATAATCTCTTCTGCGCTACCTTTTCCTAAGTTTGGTGAGTCGATAGAAGCTTTTAGACGAATTCTGTATACTCCTGGTTTTGTTGGAGTTCCTGTAATTGTATGCGTCGAAGCATTATAATTTAACCCTGCTATTGATTCCAGATAAGAATCAATATCTCCTTCTGGTAAATCCACACTTAAGTAACGAGCTCCTAAGTTTGAATGTTCACTATGAGTAACAACCATATTTTTAATAGCTGTTCCTGCGCGGACAGTTTGCTCTTTTTCTGTAACATTAATACTTACTGGAAGTGGACGAACATTAATTTTTATATGCCCACCTGCAACTGGAGACTCTGCCATTTCTGGGAAAGTAGCTTTATATGAAATTAAATATTCTCCCACTTTAGACGGTTTTCCAGAGATCGTTCTACTTGCAGCATCATAAGTAACTCCTGGTGGTAATTGACTTGTATCCACCTCTAATCTTGCTTTATTATCAGAAGGATTTAACACTACTTCGTCAATTGCACTTAGAACATTTTTTTCTTGTTCCTTATTCTTAACGTCAACACTTAAATCACGTGGTGTTACATTAATCGTTAATGTTGCACTTGCTGTTGAATTCCCACTAATTGTTGGACTAGTCGCTGTAAATGTAGCTGTATAAGTTCCGACTTTTGTAGGAGTGCCCGAAACAGTTTTTGTCGCAGCATCAAAGTTTACACCTGGAGGTAATGAACCTGAAGTTATCGATAGCACTGCTCCATCAGCTTGTAGATTAATCGGAGGAAGTTCATCTAAAGCTTTTACTGTTTTTGTATTATCAGGAATAGAAAAATTTAGTGGCACACTGTTTACTGTGATATTGATATATGCATATGTCGATTGATTTGTACCATCTGCAGTAGTTCTATTAACATAGCCATACACTTGGAAAGTCCCTACTTGAGTCGGGGTACCTGTAACTGTTTTCCTATCTGCAGACCAGCTTAATCCTCTTGGTAAATCACCTCCAACTGAACTTACGGTTGCATTGGAAGGGATATTAAGAGTAATCTCTGGGATTGTTTCTCCTGCCGTAAAAGTATAATTAACCGTCGGAACACTAAAGTTACCTGGTGTAACTGTTAGTTCAACAAGCTTAGTAATAGAAGCTCCATTTTTAGTAACTGTTACCGGAATAATGTGATGCCCTTCGTATTGTCCAACACCTGACAAAATCTTATGTTCAGCATCGTAAGAAACACCTGCTGGCAATGTTCCTACTGTAATTTTAGCTCCTTCTGTAGCTGTCACAGCCATATCTTTGAATCTAGTTCCTTCTGATACCGTTTGTTTATCATTAGAAATCTCTAAAGACAAGTCCATGACAGGAGACGACGTTACCTCATAAGTAAACTTCGTCTTAATTTGACGGCTTTGACCTTCATTATTCGTATAAGTAGCCGTAACATACGCCGTCTGAATTCCATCTGTTTTCTTCAACGCATATCCTGTTACACCAGTATGATCTTCATTTGAAGTTAAGTGAATGTAATCTCCACCAGATTCAACAGATAAGCTCGTAATTTTACTACCATTTGTCATTGAAACAGGAATATTTGGAATTGCTTGGCCTTCAGTCCATGTTTGATGACCAATAGTATTTAATCCGTCTATTACTTCGAAAGTAAATTCTCGTATTGGAGCGTCTTCTCCGTAATGCCCATCCTTAGCTTTCGCTTTAATCTTATGAACACCAATATCTAAAATTTTTCCGTTTTCTTTTGTAATCGTGTATTTAGTAGGGTCATCTGTTCTTCTTGTAATTGTAATACCCTCTGGAGCTGTTATATCAATTAACTCTGCATTTTCTTTATTTAATAATAATTCTCCCAACTTTTGAGCTTCAGAAGTTTTGTCTACTGCAACAGGTATTGGATTTTTTACTTGATATCGTTTATCTGCATCAAATAACACATCTGCGTGAGTTAAGTAATAATTTAATCTACGATAAGAATCATCAGATCCATAAGCAACAGCCCGTTCTTCAGTTTTCACAGGAACTGTAAAAATTTTTTCAGTACCAAAACTATCGGTCGTTTTAAACTTAATTGTAAAGTTTGATTGCTGTTTAGGAAGTTTTGTAAAACGTACTCTATATGGAAGATTGAAATCATAATAAAAACTATTATTCCAGTGATTGCCAGGTTCGATTTTAGAAAGGTCAACTAATTCATATTCTACATCTGCATTAGTATCTAATCGCTCAAATTTATCAATTCTAGCCTTATCGATAGAAACGGAAGTATCCGTAAATTGTAATCCAAACTCTGTATAATAATGAAAAGTATCTTTTTTAACATCTCTAATTGTTCTTACTATACGTTTCGTTGAATCAAGATAGTTTCTCCCTTTAGAATACGAACTGTATAGACTATTCGGGTCATAGCGTTCGAGATTCTCACTGTCAAAACCTACAATGTACCCAAAAGTTGTTGTAGGGATAGTCAACTCATTGTCTGAACCATCTGCTGCACTAGGATTTAAATATTGATTACCTCCTGTTGCTGTATTAATTACAAAAGTACCAGGATTCCTAATTGTTAGAGATACACTTTTTTTATATTGACCGTCTTTAGAAACTAAACCAATATCATAAGTCCCTGCCTTAACAGTCTTGTCTAAAGTTATTTTTCCTGAAATCCTTTGATTAGTAGAATCATAAGTTAATCCTAAATCCTTAGCTCCTTGAGTTAATTCAACTCCTTTTTTAGGATCTATACGGCTAGTTCCAGTTTTATAGCTTAATGTAATTTCACGTCCGTCTTTAGTGACAGTGGTATAATTACTTTCATTTTCTACAGTAATATAGGGAGTATTTTCTTCTCTTGAATCTCTTTCCATATCCAACATAAACCGAACATCCCCAGAATGTCCATTGGCTTTCAATTCAGAGTACAGACGTTCTACAACAGCAGTTAATCGTTCGAGCGCTAACTGTAATTCAGCTTTCGTGAGTTTTTCTTTCGCTAATAATATTTGAGCTGCAGTTTCTTCTTGTTTTGCTAATTGATAAGTCGCTTGCAAACTTGCTTTCGATAATTTGTTTGGATCAACTTTTTTTAATAATTTTTCTGCTTCTGTACCAACAGCTTTGATTTCAATCATTGTATTCGAATAACGAACCTTTAACTCTTCCAGTTCTTTATCCTCAACTTCTTTTTTCTCTGTTTTTTCAGTTTCTTCTTTTGTTTCTTTTTCTATTTTTGGTTCTTTTGCAGGTTCTTCTGTCTTTTCATTCGTACTTATCGCTGGCTTTTCTTGTTCTGTTTTTGTAATTTCTTTTAACGTTGTAACATCCAACTCAGTTTTTTCATGAACTTCTGGAGTTACCGTTGAAGGTTTACTAGCAGTAGTTTCAACATTCACTGTTGATTTTACTTCATAATTAGTTGGCTGTTCCACATTTTTTGGTGAAACTACTACTTCTTTCGGTTGAAGGGCTACTTGTGCAGTTGTGTCCCCAACTTGTTGCTTAGGTGTTTCTACTACATTTGCTACGGTTGCTTCTGTTACTTCATTCGCTCTTACAGGTGTTTGCATTGGCCCTATAAAGAACTGCCCCACCACAACGGAAGCAACACCCACACTAAATTTTCGAATCGCAAATTTTTGTCTTTTTTCTGGTCTCATACTTATCTCCTTTTCTACTCAATCCCTTTTTAAATACATATTACATTTTTTCGCTAATTGTTCCTATTTTCACATTAAAAAACATTTTTTTCAAGAGTGTCTAAATTATTATTCCATTAAATTTATATGACAAAGCTAACTTTTTATATAAATCTGAAATATTAGGGATTATATTCTATATTTTATTTCTTTTACAAGAATACGTAAGAACATTTTCCTCATTTTAATCTTCTTAACAAAAAACAACCAGAAATCTTTACAAGAAAGTTTCCTGGTTGTTTGATTAAATTAATTCAATTTTATTACTGCACACTTGCTTGACGTAAGTTCACCGTACGTCCAAATGGTAATACTTCAAGTCCTTTTACATTTTCAGCTAATAAATAACTTTGAGAAGCTTGGTAAATTGGAGCTACTACTGCATCATTCATAATAATTTTTTCTGCAGCTAGCATTTGATTCCAACGATTTTCTGGTTGAGTCGCATAAGTAGATTTCACAGCATCTACTGCTTTATCATATTCAGGATTAGAGTATTTCCCAAAGTTAATACCGCCACCTGTAATATATTGCTCTAAGAAGTTCAATGGATCTTGATAATCTGGAGCCCAAGTTCCGTAAAAAATATCATAGTCGCTTGCACGTTGTAATTCTAAACGGTTTTTCAATGGAACAGGTTGTAATTTAAATGTTACACCTGGTAAGTTCTTTTGAATTTGCGCTTGTAAATATTCCCCTACAAGTTTTGAAGTTCCTGTATCAGAAGTTAATAAAGTAACCGTTACTTCACTAACACCTAATTCTTTTTTCGCTAATTCCCATTCTTTTTGAGCTTCTTGTACATCAAATTTCAAGAAATCGCCTGATTCATCTACAAAATCTTTTCCAGTGGCTTCATTTGTTGCAAAACTTTTTGGAATTAATCCTGTTGAAGGGATTGAACCATCTTTTAAGACATTATTTGTTAATGCTTGTTTGTCATAAGCCATCGCAATGGCACGACGGAAGTGTTGATTTGCTGTTGTTGGTTTCAATGTATTAAAATTCATATATCCCATTGTTGCTTTTGGTTGCGCATGGAATGTTGGTTGAGATTTATATTGATCCACAAATTGGTCACTAATCGTTGTATATTGAACTTGTTTTGAATCAAATAATTGAACAGAAGTTGCTACTTCTTTCGATACATTCACTGTTACTTCGTTTAAAGCAACATTACTTGCATCCCAATAATCAGCATTTTTCACTAATTTCCAAGTTAACTCTGAACCTGTCCATCCTTCTAATTTAAATGGTCCATTTACGACTACATTCGAAACATTTGAACCATATTGGTCCCCTAATTTTTGAGCCACTGCTTCAGATTGTGGTAAGAAACGTGATCCCGTTAATAATTTTGGTAAATATGGAGCTGGATTTTCAAGTGTAATTTCTAATGTTTTGTCATCAAGAGCTTTCACTCCTAATTCTTCCACTGGTAATTCTCCACTACGAATTTTTTTCGCATTTTTAAATACATCCGCTGATTGCGCTACATGTCCTTCTTGAGGATTGACTAATTTACGATAAGTAAATACAAAATCTTGTGCTTTTACAGCTGATCCATCTGACCATTTTGCATCACGTAATGTGAACGTATAGACTAAACCATCTTCACTCACTTTCGGTTCTTGCGCAGCCATTCCTAATTCAACTTTATTATTCGCAGCTACACGATATAAACCTTCAAAAATTTGTCCCATCATATCTGAACTAGGAACATCATCATAATCTGCACTATCTAATGTTGTTAATTCGCCAAAGGTCGTCATTGTTAAGCGATTTGCAGCATTCGTAGAACTTGATGAATTGCTGCCACACGCAGCCAAACCTACCGCCACTAATAAACTGGTCGCTAACATTTTGGTTGTTTTTTTCATAACAATTCTCCTTTTCATTTCATTTATCGTTATTACGATAGAGCTATCGTAACAGATTTTACACGATTTCCCAATTATTCTGCTCACGATTTTGAAAATTTTCTGAAAATAAAAAAGGCTGCCCCTAAAGGCAACCCTTGATTTTATTATTCATGATAAACGCTTTTTGTTTTATTTAAGAATGCGTATGCTAATCCGACAATAACACCACCACCGATAGTATTACCAATGAAAGCTACTACCCAGTGACGAATTAAGTTGAACCAGTTCATAAATTCTAGAGATGAAGAAACTGCTGAGAATTTAACAATTGAGAATGAAGCAAAGTTTGCTACCACGTGTTCTTCTCCTAAAAATACAAACATGAAAATTGCTGAAATAATAATCCACATTTTAGCTGTTTCATCTTTAATTAATAAGAATGCTAAGATTGCAACGTTAACAAAGATATTCGCTAAGATAGCTTCTAGCAGAACTTGTCCATTTCCACGAGTTGCTTTTCCTTGGACAAGATGAACGATAAAGTGTTGTACATCCATTGCATTGAAAGCTGCACTATGCGCAAATGCTGCCCCAATAATCATCGCTCCAATCAAGTTGAAGATTCCGCAGTATAATAAAATTGTTACAGCTTTTGATAGGCGAATATTTTTTTGATAAACTCCTGCTGTTAAATACATCATATTAGATGTTGCTAATTCAGAATTTAAGAATAAGATATAAACTAATCCCCAAGTAAAAATAAATGCAAAGAAAAATTTACTTAGCGCTGGATTTAATCCTGCAATCACTTGTGCTGCTGCCGCCCCTGCTGCTGTACTCATTGTTAGAAAAGCTCCTGCAAACATTGAACGTAATGCATAGCGTGCTTTACTTTCGTCAAACAACGCTTCTTTCTTTTGACAAGCTTTCGCTACTTTTTCTGAAAATTCATAACCTTGTGCCATATAGGTCATTTCCTCCTTTTAATTACTCTTCCTTTTAGGAATAATACTTTGTCAGTATACCTCTATTTTCACAAGGTGAGAAGATAGAAATTAAGATTTTTTTGATAGAATATCTTTACATTCTAACTTGCTTTCGCTATGATGATATAGGTTTAAAATAACACTCTAGGAGGATTTTATGAAAAAATTATTAGCTTTAGCCTTATTAACACTATCTTTAGGAGCATGCGCTCAACCAGCAACACCTGCTAAACAATCAACGCAAGAAACAACAACTACAGCAAAAGTAGAACAAACGATTACAGTAAATGTTAAAAAAGATGGCGAACCAATTTCAGGAAGCCCATTTACCTTAACATTCAAAGATGGCGATAAATTATTAACCGTTATGAAAGAACAAATGCAAATCGTTGAAAAAGATGGTTTCGTATCTGCAATTAACGGAATCGAACAAGAACCAGCAAACCAAAAATATTGGTTATTTGATGTCAATGGTGAAATGAGCCCAGTCGGAGCTAACCAAGTTGACTTAAAACAAGGTGACGTTATCGATTGGAAATTAGAAGCATTTAAACAATAATGAAAAATACGCCTATTTTTTCCATTAGAAAAATCACACTGATCGCATTACTATCAACACTAGCCTACATTGGTAGACTCCTATTTGCCTGGATTCCAAATGTTCAACCGGTGACGGTGATTCTATTAATCATTACCCTTGAAATGGGATTAGTAGAAGGAATTTTGACTGCAAGTTTATCTATGATTCTATCTAATATCTTTTTAGGAATGGGACCATGGACCTTGTATCAAATTGCTAGTTTTGCAATTGTCATTCTTGTATTTTTTTGTTTGAAACCTTTATGGAGACAAACTTGGAAACAGCCATTATTGAAATTAACCTTTTTTACAATCATGGCTGGTTTGACGGGCTATTTATACGGATTTGTCATTTCGATTTTTTCTGTATATTTTTATCATATTCCTAAATTCTGGGTATATTATTTCCAAGGACTCCCATTTGATACGCTACATGCTTTGGGAAATATTGGCTTTTGGATACTCTTATCGCCATTATTGCCACGTATTATTCAAAAGTATCAAACTAAATTTCAGTAATATAAAAAGGAGATTGAATGCCGTTCAATCTCCTTCTTTTTTGATTTCTATTGGTTGACAACAATGGCAATTTTTCTTTTTTCGATAATCTTTATGTCGTCTTACTGTAAATTCATCTGGAACTGGATCTTGTCCTCCTAAAATAAATGGATGACATCTCATAATTCTGCCAATCCCCATTATTACACCCTTGATAACACCATGTTTTTCAATTGCTTGAATCATATACGTTGAACAAGTTGGTCGATAAATACACGTTGGTGGAAATAATGGAGAAATCCATTTTTGATATCCTCGAACCAATCCAATCATTATTTTTTTCACTGAAACACCTCTACCCTTGAATCCATTTAAAAAGAACTTGTACTCCTTCTGCTGCAATCAATGTATAAACATATAGTGTGACAGGTTTTGCCACTAAACAAATCGCTACAAACTTTTTAAACGTCATCTTCCCTAATCCTGCTACCATACATAAGAAATCATCAGGAAATCCTGGCAACACTAATGCCCAAAAGAAGAAACGTTCGAATTTCTTTCCATCATTTAAATAGCTAATATATTTATCATAAGTCGCTTGAGAAACAAATGCTTGAACGACTGTTTCTCCATATCGTCTTGCTAGCCAAAAATTAATCATAGAACCAATCATAATACCAATAAAATTATAAATAAACCCATATAAAGGGCCAAATACAATATGCCCAACGACACAAGTTAGTCCGCCCGGAATAATCGGATAAACTACCTGCACTATTTGAATGAAAATAAAGAATAGTACTCCATAAATTCCCCAATTACCAACTAATTGATGGAAAGGACCCCCAATTTCAAAATAATGATGTTTGGCAATCATGTATCCTAAATAAATCGTTAAAAGAATCCCTCCTACTGTCAATACTTGGATAATTTTTCGATTTAATGCAATAGCATTTGTTTTATTCATAGTCCCCTCCTGTAAGCTTCTTAATCCAGAATCATTTGATAAGACTACTTTAACAAATCAAATATGAAAAATCCTTGATTTTTTCTAACAAAAACAGTGATAACCTTACATTACTGTCACAATGATTCCATCCAAGGTTTATGAATAGAAACATGATTCATTAATTCTTCTTGTCGTTTCAATTGTTCTAATCGAGCTAAACGTCTCTGTTCATAACCACTACAAATGAATTTTTCTTCTGCAGTTTCCGGTTCAATCGCTGGAACTGCAAAATCTGTTTCCCCTTCACGTGGTATTGCTACAAATGTCCAAAAACTAGTTGCCGCCAAATAACGTTCACCTGTTAAAACATCTTCCCCTACTACTTTACAAAAAACTTCCATACTTTTCTTTCCAACACCAGAAATATAAGTTTCCACACAAACAGAATGTCCTAATGGTAATGGTTTTAAATAGTTCATCGCATCCACAGAAGCAGTCACTGCTAAACGACGACAATGACGAGATACCGTAATCGAAGCACAATCATCAATAATTCGTGTTAAATTCCCTCCAAATAATGTTTGATGCATATTCACATCAAATGGAAAAATTCTTCTAGACTGAATCGCACGTGTTTGTGCGCAAGTTTTAATAGTTGTATTCATAATAACTCCTCTAATATTCGATAACATTATTGTACCATTCCTTTTCTTTTTTTCAAAAGGTCTGGCTTTGAGATATTTCCCCTAAATGGTATCTTTTTTATTTCCTACCATCCTACAAAATTTGAATAAAGATATACTAACAGGATTTAAGACATTTTTACTTGTGTTTAACATGAGACAATATCACTTGAATTTGCGAAGTTTGCAATTCGTTTTGTTTTTGGTATAATAAAGATACAAAAAGAGCCGAGCAGCAACTCGACTCTAATGTAGACCGTTGAAAAGACGGTGGCAGTTATTAGTGTATTAATAACACCGCTAACTCTTCCAAAGTTATGAGCGGTGTTATTTTTTTGTCTTAATTTCTATCAGTTTGACAATGAGTGCCACTAACGCAACTAGTAAAGTCGCAAAAGTTATCATGTATATTACATCTACCGCTGACCAATATGCGAAATATAAATAGTTCAGTTGTAATGTTTGCCCTTCGTATAATTGCGAGGGATTTTTTGTTAAAAACATACTTTCCACACTACACAAAAAACGAAATCTTTAATTTTCCCTTACCATTTCAGCTATTATCTTAACAACCTCTATCGTGTCTTTAAACTTCAGTTCTGTTATGTAGGGATTATCTTTTAAATAAAATCCCCATAATTCCTCTAAATAAGAATCCTCTTCGATATCTTTTATGATTTCATCTGCCTCTTGCATCAAAGATATACTACCTCTTTTTTCCGCCGTTGATAAAATAGCCTGTTTAAGACTGTGACTATCAAATTCCTCTTTTCTTAAGCCATATAAAGTATACAAATCATAAAAATCTCTCATTCTTGTTGTCGATATATTTCTCTTGATAATACTCTCATATTTTTCTGCAAGTATTGTTTCAATAGGATATGCAAGAACATTGATTCCTGCCTCTTTAAACATACACGGATATACATATTCTATTTCTTTTGGGGTAATAACGTCCCCTGTTGTAATATCAATTTTCATTGTATTTCTTATTTTCCCAAATACTGCTATCAAATGTACCCTGAAGTTTTCATACTTATCTTCATCACGAATGTTAGTAATATCCATAACTTTAAACTGTATTCCATCATTAACTTCTATACTTAAGATTTCTAACATAATATTTTTGATGACTTCTTTCTTTAGTGGAAATCCTTTTACGGTTGTATCCAAATCCATAGTCGTCCTATTATCTATGCCAATCATTGATGAAATGAGCAATCCTCCCTTAATAACAAAATTCCATTTATATTGAGAGTTAGATAATCTTTCTAAAAACCTTTCAAAGAAAAACATTTGCAAAACTTCCTGTGAACTTAATCGTTTACTTTTAGCGATATGTTTTACTTTCCCTTTTAAACTCTCAGAACTAATCATGTACTAACACCTCCATATATTTTCTGATTTCCTCTTCAACACCTAATATTCTGCTATATTTAATAAGATTTCTAATATTTCTTTCTTTACAACTAAAATATCGAATCATTGCATCTATAAATATTTGTTTATCAATACGTTTTCTTTCTGAAACAATATCACAAATCGTTCTTTCTCTATCATAGCATTTAACTTCATTTCCAAATGCTGTCTTGACACGTATAATACCAATATCAAACTTCTCTTGTTTAATATAATGTACTTCCAAATGATTGATCCATTTTTTTATATGCCCAACATTATAACCTTGAGGGACGCTGATATGAAATGAATTTGGAGTTCTATCACTAAGCTCTAATAAAAACAAAGCAGTGTGAAATGAAAATACAACTTTTTCATTATTACAAGATATTCGTGCAAATTCATCCTCTAAATCATCTTTTTTCTTATATACTCCATTTTTTACTCGTTCAAGTTTCTTTTTACGAACCAATTCAGCAAGCTTATGCCTCTTAACCCCTAATTTTTCAGCTTCTTTATTTGTAATCACTCCGTTTTCTTTAAAATACTCATCCAAAATATTCATCATAAGGAACACCTCCTTTTTTCATTTACATTTACGCTTTAATTTTATAATATTAAAGAGTATTTGTAAAAATTTCTGCTTTCATATTCCAAAATAAAACGACAAAAAAGAGAGCAACTCTCGTTACTCTCTCATACTCAAAATTCCATTCTTAGTCTAAGCCAATTTCTTGACGAACTACATCTGCAATTCGTGTGACATAATCATGGCATAACTCATCTGTTGGTGCTTCTACCATGACACGTACTAATGGTTCTGTTCCACTTGGACGAACTAGAACACGACCATTTCCTGCCATTTCGGCTTCCACTGTGTCGATAATTTCTTTAATCGCTGGCACTTCCATAGCTCCATTTTTATCGCTCACTCGAATATTCACTAATTCTTGAGGATAAGTAGGTACCTCGCTGGCTAATTCACTTAATTTCTTACCTGTTTGTTTCATAACATTCATTAATTGAATTCCTGATAATAATCCATCACCTGTTGTATTTAAATCTAAAAATACAATATGTCCTGATTGTTCTCCACCGAAGTTATAACCATTTTTACGCATTTCTTCTACAACATAGCGATCTCCTACAGCTGTTTGAAGAGCAACCATCCCTTCTTCTTCCACTGCTTTATGGAATCCTAAGTTACTCATAACTGTTGAAACAATTGTATCTTGATTCAATTGTCCTACACTACGTAAGTATTTTCCGCAGATAAACATAATTTTATCGCCATCTACGATTTCTCCGTTTTCGTCAACCGCAATACAACGGTCTCCATCTCCATCGAAGCTTAATCCTAAATCTGCACCATTTTCTTTCACAAATGCTGCTAAAGCTTCTGGATGTGTTGAACCTACTCCATCATTAATATTCACACCATTTGGTTTATTTCCCATTGTGTAAAATTCTGTTTCTAAATCTGCAAATAAACGATTTAATACAGCTGAAGTTGCTCCGTTTGCACCATCTAATGCTACTTTCATATCTGTTAGAGGACCATCAATTGTGTGTTGTAAAAATTGACTATATTTCATCGTTCCTTCTAAATAATCATCCACAGTTCCTAATTCATCTGTTGAAGGACGTGGTAATGTATCTTCTGGACTATCTAATAAAGCTTCAATTTCTGCTTCCGTTTCATCAGATAATTTAAAACCATCTGCTCCAAAGAATTTAATTCCATTATCTTGTGCTGGATTGTGAGATGCAGAAATCATAACCCCTGCTACTGCTCCTTGCACACGTGTTAAATAAGAAACTCCTGGTGTTGGAATAACGCCTAATTGCATTACTTCAATTCCTACAGATAATAAACCTGCAATTAAAGCATGCTCTAATAATTGCCCCGAAATACGAGTATCTCTTCCGACTAAAACACGTGGATGCTTATCTCCACCTGCTTGTTGTAATAAGACATATCCACCAAAACGTCCTAATTTAAACGCTAATTCTGGTGTTAATTCAGCATTTGCTACTCCTCTTACACCATCTGTTCCAAAATATTTGCCCATATTCAATCTCCTTTAAATTTCAATCACTTTCTATTGTCTTGTTGTTTGTGTAGTTTGCGTTGTCTGTGTAGTTTCTGTTGTTTGAGTTGTTGTAGATGTTACGATAACTTCTACAGATATATTTTCAGGATTCACACTATCTACTCCTGTTGGCAGAGTAATTTTAACTACTTGAGTAGTTGTTTTTGTTAATTGACTAACATCAACCACTACAGGAATCGCTGTTAATCGATCCAATATCTCTTGAGCTCCTAAAATTGTAACCTCTTTGACATCAGATTTCAACTGATAGGAATATTGAGTTCCAGCACTTCCTGTTGTTGTAAATACTAGTGGAACCTTTTTACTATTCGTCGTAATCGGAACTCGTACTTGTACATGATCTGGTTCGACCTTAACCGCTAAAGGTCTCCCTGTAGCATCCATCGCTTGAACTACAACAGAAGAAGTAAAATCTGCCTTTGTATTTTCAGGTACTGTGACATTAGCCAAAACATTCTCTACTTGATTGATTAGTGATTCTGGCCCCGAAATACTAACTCTTGAAGGAGTTACAATAGCTTGTCCATTTTTATAAGCACCTGGTAAATTTGCACGATTGACATTAACAGAAACTGGTAATTCAATAGTTGCTTTATTTTCAATAAAAATCTCAACTGTTTCAGGAGACACCGTTCCTTTTACCCCAGCTGGTAATCCAGTTACTTGTAATAAAATTGTATGCTTTCCTGTCCCTAGTTCATTTAGATTTGGAGTTTTTACACGATAAGATGCATTCCCAGCAACTGCTAATAAAGAACTACTTGTTCCTTCTACCCTTAATGTTACAGATTCTGGCAATCCAGTAACAGTATATAATTGATTATCCATATCTACATAAATAGGAACATTTCCAATTGTATTTGAAGTTGTCTGAATCGAAACCGAAGACGATTGCCGACTCGGACTAGATTCACTTGCGTATACAAATAAAGCCATCGTCAAAACAAAGGATATTACTACCAAAAATGATTTTTTAGTCATCCATTTACTAATCATTGATACGACCTCCTCTAAAGAAATCGATAATCATTGTTAAAAATGTCGAATCTTTTTGAGAAGTTTCTTTAGTAATTAAATGTTCACTTAACACTTCTACAAATTCATCCGGCGTTAGCTCACGTAATAATTTTTCACGCAATGCGACACTAACTTTCCCTGTTTCTTCTGAAATAACAATAATTAAAGCATCTGTTACTTCACTTAATCCGATAGCTGCACGGTGTCTTGTTCCTAATTCTTTAGGAATAAATTTACTCTCAGATAATGGTAAATAACACGCCGCTGCTTCGACTTCATGACCACGAATAATAACCGCCCCATCATGAAGAGGTGTATTCGGAATAAAAATTTGTGTCATTAATTGATTCGAAATTCGTGATTGTAAGGCAATTCCCGTATTAATATATTCTTCTAAAGAATTCGCTTGTTCGATACAAATTAACGCACCAATTCTTCTTTTTGCCATATATTGTACAGAAATATTCAACTCTTCAATCATTCTTTGAGCCTGATTTGTTCCCGAAGATCTCCTTGAGAAAAAGTTTGAACGACCGATATGTTCTAATCCTCTGCGAATTTCTGGTTGAAAGACGACAATGGCTCCAACAACTCCCCATTGAATTACTAAATTCATAATCCAATCAAGAGTAATTAACCCAAACATATAACTGATAAATTTTACCCCAGCAATGACTGCCAATCCCTTCATCAAATGTACAGCCCTTGTACCTTTCATGATGAGTAATAGATTATATAATAAGTACCAAACAATCACAATATCGACAATATTACGAATGCTACTCCAAGCACCTAAACTACTCCAATTAAATTGCATCACTCAACCCCCATTTCTATATCTTCTTTAGTTTATACCTTTTCTAAAAACATTACAACTGCCCCCATCATGAACTTATTTATATTTTATTTTTTGACAGTAAATTTCTCTCCGTGCTACACTACAATTAACTGATTAAGGGAGGATTTATCATGCAAAAAAGTTATTTTGACGGTGGAATGCTAACGTATATTTTAAGTTGCATTATTTCATTTTTTATTATCACACTGACCTTTGGACTAGGAACGCCTTGGGCAATCTGCATCATGTATAAATGGGAAATTGAACATACCGTTGTTGAAGGACGAAGACTTGGATTTAATGGCACTGCACTTGAATTGTTTAGAAACTGGGTCAAATGGTTTTTCTTATGTATTGTCACATTAGGAATCTATGGATTCTGGCTTCATATTAAAATACTAGAATGGAAAGCTGAACATACTTATTTCTTAGATTAAATAGAAAAACCACTCCGTTTAATATTGCGGAGTGGTTTTGGTTATCTAGCTACTTTATCCAACATTTTTGTCTTTTTGCTGAACTCGTTTAGCGATATACGCCGTTAAAATTGGTGTTAAAATAGCCGTCACAATAACAGAAGCTGTAATTTGAGTCGTAGCAGTCGCTTCAATTGCTTTAAAGGAAGCATCTACCGCAGAAAGTGCTGCTGGTGTCGCAATAGCACTTGCCGCCGTACTAGAAATCGCAGCACCTGCAACTCCATTTCCTCCAGACAATTTATCGGCAGCTATCGCTGCAACCCCACCAATTAATGTTGTAATCACACCTAATAAAATACCAGGTAAGCCACCTTCAAGAATTTGTCCAAAATTCATATTTGCCCCTAAACAAAATCCTACGACGATAATAATTGCTGTAATCCCGTTTGAGAGAACTTTTTTCATATAAGGAAAAGCATTTCCTAAAATAATCCCAATAATAAGTGGTAAAATCGTTCCAATCAAGTTCCAAATAGAAATATTCGCTAGTCCTGCAGTACTTAATACTGCCATCGTTACCATTGGACCAACACTTAAAGTAGTAATCCCAACAGCACCAGCATCAATTTCATCACCGTATACTTCTACAATTCCAGCATACATCGCATTATTCGCTACTGAAATTGCTCCAATTACCGCTACTGCGCTCAATCCTAAGAAATTATCATTGAAAACTTTTGCCACTAATAATCCTAGAATAATTGAAACAATAATTTTAGCGATAATAATGGACGCCCCACGAACAACAGCCTTCGGTGTATTTTTTAGGGAAATCGTTCCCCCGATGACAAATAAGAACGCCCCAACCAATGGCCCAGCACCTTTTACAATCGGTGTCGTAAATCCACCAATTTGTAAGATTTGAGGAATAAATGTATTAATAAAACATCCAATAAACATTGGTACAATAATGGTATCCCCAGGAATTTTAATCTTTTTCATTGCATTCACATACCTTTTTAAAATTTTATCGAGCGGAAGAAAAATCAACCATCTAATGTAATACCACCATCGCAGTCGCCGATTTCTCCAGTAATAAAGCTTGCTAAATCACTGGCGAAGAATAAAATCATTTGAGCAATTTCAACAGGTTCTGCACGACGTCCTAAAGGAATCATACTAATCACTTTTTGACTCTTTTCTTTATCTTCTGAAAGCACTGTTGTCATATCTGTTCTAGTAAAGGATGGACATACTGCATTACAAGCAATATTGTATTTCCCGCCTTCTTTAGCAACAGCTTTTGTTAATCCATTCAAGCCTGCTTTAGAAGAAGCATACGCTGCAGTTCCTAGAAGACCTCCCCCTAATTTTGCAGCAACAGAAGATACATTGACAATTCTACCTCCTTTATTTTCAATAAAATGAGGGAAAATAGTGCTAATCGTTGAGAAACATCCAGAAAGATTAATACGAATTGTTCTTTCCCATTCTTCATACGTTAATTGATCAAAAGGTTTCGCACTAATCACTCCTGCACAATTGACTAAAATATCAGCTTTACGTTCAGAAAGAATCTTGTTCATGCTTGCAACAATAGATTCATGATTTCCTAAATCCATGTATTCAAACATAGTATGTTCTGCTCCAAACTCGGCTACTGTTTTTGTAGCAGCAGATTCGTTAATATCTGCAATGACTACAAAACCTCCACCTTCAACAATTCCTCTTACTACTTCTTTTCCAATCCCATTTGCTCCACCTGTCACGATAGCAACTTTTCCTGAAAAATTCATAAAATCACTTCCTTTGATTTATTGTTTACATTCTATTCCTATGAAAAAATCTGATTGTTATCATTTGTTACTATTTCCACAGTTTTTATAAATTTTATCAAATTTACGTAAAACCAAAAAAACCTGTTGGATCCACCAACAGGTTACGAATTTATTCAAATTAATCTAAATATCTTTCTGGTACTTTTAGAACAGCACAGATTTTCTTCAAATCTTCTTTAGATAGAACATTACTTTCATAAATGCTCTTACCACTAACTCTTTGAACATCTAATGCAATATGAGCTGCTTTATCAGCAGTTTCAATTAATCCGAAGCAATCTTGATAATCTACACCAGTAGAAAGAACTCCATGTTTGCTCCAAACAACTAAACGATGAGTTTCCAATTCTTTAGCTGTAGCAGAACCAATTTGCTGAGTTCCTGGTACTTCCCAAGGTAAAACAGCAATTCCATCAGGGAATACTACGATTGATTCAGTTAACACTGACCATAAATCTAATGATAAAGATTCAGTTGTTACATCATTTAATAAGCAGTAAGTTACAACATTTGTTGCGTGATTATGAATTACTACTCTATGATTTGGATTTTGTTTTAATCTAGCTGCATGAGATAATACATGCATGAAGATTTCACTTGTAGGACGTTTGCCTGTAACAAAACCTGCAACTACTTGATAACCTTTATCTGTTAATTGAATGATACCAGTATCCGCATGTGGTTGAGAATGTAATGTTCTAAAATGGCTTCCA
The DNA here is from genome assembly GCF_963528195.1 of uncultured Granulicatella sp. Lineage (GTDB taxonomy): Bacteria > Bacillota > Bacilli > Lactobacillales > Aerococcaceae > Granulicatella. The sequence continues at coordinate 53,229 of NZ_CAURVN010000002.1, forward strand.
GAAGCAGTAATTAAGATATATTCTCCTCTCACATGTTCTGGAACATCTAAAACTTCCACTTCTTTTCTATTTTCAGCATAGTACGTATATTCTGTACCAGCTAAGCTGCTTTCAAGATTTTCAGCTTCTTCAACTGTTAAACGATAACTAACATTTCCACCGTTATATTCGTCCCAGCCTTTATTCCACATATCATATGTCACTTGACATAAGCCTTCAATAAACTTAGGATACCCCATAATTATTCCCCTTCTTTAACTATAATATTTTTCAGCCGTACCTGAAAAAAATTTTTTTGTTTATCCAATATAATAGTAACCGTTTTCTTGTTCATCGTCAACCTAATTTGTCTAATTTTTAATAATTTATGCATGATTTATCGTAATCCTTTATTATTATGAATTTTTGTTGAAATTAAGTATTCAATTAAACAAATTCTATAAGCGATTCCTAATATTAATTCTACAAAAAGAATGGATCCCTATAATGAAATCCATTCTTTTGCTTTCTTCAAATCATTGCCATTCAACCGAATTCAAATTCATTGATTCTTCTATTCTATCTATTTCTAAATCAATCGTTTGAATTTTCGTCTTATTTACGATTCTTTTTTAGCTCTACGGATTTTCTTAAATCTGCTTTCATCAAATTCCTTGAATAAATTTTGCTTATCCAAGTAAATAGCAACAGGTAAAATTAAGACTGTTAACCAAATTATCTGAGAAATGATAGAATAGACAAATAATATACCTAACACTAAAATGAGCAGCTTCTTCATTCTATTCGCCTGCTTCTAATGTTTCATTATATTTCTTTCTATCTTTTAATAGCCATACATAAAGAGCTAACCATACAACTCCTAATACAATAGCGATAACATCACCATTAAATCCATTTGCTAAAATATAACGAATATCTGGTCCTTCAAAAGTAGCCCATGAAATTAAACCACTTTGATTTAATGTTTTTGTTTCCTCTGCTAAACGAGTCATATATGGAGTGAAGTAAGTTGCTCCATATAAGAATAACGGAGTAGAGATTAAACCATGAATAATCATTCTTAAAACATTACCATTTGTTAATAATAGAGCACCTACAACAAATGATAAATTAATGATACCGGCAAATGGTAATACAATATTATTTGGTAAAACGATAGATCCTACTAAAAGGAATGGGATTGTAAAGATAACTGCTACCCATAATTCATTACGTCCACCAAGTACTGGCCAGTCTAAACCAATATAAACTTCACGATCTTCAAATTTTTCACGCATAAAGTCAGATACTGCTTCTGAAATTGGTGATAATGCTTGAGAGAATAGTTTAGATACCATTGGGAATAAGGTTAAAGCTGTTGCCGCTTGAACTGACAATGTTAATGCGTATTTAATACCATTACCTGATGCAGCTCCTAAAGCAAATCCAATAATAGCTCCCATTACTGCATTTTCTCCAAATACTCCAATTTTTTCTTTTAATGTATCAGCATCAAATTGTTTATTTAATAGAGGAATTTTTTTCAACAATTCATCAATCGGATGTAAAATTACTGCAATCATACAAATAAAGTGAGGTACTGTAATCCCCGGTACTCCAGTTAAACGTTCTACTTCTGGAGCAAACACATCTCCAAGTTTTAGTTCTAATACAATAATAATAGCTGCTGCAATAAATCCTAAGAAAATGTTATTTGTAAAGTACGTTACAATTACTGCTGTAAAAATTTTATTCCAAACATTCCATAAATCTACATTTAACGTTTTTGTTTGTTTAGTCACTAACATAATGAAGTTAATCGCTAATTGTAATGGGAACACTAAGAAAGCATAAGGCCAAGCCCAGCTAATTGCTGCAGCTCCAGGCCAACCAATATCAACTGCTGGTAAACTTAATCCAGTATGAGTTGTTAAATCATTTGCTGCTGCACCCATACTTGTCATAATAAAGTTTACAAGAATTCCCATACCTGTAAATGCAATCCCTAAAGTTAACGCTGCTGTGAAAGCTTCTCTGAACTTCATTTTCATTGCTAGTCCAACAATTAACATTAAAAATGGAACAAATACTGCAGCTCCTAAATCCAAAATATATTGAATAACTACTTGCAAGGTTTCCATATTTTTTCCTCCTAACTATTTAAGAAATCTATAATTTTTTGTAACTCTTGTTTTTGACCCATTCCTGTTAAAAATGCAATTCCGTTAAACACTGGAACTCCATAGTCTTTTTTTGCTTTAACGATTGAAATATATCCATCTGCTGATTTTAAATGCATTTCTAACGCCTTCATATCAACAGCTTCAATCTCACACGGTACGTTAGCTTCTTTTAATAATCTTTCAACTTTTGATGCTACTGTTTGAGAAGTAGCCACTCCTGATCCACATGCAACAATTAATTTTTTCATCACTCTTCCTCCATTTCTACTGTTACAAATAATTGATAAACTTCTTCTTCCGATTTTGCATTTTGCAATTTTGTAATAAATTCATCTTGTCCAAAAATACTCATTAGTTCAACTAACAAACCTGTTTGATTTTTGGGTTCAGAAATTCCTAATACAATTACAAAATTTACAGGAACCTCTTCATCCGATGTTCCCATCTGAATAAAAGTTATAGGTTTTGATAATTTAACAATGTAAATAAAAGGTTTTTTTACATATTCACTATACGTATGCGGAATTGCTACTGCTGTTTTTTCTAATCTTAATCCTGTCGGAAATTCCTCCTCTCTTTCCACAATTGCAGATGCAAATCCATCTGTTACAAACCCTTTATCAAACAAAGTTTTAGACAATTTTTGAAGCAATTCTTTTTTGTCTTCACCCACTCCTTCTAAATTAATTAATTGTTTATTGACTAACTGTGATATAATTGTCATTTTTTTCACTCCTTATAATATTGATTCAAAGTTAGCTTCTGAAAATAACGCTGTTATAAAACTTTCATGATCTTCGCTCTCCCATAAATTTTGAATATAAGAAGAACTATCAATCTTAGAGTAAATAACCTTTAAAGCATCTTTATAAATTTCTAATTCCTTTTCAGCAATTGCAATTAACATTACGACTTTAACTAAATTTTGCCCCCAATAAATTGGTTTCTCTAATGTCATCATAATTAATTCACTAGTATGAACTTCTTTTGGATTAGCATGAGGAAGTGCTATACCAGTGTAAGTACTTGTAATTCCTAAATTTTCTCTGTGGCGTATAGTCTTTTCAAATTTTATATTTTCAAGATTTTTCTCATTAGCCAATTGGATTATTTTGGACAAACACTTATCTACACTACTTACTTTTTCTCTAATATATATCGATTTTCCAAGTAATTTTTTGATGAGTCGATTCGTATATTCTTCATCATTTTTCGTTAAAAAATTATATTGTGTTTGCTCCATTGTATTGGCTAAAAATTTTCTTTGGATTTTTAATAAATCATCTTCTTTCATAATCGTTCCAACATGTATGTACGGAAACGACACATTCTTTAATTCCACAGAACTAATCACTAAATCGTTTATGCTAATATCTAAAGAACTTACTTTGGAATATTCTACTTTATGAATATGTTCGTACTGACCTGTTATTTTTCTAACTTGATTCAATAATAATTCTGATGTTGCTAAACTATGTGGACATATTACATAAATATTCATTGGTTTTTTTATTTTTTCTACTGATATTTCCAAATGTATAGTTAAAAGTGCTGCTTCATTATCTGTTAATTCAACATTAAAATTATTCTTAAAAACCTTTCCTGATAACCAAACAAAGTTATACAAGACTCCATACTGGTATTTAATTTCTTCCATCAAATCACTTTTTAAATGAATTTTATTTCGTAACCTCATAATCATTGCTGGAATATGATTGATTAACATTCCTCTTAAATACTCATCTTGTTCAAAATGAATACCTGCCAACTCACCAACTAATGCTATGAATTCATCTACCGTTTTCTCAATTTGAACATTAGACTCTAAATAAGAATTTTCATAATTCCCAATAGTAATTAAACTTTGGCAAAGAGAAATAATCTCCTTTTCGGCAACTTCTGTTCCAGAAACTTCATTCAACAAATCTCTAGCCAGTAAATATGTCTCAATAATTTTAGGATTATTGCTATCTAAATCATTTTGTTGTTCTATAAAGTATCCATTTCTCCAACGAATATCAAAAATTATCAAATCCATTAATAAATAATGACGATATTCATAGCAAACTGAAAACTTATACTTTTCTAACAGCTGATTCATAATTTGGATAATTTCTTGAACTCTATTCGGATTAATACATCCATAATTCGATAATCCTGTTAAATTAAAATGAATTAATCCACTTAATAGCTTATTACGAAAGAACTTTCTAATATTGTCTTCCAACCCTTCCAAAGCTATTTTTCCTTGTTGCTTAATCAACTTAATTCCATTCTTATTAATCTCTTTTTCTAGTTCATGAATTTCTCTTCTTATAGTTGATTCACTTGTGAAATTTTCAATGGAGCAATCTAGAATATCTATTTCATTTTTCAGCATAAATGTAGATAATAGTTTACACTCTTCATTTTGCTTATTTGTTTTTGGTGAAACGAGAAAAATTTTCTTCAATTGTTCTTTATATTTTTCATCTATTTCAATATAAATTCCCATACTAGGTTTTTTCTTTATAACTGAAGAAAAAGCTTTTAAATATTGATTAATAACTGAAATATCATTGTAAATTGTTTTAGTGGAAACTAAATACTGTTGAGCTAATAACTTTCCTGTTACAGGCTCGGTTTCTTGAATTAATCGATTCAATAGATCTACCTGTCTATTATTCATTAAAATCACCCTCCATATATTTCCACATCTTTATTTTAAATCGCTTTCAATAATATATTAAGTCAACTTTTTTCCAGAACATTGTGGAAGTCTTATTCTTTTCTTTTTTAATTACAATTTTCCATGTATAAAAAACAAGGAATTTATTTCCTGTTATTTTCCTACTTTATCCCCTTACAATCAATACCCTCTATAAAATTTGTAAATCAAAAATATAAAAAACGACTTTTAACTATTAGAAGAAATCTAACAGTAAAAGTCGTTAATTTATCCTAAATTCTACTCTTCCCCCATACCAGGTTGATATGCAAGAACACCTAATCCCATAAAGATGACTAGTGTCACACTTAAGAATACAACTTGTTCTTGAATCATTCCTACCATAGAAATCGTTTGACGTAATCCTGATACTGAATAACTCATCGGAAGCCATGGATTAATCGTTTTGAAGAAATCATTCGTCAATGCAAGAGGATAAGTCCCTGCGCTTGATGCTAATTGTAATAATAATAAGATAAGTGAGAAGAAGGCTCCCACTCGAGAATTCCATGTCGTTAGTGCTGTTACGATTGACATAAATGTTACACTCGCTAATAGAATCAATAATAATGTCTTCATTTCATGTACCGCTGTTAATCCTATCAAGTGTACTCCACCATAAACAAGTATTCCTGCTAATACCGCAATAATTCCATTAACTTCTAAACGAGCTTTGAACCATGCCCAACGAGTTTCTGGCTGTCTTCCAGATGGAAGTTTCGCAAAAATCATATTCGTTGATAATGCTGCTACAAATAATGCCACAGAAATCATATATGGAGCCATCGCAATTCCGTTAACCGATACTGCATCATCATCTGTTTTCGATAACGCCAATGGATTTGATAAAGTTTTCGCATTCGTCTCTTCTGTTGAAGCTAATGCTAATTGTTCATTTGCATCCATTAATCCAGTACTTAATGTAGTAACTCCTCCATATAAAGTTTCTAAACCAGATGAAAGAGTATTTCCTCCATCAGCAAGTTTTTCTGCACCATCTGCAATTTTTTGTGATCCGTCTGTTAATTTAGAAGAACCCGAAAGAAGTTGTTCAGATTTTTGATTTAGCTGATTTGTTCCTGCTTGCAAGTTAGTAATTCCAGATACTAATTCTGAAGATTTTTGATTTAATTGGTTACTTCCAGAAGAAATTTTTTCAATACCTGTGACTAGTTCAGGAGCTTTTTGCGCCAATTGTCCAACTCCAGAAGTTAAAGTTGAAGATTTTTCGGCCAATTGAGAAGAACCTGACGCTAACTGGCTGACACTACCGTTTAAAGTACTGTTTTTAGAGCTTAAAGCATTGGCTCCTTGCGCAACTTTATCCACTCCACTTGTATAAGCACCTACACCACTTTGAATAGCTTGGCTAGCTGGAACTAGTTGTTGACTGACTGCCGATTGTAATGTTCCAATCCCTCCTGATAATTGTGTTAATGAAGTAGAAGCTAATGGTAATACTTGTCCTGCTGCGGATTGTAATTTAGCGACACTTTCTGCTTGAGATTTTGCATTTCCCAAATTCCCTTTTAATACTTGAATCGTCGATAAAATTTCTTTTGCAGATTGCACACTTGTATTTGATTGATTTGATACAGCTACTGTTAATTCTGCTTGCTGTTCAGCACTTAAAGTGCTATACGCATTTGTTGATTGAATGGCTGTTAATGCAGCTTGTTGAGAAGCTTGACTATTTACTATTACACTTTGTGCTGAAGCTGCGATTGTAGATAAAGCATTGGTTACTTCACCCATTAAAGCTGTACTTTCATTTGCATTCGCTGATTGAATCGCTTGATTTAATTGATCTAACCCAGCTGCCAATTGAGAAATTTGAATACTTTTTTGTGCAGATGCCTCTAATTGACTCGATAATTGCTGAATTCCTTGATTCAATTGTTGAACTCCATTTCGCAATTTGTCTGATTGGCCTGCTAATTGACTTGCACCTGAAGATAAACTATCCACTCCAGATGTATATGCTTGAACTCCACTAGATAATTGATTCAACCCTGAGTCTAGTTTCACCACTCCACCAGCATATGCTTGAACCCCATCATTTAATTGTTGGATTCCAAAAGCTAATTCTGGAGTTTTAGAAGATAATTGATTTAAGCCATTATCTAATTGAGAAACAGCTCCTGTATATGTTAATAATCCATTATGGAATGTCGTTATACCTGCATCAATTTTTTTCACAGCATCTGTGTAAGTTGCTAGTCCATTCGTAAATTGCTCTGCTCCATTTGAAAAAGTGACACTCGATTGAGCTAAAGTTTGTAAGTTAGTCGCTAATTGTTGACTTCCATCTTTTAATTGATTAGACCCATCAGCAAGAGTTTGACTTCCTTGCGAAGCTTGTTCCATCCCTTCTTTTAAATTCCCCATTTTTTCAAATAAAGTTTTTGTATAAGTTTCTGTCACATTTTTTGCAACTGTTTGCTTTAATTGAGTCATCGCAGAATCACTCATTTTACTAGCAATAAAACTATGACCACTTGAAGTTTGATAATCAATATTCATTTGTTCCGGATGATTTGTTAAAATCGATGCAGCTTTTTGGGATAAATCACTAGGTAAAGTCACAACCATATAATAAGTACCATTTTCTAGTCCTTCCACACCATCTGCTTCTGTAACAAAATGAAAATCTAACGAATCATTTTCCTTCAAATTCGAGACCATGTCTTCTCCAATGTTCATTGATTTCTCGTTATAAGTAGCTGGCTGATCTTTATTCACAACTGCTACTGGCAATTCAGATAATTTTCCATATGGATCCCACATAGAAGATAAAAATATAATATTATACAAAGCAGGAATAAGAGCAATCCCTACCATAACAATTATAAAAGTTGGTTTTTTTAAAACTGCTTTCCATTCTCTAAACATATAAGCCCTCTTTTCTGTACACAATGTCTAATTTTTGATAAAATAGATTATACAACAAGAAAACAATATATCAAGTGATTAAAAATATTTTTAGACACAATGTATAAAAATGTTCATAAAGGAGATATTATGACAGAGAGTAATAAAAGACAAAAAACAAAACAAGTGATTGAAGATGCCATGGTACAATTACTAGCAGAACAGCCTTTCGACCAAATTAGTACTGTAAAATTAGCGGAAACAGCTGGAATTAGTCGTTCCAGTTTTTATACCCATTACAAAGATAAATACGATATGATTGATCTCTACCAAAGTAGACTGTTCCATACACTAGAATATATTTTTAGCAAGTATGCCAACGATAAACAACAAGCTATTTTTGAAGTATTTGAATATTTACAATCTGAACCCCTTTTAGCCGCATTATTATCCGAAAATGGTACAAAAGAAATTCAAAATTATCTTCGAAATAAATTACTTATTCTTGTAAAGACAGATATCGAAAAAAGAATTTCTACCAATTCTTTAAATATAATAGAATTAGAATATTATAGCGTCTATCTCTCCAATGCATTATTTGGAGTTTGTCAAAAATGGATTGCCCGTGGAAAAAAAGAAAGTCCTCAAGAAATTACAGACTTTTTATTTCCACTAACAAATACAGTCAGTGAAGTTTTCTCTAAAAAGTAGATAACAAAAAGGCATAAATCATACGCTCAAGATTTATGCCTTTTTTGATGTTTTAAAAACAAGAAGAAAAAATTTTAGCCATGAGACTCGCACGCGAGGCTGCTGGCGACCTCACAAACAAAAAGATTTTTTTCTTGGCTTTTCTCACTATTTCAAAAGATTAACTTTCACTAAATATTCTCTAGCAACTTCTTCAGCAGGTCTTCCATTTGCCCCTACTTCAAAATTCATTTGGCTCATTTCTTCTTCAGAAATTTTTCCAGCTAATTGATTCAAAATCCCTTCTAATTCAGGATGTTTTTTCAACAAGTCTTGTTTCATTAAAGGAGCCCCTTGATACGGTGGGAATAATTGTTTATCATCCTCTAATACTTTTAATTGGTAACGTGAAATTTCTGCATCTGTTGAATAAGCATCTGTAACTTGAATATCACCAGATTGAATAGCTTGATAACGTAATGCAGGTTCCATTGTGGCTACATCCAATTGTAAGCCATACATACTTTGCAATCCTTTATTTCCATCTTCACGGTCATTAAATTCTAATGTAAATCCAGCTTTTAATGGACGGTTCACTTTTTTCAAATCAGAAATTTTTGTTAATTTTTCAGCTTCTGCTAATTGTTTTGGCACGGCAACTGCATAAGTATTTTGATATGCCATTGGTTTTAAAAATACAAAACCATCTTGTTCTAAAATTCCTTTACGAGCTACTTCATACACTTCTTCAGGTTCATGACTAACTTTTGGTTTATTCTTCAATAAACTTTCTGTAATCGTTCCTGAAAATTCTGGGTAAATATCAATGTCCCCTTTTTTCAATGCTTCATATAAGAAATTCGTTTTTCCAAAGTTTGGTTTCACTTCGACTTTTAATTTTGTTTGATCTTCGATTAATAACTTATACATATTCATCAAAATCTCAGGTTCTGGTCCTAATTTTCCTGCGATCACTAGTTTATCTGATGTTTGCATTTTAGCAATTGTTGGTGCATAAGAAGCTCCTAATCCAATGATTAAAACTAAAAAGGCTGACAGAATCGTTTTTAATTTTGCTGTTTCCATCCATTTCAATAAGAAGTTGAATAAAATTGCTAAAATTGCAGCAGAAATAGCTCCAATCAAGATTAAACTTGAATTATTTCGGTCAATCCCTAATAAAATAAAGCTTCCTAATCCTCCTGCACCAATTAATGCAGCTAAAGTCGCTGTTCCAATAATAAATACAGCTGCGGTACGAATCCCAGACATAATTACGGGCATCGCTATAGCAATTTCAATTTTTTTAAGGCGCTCAAATTTTGTCATTCCAAACGCAATTCCTGCTTCGACTAGACTTTCATCAATTCCTTGTAGCCCTGTAATTGTATTTTGCAAAATTGGGAATAAAGCATATAACACTAAAGTCGTTAAAGCTGGTAATGTTCCAATCCCCATTAATGGAATAAATAATCCAATTAACGCTAAAGATGGTAATGTTTGAATAATCCCTGCAATTTGTAATAAAAATCCAGAAATCTTTTTCGATGGACTGACTAATACTGCAATAGGAATAGCAATTACTACTGCTAATAATAACGCTAATAAAGAAAGTTGAAGGTGTTGCCCTAGAGATAACATCCATTCACTATTTCTCTCTTGAAATGTTCGAATGAATTCATTCATGTTGTTCTCCCCCTTTAAATAATTCTTTGACAAACTCATTAGCCGGATTTGTTTGAATTTCATGAGGAGTGTCTACTTGAACAATTTCTCCATCTTTTAATACAGCAATTCTATCTGCCAACTTTATAGCTTCATCTGTATCATGTGTAACAAATAATACTGTCATTTTAAATTCTTGATGTAATTGTTTCGTTAAATCTTGTAATTGTTTACGACTGATGGCATCTAATGCCGAGAAAGGTTCATCCATCAATAATATTTTTGGAGTCGCAATAATTGCCCGAACAATTCCTACTCGTTGTTGCTCTCCACCAGATAATTCTTTTGGATAACGATTCGCATAATCTTCAAAAGAAAGCCCAACTTTCTCTAATAATACCTTTGTTTTCTCTTGAATTTGTTCTTTTTTCCAACCTTTCATCTCAGGAATTAAAGCAATATTTTCTGCTACGGTTAAATTTGGAAAAAGCGCAATTTGTTGCAAAACATATCCTGTTTCTAATCGTAATTCTCGTTGATGATGATCTTTAATTCGCTTGTCATTCAAGTAAATATTTCCATCTGTTGGTTCGATTAATTGGTTAATCATTTTCATCATCGTCGTTTTCCCTGAACCAGATGGTCCCACTAACACCATAAATTCACCATCTTCAATGCGTAAATTAACGTCTTTTAAGACGGTTTTTTCTGCGTAGCGCAATGCTACATTTTTGTATTCAATCACTGTAACCCCTCCTAACACCTAAATTATTTAAGTGCTTCATTCTTCCTTAAATTTTGAAGAATTCGATTTAAATATTCTTCTACTTGGATAATTTCTTTTTTACTAAATCCAGAATAAAAAATTTCTCCTAATTCTTGATGAATTTTCTCTCCAATTTCTTTTTGAGCCCATCCTAATTCCGTTAAGTTTACATATCTTTTTCGTTTGTCTTTTGGACAATGTTTCAAACAAACTAAGCCTTGTTCTTCCAATTTTTTAATCATACTTGTTAAGGTATTATTGGCAAGCCCTGTTCGAATACTCAAATCAGTATAAGTAATATATCCCTCTGTATCATTCCACAGTACGGATAAAATTTTTGCTTGTTCACTTCTATATAAAGCTTTCGGTTCATTATTTAATAATTTTTGGTAAACTCTTCCATTTACTAATCCAATATGGTGAATTAAATTTCCACCATGCATCTTCGAAGTCATATCAACACTCCTCTTAAAATAGTTCTATATAGAACTATATACCCCTTTATCTATTTTGTCAATTGCTTCCATATAGAAATATTTAAAAATAAAAAAGAAGAGCGTTCTTACTCGAACACTCCTCCTCAATTTATTAATCTACTTTTTTCATTTCTTCAAACATTTCATCATTAACATAACATCCAAGAGCAGGATTTTCTGATGGGTTAATCACTACATCGAAAGCTTTTGTTACTTGAGATAAAGTCTGAATCATTCCACTCCAACTTTCATCATAAATTTCTCTCAATCTCTTCCAATCTGTATAGAAGACCATTGCTTCTTTTTCATCTTTTCCTGGTAAAATCGCAACATTTAATTTTTCTCCAGATTGTAAATCAATTTGTGCATTTGGATCTGCATTTTCTAATTTGATTGGTGTTAAGAATTTTGCTTTTGGTAATTCTAAGCATAAGAATCGATAGTATAATCCGTGCATAATTTTTTGTTCTTCTGTCTGCGGAAATCCTAATTGTCCTAACAACAAGATCCATCTCATAGCATCAGGATTTGTGACAGGAATATCTTCTTCTGCTACTCCTGTATAATCGGGTGCTGCAATAATTCCTTCTGCAGCAAGAGATGTTTGTTCTGTTACAAGATGGACACCTGTCGCTCCATTTTGGTAGAAAGTTTCTAAGAAGAAATTCTCAATTCCTTTTCCATCTTCTCCTTTTTGAATACGACGTAATTCAAAAATTTCTGTATCTGCAAATCGAGACGCTAATCTTTCTTCATACGCTACTGGAGCAATGAAGATCATTGGCGAACTACAAATAAAGCCCCCTTCTTCTCTTTGTTGAGTTTGAGAGAATAAATAAGGTTCTTTTGTTTTTTTAGAATACACGGTTACTAATTCATCTGCTTGGAGCAATTTATCTCGCACGGCAATCATTAATTGTTCAATTTTGCCGACATTTGCAGTATGTTCTTCTGGTGATTCTTGCGAAGCATTCATATGACAGTATAGTAAAAATACACGTGCAATTTCTGATAAATCCGCTAAGGTTAAGGTCTCAACATCTCTTTGTGTTAAAACACCTTCTTGACGACCAACAAAGACATTCCCTAATGTATTGACAAATGTTTTATAGATTTCTTCCTTGTTGGCACCTTCTTCATGTAACACAGTACCTTTTTTAATCCCTAAAGGCATTGCATCTTCTAACCAAAGAGCCACTGGTTCATCTGTTACTTCAAACACTTTTTCTCGCTGAGCATTTTCCATTGCATAAATCGCAGAAGTTGTAACAGTTCCATTATCATCTCCAAGATTTGTCAACCAAACAAAATCCCCTACTTTTAATGTTCCTTCCAAATTCCCTGTTACTACTAAATCTAGAGAATCATCACTAATTTTATAAACATCTTCTACCCCTAGTTTGAATGTTGGTTTGTCTTGAACTGTTGCTTCTGTTTCTTGTTTTTTAAATAAATCTTTTAATCCCATTTTCTTTCCTCCGTTAATTCTTTTCTCCGACTAATATCCATAAATGTACCGTAATAGTTTCTAAAGGATGATTTTTACTATAATCTTGATCTTCTTTACTAGCTCCCCAATATAAAGGAGTCATTTGTAATAGGTGTCCATACATTTCTTTTGTAAGTGTCACTTGATAAGAAACTTCCTTCATCTTCATCGATGGATATTCTTGTTTAAATCGTTCTACAATATCCTCATTAGAATAGTGTTGTTTTTCTTCATTACTTTTATATAATTGTTGTCTTAATTCAATTAAATAATTACTTCCAGGAATAATTTTAATTAATTTTCCTCCTGATGCTAAGACACGGTTGAACTCCTTATAATTCGAAGGAGTCAACATATTGATTAAAGCTCCACAAGATTCATCCCTAAAAGGTAACTGCGCTAAATCTGCCACAATCCATAAAGCTTTTTGTGAATGATGATGACTAGCAGCCAAAATGCCTTCCTTAGCAATATCCATTCCTACTAAAGGAATATCTTCTAAAAATGACGATAAATAAGCAAGCGGGCTTCCTTCTCCACAGCCAATATCAACAATTAGTTGATTCTCCTGTTTTGAAATCAGTGACAAAACTTCGTCTAACAAAGGATTGAAGAAACCACTTTGCGCTAATTCATAACGATGCGTAAATAGCTCAGCATCATAATCCTCATTCGCTTTTTGTTTCATCAAATGAAGAGTGCCTTTTTTATTGATATCAAAGCGATGACGGTTCGTACAAACCAGACTATACCCATCTAACGCTTCAATAGCTGCATGACAATAGGGACATGCAAATAAATGTTGATGTTTTTGTATAAAATCTCGACTCCAGTCGATTTTCTTTTGCATCATGCACACTCCTGCTCCATTTATTCTCAATTGTCAGTATACCATAAAATTGATTTTCTGTTTGATTTTCTTTCTCTATAAAATTAACCGTTTTTTATTTTGACATTTTTTCCTGCAATGATACAATAGAATAGAATCGTAATTATGCAGATTTAATTACATGAATGGAGGAAATCATGATGAGTAGCAAAATTCCAGTAACCATTGTCAGCGGTTTTTTAGGAGCAGGTAAAACAACGCTCATTAACAAAGTATTAAAAGAAAAACACGGTGAACATATTGCCGTAGTTATTAATGAATTTGGAGAAATTGGTGTTGATCATCAATTCGTATTAGATGTAGAAGAAGAAATTTATCAAATGGATAATGGCTGCTTATGTTGTACCCTTCGTACAGATATTGCAGACATGTTAAAATCTATTTTAATGGTCAAAGAACAAAACGGTATTAAAGTGGACCGTGTATTATTTGAAACAACTGGCTTAGCAGATCCTGCACCAATTGCTCAAACATTTATCAATGTACCATTTTTAAATGAACATTTTATTTTAGACGCTGTTTTAACAGTTGTTGATTCAAAAAATTTCTTATATCAAACCACTCATCAAACTGAACCAGCAAAACAAGTCGGTTTTGCAGACAAAATCTTTATGTCTAAACATAGTTTAGTAGACGACACTATTTATACAAAAGTGATTAACGAAGTTCGTTCTATCAATCCTTTTGCAGAAATTCAAGATTTAGATGCTCGTCCAGTTGAAATGAAAGATATGTTTGGACTTGAATTATTCTATGCTTCTGAAAAGAAAATTTTAGAAATGCAAGAAAATTCTGAAGAAGAATATTGTGAAGCTTGTGGACACACTCATGCTCATGGGGAACATGATCACCACCATCATCACGATGAAGAACACTGCGAAGAATGCGGTCACTCTCATGCGCATGGCGAGCACGATGAATACTGTGAAGAATGTGGACATACTCATGCACATGGGGAACACGATCATGACCACCATCACGATAAAGAACATCACCACGACCATGATCATGATCATCACCATCATGGACATCATCATCACAAACATCACCACCACAGTGGGATTAATTCATTTGTCATTGAAACTGAGAAACCTCTTGTTTTGGCTCATATTAACGAATGGTTGAATGAATTAGTTTATATTTATGGACCTGAATTATATCGTTATAAAGGAATTTTAAGCGTAGAAGGTTTGGATTATCAAATCATTTTCCAAGGGGTTCAAATGAGTTTTGATATTTCTCGTGGACGTGATTGGAATGATACAGAGCGTAAGTCGACTTTAGTATTTATTGGTAAAAACTTACCAGAAGATACATTAAGAGAAAGTTTCGTTGCTTGTACAAATAAATAATTTCGTAAAATAACTACAATAAAACAGAAAAAACATTTCTAGCCGTAGCATGGTCGCCAGCAGCCTCGCAACTGCGAGTCTCATGGCTAAAATTTGAGCCTTGGTCTCAAATTTCCCCTGTAATATAAGCTGAAAGCTTATATTACTTTTGCTACGGAGAAATGTTTTTATCTGTTTTATGTATTTCTTTAAAGATTCTTCTCACTTTCTTATCGGAGTCTTCATATAATTTTCAAAATTTCACTCTATACTTTAGTCATTCCCAAATAAGAAATATTATCCTCCCAAGTTAAATATTTCAAAATCCTTTTTTCCACCGACCATTGTGTCGGTGGTTTTTTAATATTCTTGGAGGATCATTATCATCTCATCCTTTAAAGAATTTTCCCAAAGGTTTAAAGCTTCCATCCTAAAATAGATTGTCGCTAAAAAACTTTTGTACATTGCTAAACGTTGATAACTTTCACGGCTTCCATCTAATTCTTCAAATCTTTGCTTTTTAATCCACTCACACAACAATTTTTGAGAAAGATTTTCCGACTCTATTCCAAAAAAGATTGCTAATCCTAATCGTTTCTCTTCTTCATCCATAAATGGTTGTTTACTCTTTTGAAAAATATCACTAATGACTTCTAATACTTCTACTACATATTCTTGGGTACAATTCGGATGCGAAATAATGGTTCCTAATAAATCGGCTCCATGAGCAAATGCATGTATCCATCCTAACTTCTCATCATATCCCGTTCTGTCTTTTTCTCTTTTTAAATAATGAATTCCATTTTGAATCCAACTCGTTCTCTCTAAAGTTGTTAAACAAGAATCATATCCACTTGTTTTATCCCCATCTACTTGTAAAATCATTCCCATTACAAGCGCTGAGAATGAACGATACGCTGTTGCACTAGCAAATTCTTCGATTCTATACTCCAAAGGATTTGTGACATTCACTTTTTCAATGATCCATCGTAATTGTTCTTTTGTTATCAGTTGTTCAAAAATAACTTGCCCGAATAAATTAAAGACTAAGTCATCTCGGATTTCTGGATTCGGATTTCCTATATTCTCCCATAACCATTCTAATTCTTCTTGTGTTAATGCTGTATTATTCCCTTGTTTTATCTTTAACTGAGTAATCATTTCTTGTTCTAACATGATATTCACCTCTCTACTAGACATATTGTAACACAAAATAAAAAGGCTAAGCATTTCTGCCTAACCTTCTTTCTTCGCTTTTTATCGCATACTTTTTGGTTTTGATAATACTTCACTTGCGACAATTGCTTTTTTCCATTGTAAGTGATATTTTAACACTCGATTTTTCGTTGTATAATTTGTTGCACTTTTTACAGCTTCCACCACTAATTCACCTTTTGAACCCATATGTTGAACTTCTTCTTCCTGTAATTGGATGGCTTCCATTTCTTCTACAAAAACTCGAAGATGTTCTAATAATTCTTCTGGTAAATTCGGATTATTCAAATATAATCGTTTTAATTTTTCAGTATGAATTAAAATGGCACTTCTTCTCATAGTATCAATTTCTTCGGAAGAAATAATCGACACTCTTTGGATTAATTCCTTGTCAAATACAGATAAAGAATAGTCCTCTGGTGAGAATTGTCGAAAGACTTGTACTATCTTAAAAAATTGTTGTCTCATTTTCTCTGTATGAGATAATGTCGCTTTTGTTTCAGGCATTTCTTCTACGACAACATCTACTACTTTTTGATTTTTTGGATGATGATGTTTAGACGAAACGGATTTTTCTTGAAAAGAATGATTCAACCAATCGTGCAGTTGGCTAAATCCCTTTTCTTTACTTTTCATTTTTAAATTAAGATAACTACCAGCAGACATAATCACAAGGACTACTACATACAAGAGAAAGAGTACAATATTCATGATTCACTCTCTACAGAAGATTTGCTAATCGCTTCTCTCATATCTGTATCCGATTGAATATTTTTCAATTGATAGTAGTCCATGACTCCAAGTTTTCCATTACGTAGAGCTTCTGCCATCGCTAATGGAATTTGCGATTCAGCTTCTACAACTTTTGCACGCATCCGTTGTACTTCTGCTAACATTTCTTGTTCTTGCGCTACGGCAAGAGAACGACGTTCTTCAGCTTTAGCTTGTGCAATTTTCTTATCAGCTTCTGCTTGTTCTGCTTGTAATTTTGCCCCGATATTTCTACCGACATCAACATCTGCGATATCAATGGATAGAATTTCGTATGCTGTACCTGCATCTAATCCTTTTCTCAAAATCGTTTGGGAAATAGAGTCCGGATTTTCTAAAACTAATTTATGGTGAGCTGCTGAACCAACGGTAGTAACAATCCCTTCACCAACACGGGCAATAATGGTTTCTTCACCAGCACCCCCAACTAATCGTTCAATATTGGCACGTACCGTTACTTTTGCTTTTGCTTGAACTTCAATCCCATCCATCGCAACCCCTGCAATAACAGGAGTTTCAATTACTTTTGGATTTACAGATACTTGAACGGCTTCAAATACATTTCGACCTGCTAAGTCAATGGCAGCCGCTTGTTCAAATTCTAAGTCAATATTCGCACGTTGTGCTGCGATTAACGCATCAATAACTACATTGACATTCCCACCTGCTAAATAATGGGCTTCTAATTCATTAATATCGATTTTCAACCCTGCTTTTGTTGCTTTGATCATTGGACGCACAATATATTGAGGAGCTACTCGACGTAATCTCATCCCTACTAATGTGCCTACTCCAATTTTTACATCAGAAAAATATGCTGTAATCCATAACCCAATCGGTACAAATCTAAAAAATAACATGACAACTGTTAAAATTAGAAATAGTATCACAATGAGTCCAATGACTCCTGTTGGATTATTTAATAAACCTTTTTCTAACATTTTACTCCCTCCTACTCATTATTGTTCTCCAAAACTTGTACGACGATTTTACTTCCTTCTACTTTGACAACTTGTATCATTGTATCTTCTGGAATCACAAATCCCGTACTCACCACATCAACGATTTCACCGTCTAGTTCAGCCTTTCCACTCGGACGTAATACCGTCAATGTTTTCCCTGTTTTATTGACTAAATCGTCATATACTTTTGAGGTTGAATAGCCTTTTGATTTTTTTAGAGAAGAAAGCAATACTAATCCTTTCTTATGAGAAAAATGATTTCCCCTTTTCACCAATAAAACTAACAAGACTATCGCCAACAATAGTGACATTAAGATTAAAACGACTAACTCCATGACAGCCTGGTTTGCCCAGTACATCCCTCCTAATACGAATACTGTCCCTAACACTCCTAAAGCTCCAATTCCTGGAATTAATACTTCAAATCCTAAAAATAGAAACCCAAATACAAATAGGATAAGGACGAAGAAATTCCAGTATGGATGAAGAAAAGTATAGGTTGTAAAACTTATTACTGTTATTACACTACCAAGTATATTCCATTTGGAGAACAAAGAAATGAAAACACCAATGACAGCTACTAACAGTAATAGTAAGTCAACATACAAAAGACCACCCCCATTCGTTGTCATCATTATAGCACTTTCCTTTTTAAATACAACTGAATAATTCTTAATAAATACTTAAATTTAAAAGATGGAAACCGTTTCTGAAATTACGATGAATAGTCTTCCATTTGAGCAAATTCTTTCGCTTGTTGTAATTGTTTTTCGAACAATTCCATATCAATAAATCTCGCTTGACGAGCAAATTCTTTATCCCCTACAAAAACAATCGCAACGGGAACTGTTAGCACTTGATACTGGCTTGCGACTTCAGGATGCTGAGTGACATTAATGATTTCTAACGCTACTCCTTCTTGCTCTATGACTTCTTCTACTCGTGGCTGTAATGCATGACAAACCCCACAAGTTTCGCTTTCTAAATAGATTACTTGAATATTTTTCATAACCTCACCTCTCTTATAGTGTACCATTTTTAGAAAAAATTTCTTGTAAAATGCATTTCTGAATAGAAAATACTTAACAAACCTAGCTTCCATCTGTATAATGAAGAATGTCTTATAGATATTTTTAGAAAGTGAGTGAGAAAATGGGACGTAAATGGGCTAACATCGTAGAAAAGAAAACTAAACTCGATGCTAACAACAGTAAAATTTATGCAAAATTCGGAATTGAGATCTATGTAGCAGCAAAACAAGGTGAACCAGATCCACATTCTAACCAAAAATTAAAATTCGTAATTGACCGTGCTAAAACTTATAATGTACCTCGTCATATTATCGAACGTGCAATTGAAAAAGCTAAAGGTGGCGGCGATGGCGATTACCAAGAATTACGTTATGAAGGATTCGGTCCTAACGGTTCTATGATTATCGTAGACGCACTAACAAATAACGTAAACCGTACTGCTGCAGACGTTCGTGCTGCTTATAGCAAAAACGGAGGAAACATGGGTGCGCCAGGTTCTGTAACTTATTTATTCGATCATACAGCAATCTTCGGTATTGCAAACAAAGATGCAGACGAATTATTAGAACAATTAATGGAAGCAGAAGTAGACGTTCGTGACGTTGTACAAGAAGACGACCAAGCAATCGTTTATGCTGAACCAAACGATTTCAACACAGTTCGTACAGCATTAGAAGGATTAGGAATTTCTGAATTCACAGTATCTGAAATCGAAATGATTCCTCAATCAGAAGTAACATTAACAGGCGATGATTTACGTTTATTTGAACGTATGATTAACGCATTAGAAGATAATGAAGACGTTCAAAAAGTTTACCACAATGTAAACTTAGAAGACTAATCATTGTTGATTTTTACGAAATATGACAAAAAGTCTGTCCTAGGAGGTTTTCTCCTGAGACAGACTTTTTTAGTTGATTAAAGATATGAATTAAAAATTATCTTTATTGTTTTTTCTTTTAACGAAAACTCCACCTATTAAACTTAGGAATCCTAACCATGTCGGTAGTGTTTCTGCTTGACCTGTTTTTGGTAGTTCAGGATGAGAAACTAATTCAGCATTATGCTGCAAATTCTCGTGTTGAGGTTCTACTGGGTTACTCGTTGAATTCTGCGTTTGTTCAGGTTGTTTCTCTCTATTTTCTTGAGGAATATTTGAACGTGTTTCACCAGAAAGTTCTCTATAGTAATGAGTCGTAATCCCATCCTCTTCTTGAGTCATTTCATATTGGTATTGTTTTCCATTTTTGGTAATGATTCCTTGTTTTGGACCAAAATGACCTACCTCAGTTGGAACAAGTTCTTCATTTGATCCAATAATAATATGGCGAGTAATCAATAATGCGACTATAGGATGAACTGCTGGATCACCTTTTTCACTGATGATACCTTCTGGTAACGCTGGTTGCACTTCTGGTTCACCCTTCTCACTCACGGCACCTTCTGGTAACTCTGGTTCGCCCTTCTCACTTACAATTCCTTCTGGCAATTCTGCTCGTACTTCTGGTTCACCCTTTTCACTAAAGTATTCTACAAAGTCATAAATAACTGTTTTTTCACTTTCCTCAACTGTACCTTTTTCAGGTGCTGAAGTAGCACGATGTCCTTTGTAAAAATAAGTTTTACCATCTTTTTGAAGCAGTGTCCCCACTTTAGGAGCAACAGACGTATATTCATCCCCGATAGAAGCATCTTTTGTTAGTAGTTTTCCTGATGCTATTTCAGTAGTTGTTCCTTCTAACATGTATTTTGCAAATACATTTCCGACAGTTGCTAGTTTATAAACATAGGTAATTTCAGTAGTTCCTGAAACGACTGTTCCTTTTTCTGTAGGAGACCCTGTTTTTAGTCCTACTAGTTTATATTTTTTACCATTTTTGGTGATTTCTTGTAGTTTTCGTGTTGTTGTGTCATATGAAACATCATTATTTGTTGTCGTTGGTGTTCCAACAACAACTTTTTTATCATCCTTATCCAGGTAATATTTTTCTTCTGTAGAAGATACAACTGCATCTTTTACAACATCCACACTTTCTTTAATCGAAGTTCCATCCTCTAATTGGTAATGGACTTTTACATTTCCTTTTATTTCTGTAGTAGACTTCTCTTCTTTAGCATAGATGTTTTTAACCTTTGTTAACTCTTCACTAACGTGATAAGCACGTGTTGGTTGATACAAATTGTAATAGTGAATTTCTGTAATTGATGGCCCTGACACATAAGCATATTGATCATATTTTGTCGGTGCAGCTACTCTATATGTAATGCCATTTTTTGTATATTCTTTATATAATTGCCCTATTCCATATTGATAATTACTGTGCCCACCAGAATATCTAACTTCTCCAAAACCTGCTGTATATGCAAGATATTTTTTGTTTGAATCTTCTGTCTCATTTTCATCAATTGGATAATTTTCATCCTTGCCTTTATTACCTAATTTATAATCAACATTTACTTCAAATACATTTTTTACAAAATTTGCATCACTAGGTACTTCATTTACATATCGAATGTTTTTATGAGATTCTTTAAATTTTTCTACATTTGCTTTTTCTTCTTCATAATTACTAGTATCTTTAAATTCTTCAATATTCCCAATAAATTTCGGCTCTATTTTATCCCTAGTATTATCCCAGTTTGTTTTAATCGGGCCTTCTCCAAATTTTTCTTTTAAAATTGAGATATATTTTTCAATATCACTGTACTCTTTAAAGTCACCATTTGTTCTGATATAACCATGGAATGTCTCATACTCAGTATAAATAGGTCTATTTTGTTTATCTACTAGATATTCATTTATTAATTGTTTTTTGTATAATTCTTCCCAAGTTTCTTCTTTTTTATTCAGACGTTTATTTTCAATAGCTTGTTCTTGTTCTTTAGCAAGATCTTCTAATTGATTACCTAATAACCCATTCAGTCCCTCATATAATGATTTTTCATTGAAAAATACTCCTGCTGTATATGCTGCTTGTTCTGTTGCTGTCGATGCTGCTCCTACTTTTAAAGAAACTTCATTTTTCTCAACAACTAAGATTGTATCCCCTTCTTTTATTCCACCTTCAGAATTTATGTTTTCTTTCGTGAAAGCTTTGGCGTTCTCTTCTCCTTTTTTAAAAGTTTCTACTACCCAAGAGTCATCTGAGGTTGACGTTTTTGTCGCTAAGACGTATTTTCCGTACTGATTTTCAGATGTTTCTGAAACAAGCCAAACTCGACTACCTTCTTTAATATTGTTATAGCGAATACTTCCATCTTCATTATGCAAGTTTCCAGGATTTGCATGTACTGTAATATCATTGAAAGTTGTTTCCTTAGTAGTCCCCTCATGTTTATCTACTTCTGTATCAATCTTATGATATTTTTTCCCATTCTTTTCTAAAACTTTATCAGCTTCTTTAATCTTACTTAAAACATCATTATTTAAATTTGCTACATTTCCTTCATAACGTTTTCCAAAAAGTCCACGTATTTTATAGTTCATTGTGCTACTAGAAAGTTTATGATCACCAACAGGAATTTCTACATCAGACTCTTCTTTTAGAACTTCGCCTTCTTTTGTTACATATGATACTTTTGTATCCTTAAATGTATCCAAACCTGATTCTTTTATATTACTATCCTCTACCCTTTTCAAATCTTCCTTAACAGTTTCTTCGAATTGTTTATGCTTTTTCTCATACCAGTGTTCATCCCCACGCAGTCGTCCACCACCCTCCGTCCTCTCAAACACATGCATTTTCGGCATTGTATAGCTACCAGCACCATTACTCAATGTTTCCATTTCCACATTATCTTTTACTGGGGTTACAGCACTTTCTTTTTTCATATTTGTAGCATCTTCAGCCCATACCGGACTAGCTCCAACAACCATCATCCCTAATAAAACTGATGCCGCACCAATTCCTTTATATTTACGTAATGAATATTTTTGAATTTTTTCTGAACCTAATTTTTTCATAGAATCCTCTTTTCCTATGCTTCTTTGTTATATAACATTTACTCTGTATCTTATTAATCATATCATTCTACTTTTTAGTTATCAAACTGCAATATAATTAATTCACAAATATATTTTTTGCTTTTAAACAGAATTTTTCCTAAAAAATAATATTTAAATTAGTTTAATAAATAATTATCATGATTTATTTATAAATAAATATTTTTTTGAAACTTCTTCAATTGAGTATCGTCTCACAAAATTAATTGTATTCTTCGTTTCAATTTCATCATTCTTTTCATATAAGCACTGAATGATACTAGCTAATTCTTCAGGTGAATCAAACAGGCAAACATCTGAATTTTTAGCAGCATAATATTGATGCGCAATTTCTACATTAGATAATAACGGAATTAACCCTAAACTCATTGCTTCGACACAAGCATTCGCAAATAATTCTTTTTGAGAAGTAGAGATATACCCATCATGTTTCCAATACGGCACTTCATCTACATAACCAACAATATTTATATTAGTAGGTAAATTCTCATACTTCTCTTTTAATTGAGTCAAATCTCCCCCATATAAAGATACTTCAACATTAATACCTTCCTTTTGCAATACTCTAAACGCTTCGATAATCCATTCTACCCTCTTCACTTCTGTCATATTCCCAACATAACAATAAGAACGAGGGTTACTTCTTTTTGTAACTACAGAATCATTTTGTGGAGCATAAATTGGTGGCATAAACCATGTATGATAGCCTAAATCTTGTAAAATATCAGATAAAACTTCAGAAGCTACTAAGTATCGTGTTTTTCTTCTTAAATTATGTGCTGGATCTTTCAATACATTATTATGAATATATTCAAAATATTTTCGATTCGTATTTTCCACAAAACGCCATAACTTCGGTGTGACTATATTATGCTGATCTCGAATTAAAATATCGTTCTTATCTGTAAGAGTCATTAATACTTGAATCAATAAATCTTCGTACGTCAACCATTCTCCATCTTTATAATATAAGTAATTATCCTCCATCATATAAATGGGAGTCGGTTCTTCTTTCGGTTTATAATATCTAGCTCTCAAAGCAACAGAACCATCTCGATTAAACCATTCTAATTCCTCTTTTTTATTTTTCTTTAAAAATAATCCCGAAGTAAAATATAATGTTTCTTCTTCTAATTCCATACTTGCTACAAAGCCATTCATAACGGTCATTTTCCCAGTTGGATATTTGTCGATAATATCAGAAGGGCGAACACTTAATTCATCATGTCCAATATCTGACTGATAATGAGAGACCGATATCAATTCATCACGTTGAAATCCTATTTTTTCATATCCTTCCTTCCAATCAGGTCGAACTTGAGGATGCGTTAAAATATAGAGATGTCCCCATCCTAAATATTCAGCTATTTTCTTTCTTGATAATTGGGAGGATTCGAATCCATATTTTTTGACAGTTTCTTTCCAAAGTCCCGGATGTATCGTAACCATTTTCACCATAAATGATTCCTCGATTCTTTTATTCTAATCTACTTTTAAATCGCACTTATTTATCCCTATATTACCATAAACAAAATGAAATTGATGCCATAAAAAAGGACTATCAACATATAGCCCTCTAATTCTTGTTCTCTATTTATTTTTCTAATTTTGATAATTTATAGTTATCTCACCTATAATCATTCATCGACAAAGCTTCCCTTAGACAGACTAACTATCACACAAAAATAAAACCCTTACAAAATTTAATTATACATCAATATTTTCTGAATGATAAGTCTGTTTTTCACTAAAATGATAGTTTAAAATATTGATAAGATAGGGAAAACTAGATACCTAATCAGAGTGGAGATGAGTCAAAATGAGTAAGTTTTTATTTGGTAATTATTTGTTTTACGGTGCTGTTTTCGGTTTAGCATCATCACTTCTTCTTTATTACTTCTTACCTGACTTTTTCTTATTATTTGTTCATCTATCGACAATTTGTTTTTATCTAGCATTACTGTATGCTTTTCTTAAATTCGTGTTCAAAAAAATTAAACATAAATCTTAAAAACAAATAATTGAAGCGACCCCAAAAAGTTGTACTTTTTGGGGTCGCTTCATCTTTTTTTATTTTTCTAATTTTGATAATTTATGATTCAATCTCAATGCATTTAGCACAACTGAGACTGAGCTGAAACTCATCGCTGCTCCTGCAATCATTGGACTTAATAATGGTCCTCCAAAGAAATGTAAGACACCCATCGCTACGGGAATTCCAATTACATTATAAATAAATGCCCAGAATAAGTTTTCTTTAATCGTCATCATTGTCATTTTACTTAATTGAATCGTTTTCGCCACTAATCTTAAATCATCTTGCATCATGACCATATCGGCAGTTTCAATGGCAACATCTACTCCAGATCCAATCGCAATTCCGACTGTTGCTTTGGCAAGTGCAGGTGCATCATTAATCCCATCTCCAACCATGGCTACTTGATAGCCTTCGTCTAATAATTGTTGGACAACACTTGCTTTTTCATTTGGTAATACTTGGCTATATACCGTCTCAATTCCAACTTCATTCGCAATTGCTTTGGCTGTTTTTTCATGATCTCCTGTTACCATTCGAACTTGAAGTCCCAATGCTTTCATTTGTTGGATTGCTTCTTTACTAGTTGCTTTAATCGTATCCGCAACTACAATAATTCCGGCTACTTGTTTTTGAATAACTACGAACATTGCTGTTTGCCCTTTAGAAGCGACTATATCAATCACAGCATTAAATTCATCTACCGCAATTCCTTGATTTTGTAATAATAAATGATTTCCTAGTAACACTTCTTTTCCATCCACAATTCCTTGAATTCCCATACCAGAAATAGATTGGAATTGTTCAATTGGTAAAACTTCAAATTCTTGTTTTTCAGCTTCTTCCACGATAGCTTTTCCTAATGGATGTTCCGAATGTTTTTCAATTGATGCTGCTATTTTTAGTACTTCTTCTTTTGAATAATCATTGAATACTTGAATATCGACTACTTTAGGTTTACCATTTGTAATCGTTCCTGTTTTATCTAATAATACAACTCCTACATGTCCAGCTTCTTCTAGAGCGGCACTACTTTTAATTAAAATTCCTCTTTTAGCACCAAAACCTGTTCCTACCATAATGGCAGTTGGAGTGGCTAATCCTAATGCACATGGACAAGCAATGACTAATACAGAAATCATCACGGTTACGACAAATTCAAAAGATTCTCCACCAATCAATCCCCAATATAGACCTGCTAAGAGAGATAATCCCATCACGATTGGAACAAAAATTCCAGCTACACGGTCTGCAATGGCAGCAATTGGTGCTTTAGAACCTTGCGCTTCTTCTACTAAACGAATAATTTGAGACAATGTTGTATCTTTCCCAACTTGGCTCACTTCAACTTGGAATGAACCAGTTGTATTCAACGTAGCACCAACCACTTTACTTCCTTCTTTTTTGAAGACTGGTACACTTTCGCCTGTAATCATGGATTCATCAACAAAGCTTTCTCCAGAAATAATAACCCCATCCACAGGAATTTTTTCACCTGGTCGTACGAAGACTACTTCTCCAATTTGTAATTCCTCTACTGGAACTTCTACTTCTTTTCCATCACGAATGACTGTCGCTACTTTTGGAGATAAAGCGACTAATGATTGAATCGCTTGAGAAGTTCTTCCTTTTGTTAAAGTTTCAAAATATTTTCCTACTGTAATAAACGCTAAAATGACTGCTGCAGATTCTACATAGAGATGCATCACATAATGATATTCTCCAGCTAAAATACGAATCGTACTCCATACACTATATAAAATCGCAGCACTCGTTCCCAGTGCGACTAATGAATCCATATTCGGATGCTTTCTAATCAATGCCTTAAATCCATTCACAAAATAACTACGACCCACCCATAAAATAGGAGTTACTAAAATCAATTGAGTTACAGAAAATACAATTGGATGTTCCATCGGCTGTAAGATTTGTGGAAGAGGAAGTCCAATCATTTCACCCATCGCAATATAAAGTAATACAATGGCAAACACACCTGATACCCACGCTCTTACTTTCAGCGAGTGTAATTGTTTTTCTTTTTTAATCGCTGTTTTTTCTAATACATCTTCTTCATCATTTATCAATATAGCCTGATATCCAGCTAGAGAAACAGTTTCCATAATTTTTTGTACATCTGCTTCCTTTGGATTAAATTGCACCATCATTTTTTCAGTCGCTAAATTTACATTGGCTTCTTTAACGCCTGGAAGATCTCGGACAACTTTTTCAACCGTACTGACACAACCGGCACATTGTAATCCTTCTAATGCAAATTCTTCTTTCTTCATGATTAACAACTCCTTCTTACTATTATGCTAATTCAGTTTGATACCCTGCTTTTGATACAGCTTCTATAATTTTTTGTTCTTCTACTTTATCTTGTTGAAATTCTACAGTCAGCTTTTTAGCTTCGAAATCAACACTTGCTTTTTCAACACCTTCAACAGCACTCACTGCATTTTCAACAGCTTTCGCACACCCTGAACATTTTAATCCTTCTACTTTAAATTCTTTTATCATTAAAAAAACCACCTTTCTTAAATTTACATTTGTAAATTTCATAAGTTAATTATACCTCTTATTTTAAAAAAGTCAACACAAAAAAAGGAAGACTAAAAAGTCTTCCCTAGAAATGTTATTCTACTAATTCAGGACTAACGTTAATTACTCGTCCTTCTTTTTTCCATTGACGGAATTCTGCTGCTGCTGTGAATAAAACATCTGTTGATGAATTTAACGCAGTTTCACAAGAATCTTGTAATACTCCAATAATAAATCCAACCCCAACAACTTGCATCGCAATATCATTTGAAATTCCAAATAAACTACATGCAACAGGAATTAATAATAATGATCCTCCAGCTACTCCAGAAGCACCACATGCTGCTACTGTTGATAATACACTTAGTACTAACGCTGTTAAGAAGTCTACTTGAATTCCTAAAGTATTAACGGCAGCTAATGATAACACTGTAATCGTAATTGCCGCACCCGCCATATTAATCGTTGCACCTAAAGGAATCGATACTGAATAGCTATCTTCATCTAATCCTAAATCTCTACACAATTCCATATTTACTGGAATATTTGCTGCTGAACTACGAGTGAAGAAAGCTGTAATTCCGCTATCTTTCAAACAACGGAAAACTATTGGATAAGGATTTTCTTTAATCATAAAGAATACAATAATTGGATTCACCACTAATGCAACAAAAAACATACTTCCAAGTAAAACCATAATTAACTCTCCATACGAAGCAAATACTCCTACTCCATTTTCTGAAACAGTTGTATATACTAACCCCATAATCCCAAACGGTGCACAACTAATCACTACTTTCACAACATAACTTGTCGCATCTGCTACTTGTTGTAAAACGGACTTCATAGATGCATCTGCTTTACGGAATGCAAAACCAAAAACAACTGCCCAAGATAAAATACCAATATAGTTTCCACTCATTAAAGCATTCACTGGATTATCTACGATTTTTAAAATTAATGTTTGCAATACAGAAGCAATTCCTTCTGGTGCCTTAATCTCTGATACAGAATCTGTTAATGTTAGTGTAATTGGGAATGCAAAACTAGCAATAACCCCCACTAATGCAGCTGCAAAAGTACCAAATAAATATAAAATTACAATTGATTTCATATTTGTTTCATGACCTTCTTTATGTTGTGCTAAAGCACTTAGTACAATAAAGAATACTAATAATGGTGCGATTGCTTTTAGCGCACTTACAAATACTGTTCCGATAGTTCCTATCGCTGCTGCTTGAGGAACGAAAATTCCTAATAAAATACCGATAATCATACCAATGACGATTCGGTTAATCAAACTTAATTGACTCCAAAAATTTAATACTTGTTTCATCTTCTTGCCCCTATTCTCTTAATATAGCGACAATCATACACAAACAAACCCTATTCTGTCAATAAAAATCCACGAATTAGATACATTTGTATCTATGCTGTAAACACTTCTTTTTCACTGCTTTTGAGAGGAAGAAAATATATTTTTTAATGATACAATCTTTCTACGCCATTTTGAACATTTTGGCTATGAAAAATTAGCAATGGCGAGATTAATCTACGCCATTTTTAACGTTTTGGCGTAGAAAAAATCGAAACTGGCGAGATTAGCGTCTATAAACACAAAAAACTACCGAGCCCGTTCACCCGATAGTTACGATATATTATTCTTCTGTTTCTTCTTCGTTTTCTTCTTGTTCGTACGCTTCTACTTCTTCTGGAGTTAGTAAGTGCACATGAATACGACGAATTCTTCCATTTTCTACTAATGTTGGTTTTAATAGAACATTTTGTTGTCGAACTTCTACCACTTCATCGTCTTCTGGGAAATATCCTAAGTCTTCTAAAATAATTCCCGCCATTGTGTCCACTTCATCTGAATCAATCGTTGTTTGAAAAATTTGATTGAATTTTTCTAATGTCATTCCCGCATCAATTAAGAAATTCTTCTCATCAATTTCACGGTAACTCATTTCTTCCACATCATACTCATCTTCAATTTCACCGACAATTTCTTCGATTAAGTCTTCCAATGTTACGACACCTTCGACTCCACCGTATTCATCTTTTAAAATCGCCATATGTTGACGTGTTTTTCTAAATTCAACTAATAAATCATCTACGAAAATCGTTGACGGAACAAATAATGGCTGATGCGCTAAATCCATTAATTGGATTTGATCGAAGCCTTGTTCTTTTGCCGCTCTTAAAACGTCTTTAGAGTGTAAAACTCCAATGACATTATCTTTATCTTCTTCATAAATTGGGAAACGTGAATAAGAACTACTTAAAATGATTTCGATATTTTCTGCTAAATCATCTTCCACATCAAGCATTAATGTGTCCGTTCTTGGTACCATCACTTCTCTAGCTAGTTTTGAATCAAGAGATAAAACTCCTTGAAGCATTGTAAATTCTTCTTTATCAATCGCTCCATCATTACGACTATTCGCTAGAAGAGATTTCATTTCACTACGCGTTAATTTTTCTTGTTCATTATTAAATTCAATCGGTGTCATTTGTTTTAAAATACCCGTTGAAACGGTTAAAATCCATACAAATGGTTTGGAAACTTTTTTAACAAATAAAATAATTCCTGCCGTATGTAAGGCAATCGGTTCCGCCAATTGTAAGGCAACTTGTTTTGGATACAATTCCCCAAACACTAATGTTAAATAAGATAAGATGATAGTCACAATCAAAATTGCTAATGTTTCTGCACCCGGTACATTCTCCAATAATGGTTGAATACGTGAAGCAAAACTTGTTGCTGCAGAAGCACTTGAGAAGAATCCTGCTAACGTAATCGCTACTTGAATCGTTGCTAAAAATTCATCCGAATTTTCTAATAAACGCATTACTCGTTGCGCCTTCTTATCTCCTTCACTCGCTTTTTGACTCATCTTTCCTTGATTGATCGATACAAAGGCAATCTCCGCTGCTGCAAAAAATGCATTTATCGCAGTTAATAGTACAATAATTAAAATCTGGATTCCCAGCGAACTCCCATCAGAATCTGCTGTCATCATTCAGTTATCCCCTTTACTTTGTTAATTTTTTAAAAATATACAAATATCATACTCACTTTTGTGTGAAAATGCAAGATATGTCCATTATATAGAGATTTTTGCCCCCGATTTTAATAAATTTCTCGTTACTTTTTAATCAAAAAGTGGTATTATCAATAATGAAAACGTGTCTATATTTTACAAAACACGAAAATTGATTTCAAGAAAGGGGCATGTCTATGCTATTAAAATCACTAGTTATTCCTAAAAAGAGTTTAACGGTTGTTAAAGAATCTTGTACTCTTGAAGAAGCGATTGTTATTTTAGAAAACTCTGGATATCGTTGCGTTCCAGTATTAGATGAAACAGAAACTTTCTTCCGTGGAAATATTTATAAAATGCACATCTATCGTCATAAAGCAAATGGGGGCGATATGAGCTTACCGGTTACTCATTTAATTAAAAATACTACGAAATTTATCAATATTACGAGTTCGTTCTTCAAAGTGTTCTTTACGATTAAAGAATTACCTTATATTGCGGTGTTAGATGATTCTCAACATTTTTATGGTATTTTAACGCATAGTAGTTTATTAAATATGCTTCAAGAATCTTGGAGTGTGAATAATGGTTCTTATGTTTTAACGATTATTTCTGGTGGTGAAAAAGGATCGTTAGCTCAAATTTCTAAGATTATTAATCAATATGCTTCTATTGCCAATGTGATGACATTAGATACGGAAAGAGATCGTACACTTCGTCGTCTTTTAATTACTCTTCCAGCAGGAGTTTCAAACGAAACATTGAATCAAATTATTGCAGCCTTAGAGAAAAAAGACTTCTCAATTGCTGAAGTGGAAGATTTGAACGACTATTAAATACGAATACTAAACAAAAATAAAAACAGAAAAAGTCTACGCTTTAGTAGCTAGGGACGCCAGCAGCTTCGCTTTGCGAATCTCATGGCTAAAAATTGAGCCTAAGGTCTCAATTTTTCCCGTACTATAAGCCCTTGTGGCTTATAGTACCAAAGCTACAGCGCTCCAACTTTTTCTGTTTTTATTTTTTTGTTTGCCGTTTAGTTGAATAAGAATAATAACAATTTTTTCATTTTTAACACGTTCTATTCTATTTCTATCAATAAATTATGTAATGTACTCTGCTAATGTTAACATTATACTATTTTGAAAACTTCTTTAAACAAGTTAAGATTATTAAAAGCATCTAAAAAAATTAGATTTTTTCAGTCTGATTTTTGAGATGCTATATATTTTGTACGTTTTTAAACTCCTGAAACTATACATGATTATAGCGTTATTTATAAAAAATACTTATTGTAAAAGGTCATTCTATATAAATAAAGCAGAAAAAGATGAAGCTTTATAGCTTGAGTAATATAAGCCTTCTCGGCTTATATTACAGTAAAAAAGGAGACCAAGGCTTGTTTTTTAGCCATGAGACCGTAGGTCTGCTGGCGTCCTTAGCTACCAAAGCATAATCTTTTTCTGCTTTATTTTTTCGTATTAATCAACAGACTTCAAAGCCTCTAACATATCAACCTTTTTCAGCATATGGTTCACTAATATTCCTAGTACTGCTAAAATCAAGACGATAAAAATACACGGCCAAATATAAACATCCAACCCGACTTGCGGATTGAACCGTACAAACGCCGGCGCCACCGCTTCAATAATCACACGATGCAATACCTTCCCCAACAACAGCCCCACAACAATCCCAATCAAAGAAAGAACCATCGTTTCACGATAAATATATAAAGTCACCTCTCGATTCAAAAATCCTAACACCTTAATCGTCGACAATTCTCGAATTCGCTCTGCCACATTAATCGTTGTTAAATTATATAAAATAACAATAGCTAACAGAACTGACACAATCGTTAATAAGATCATCACTCGACTCAATGAACCAACAATTGTTTCAATCCGATGAATCATAGAAGTATTTTGAACAACAGCCTTCACTCCATCTTGAGCTAATAATTGAGCAGACATCTTACGTACACTATCCGCATCTTTTTCTTTAAAACTAACAAAGCTTGCGTTTTTTGTTGGAGTTTCTTGAGCCAGTGTTTCATAAGCCGTTGGCGACATGATCATAAAGTGCCCTGCATACATTTCAATAATGCCTGACACAACCATCTCTTTCGTCACACCGTCTTTAATTGGCAAACGAACTGTTTCACCTTCATGAACATTCAATAACTGGGCTAATTTTTTCGATAAGAACACTCCATCGTTCGTAAGAGATTTCTGTTGCTTTGTTTTCGCATCATACAAGTGTAAATAACGACTTAACTCTGCCTCTTCTCCTACTATTATGGTTAGGGATTGTTCCTCATGTACCCCAGCAATTTTAGTAGCAATCGTTTCACTATGTATATTACTATAATGCTCAATTTCTTTTGTAGATAATAATTGGCTCAACTCTTCTTGTTCTTTTCCCGTCATTACAGCTTCTTTGATAACAATGGCATCATACGTAATAATTTCCCCAAATTGGCGATGTGAAATACCTGATAAAGAAGATAAAATTCCTCTTCCGGCAAATAATAAAGCTACCGAACCAGCTACCCCAAATATTGTCATCAACATTCGTTGTTTATAACGAAAAATATTTCGTGCTGTTACCTTTTGAGTAAAACTGAATCTCTTCCAAATAAATGGTACATATTCCAACCAAATTTTAGAACCTACACTTGGAGCTTTTGGTAATAATAGACTTGCTGAACTTTCTTTTAATTCTCGATACGCAATCCATACAGGTGGAATAACACTACAACTAATCGAGCATAATAGAGCTACTAAAGTAATCGGAAAGTTAAATAGGAGAGAAATCGAAGGAAGAATTGTTTCTTTTAATAAAGTAACCCCTAATATACTTGGTAAAAAGTAAGTTCCTAATCCGATTCCTATGATCGTTCCAATCATCCCCGCACTAAATCCATAAAAAGCAAATTTTTTCATCACATCAAAAGTGCTATAGCCTAGCGCTTTTAAAATGCCGGCATTCATTCGTTCTTCATTGACAAAACGAGTCATCGTTGTCACTGTCACAAGAGCTGCTACAGCATATAATACAACCGGGAATAAATTCGCTACAGCAATAATCCCTTCTGCAGTAGACTTCATATTTAAATAGCCTTCACTCCCTAGCATAGTCGAGCGAGTATAAACAGAATAACGAGGTTTCGTTAGTTTAGAAGCTTTGACTTTTGCATCTTCTAAATCCGTCTTAGCTTGATCAATCTTTTCTTCAGCTTTTTCTCTTTCATCTGTATATTGGTTTTGTTTTTCTTGGATTTCTTGTTTTGCTTTCGCTATAGCTTCCTCACCAACCGAGACTTGTCTTTTTCCTTCTGCTAAAGCTTTTTGCCCAGCATCTAGCGTATTTTGTTTAGACTGAATGATTGCCAATCCCTCTTGGTATTGTTTCAAGCCTTCTTGATAACTAGCCCATCCGCTCTCATATTGCTTCAAGCCTTGTTCATAAGCGGTAGTTCCCGCATCCAATTCTTGTTTTTGTTGAAGAATTTCTTCTTGCATAGCAGATAATACTGTTTGAGGAAGCCCTTTTTCTTTTTGAGATTCGAATTGCTTTTCTGCTTCTGCTAATTTCTTTCTACCTTCTTGTAAGGTGCTATTTTGCTGATCCAACGTTTGTTTGGAAGTTTCTAACTGCACTCGATTAGATTCAAGTAATTCATACTGATTTTGTAAATTTTGCTTTGCTTGTTGAATTTCTTGATTTCCTCTATTGAGAGATGCCTGATTTTGAGCGAGTTCATTTTGGCTTTGAACTAATTTACCTTCTTGATTTGCTATTTGTTGTTGCCCATCTTCGAGCTTCATTTTTCCCTCATCGAGTTGATTTTGAGCTTTGGAAATTTGTTCTTCTCCCTCTTGAATTTTTCCATCGGCTTCCTGCTTTAAATCATTCAGCCTTACTGTTCCATTATCAGCCAATTTTTCCTCGATGGATTGTTGAATACTAATTACTTCATCTACATATTCTTGACTAAATGTTTTCAAACTGCGTAAATTCGGATAACGTAAACGGGCAATCGTATAAACAGAGCTATCAAAACTTTCGTGTGGAACAATAGCAAATCCTGATAAGTCCCCACTTCCTGCAGTCGAAACTCCTTTACTATTTTTCGATAAAATTTCACTCGAATGAGCAAATCCGACAATTTTAAACTCGTGCTGTTTTAATAATGACGGAGACTTCACTTCATTTAAACTGATGGGATCCCCAATTTGATAACGATTGGATAACTGTTCATCTAATACGACTTCATCCATATGACTTGGATAAACTCCACTCACTAATTCTACTTCCGATTGCTGAGCAGTCTTAGAAAATACTCGAATGGCTTTCGGACTGTCTGCTATTACGGTATCTACAAAATATCCAAATTCGACTTCGACATTTTCTTCTTGTAATTCTTCTTGGTCTTTTGGACTTAATCCATAATCTGCCAATACAAAAATATCCGCTGTATGATATTTTTCCAAATATTGATGAACCGTCTCTTGAATATCCGGACCCGAAACTTTCAATCCCACTAATGCAAATGAACCGAGCATCATTAAACATAAGATAGATAAAAATCTTCCCTTCGATTCCTTCAACGAAGAAAGAATCGCTTTATTCAATATTTTCTTTTTCACGATTCTTCTCCTCTCAATATTCCAATTCCTCAATTGCTTGCGGAGAATCATTTAACACGATACTTTTTACTCTAGCATCATGCATATGAATTACACGATTCGCTAATGGTGCTAATGCCGTATTATGGGTGACGATAATAACAGTCGCTCCATAATCTCTTGACATTTCTTGTAAAATCTTCAATACTTGCTTGCCTGTTTGGTAATCTAATGCCCCTGTTGGCTCATCACAAAGTAAAATCTTCGGCTTTTTTGCAATTGCTCTAGCAATCGATACCCTTTGTTGTTCTCCCCCCGATAATTGTGCAGGAAAATTATGAAGACGATGTCCTAATCCTACTGCTTTCAACGCTTCTTCTGCATCCCAAGCATCCTTCACAATTTCAGCAGCTAATTCTACATTTTCTTTTGCTGTTAAATTTGGCACTAAATTATAAAATTGAAAAACAAATCCTACATCATCCCTACGATAATACGTTAATTGCGTTTCATCAAAGTTTGAAATATTGACACCATCAATCCATACTTCTCCCTCATCATTTGTATCCATTCCCCCTAAAATATTTAAGACGGTTGATTTTCCTGCTCCAGATGCTCCAAGAATAATCACAAATTCGCCTTTTTCAATATCAAAATTCACATCATGATTCGCAATTATTTCAGTTTCTCCTACTTGATATCGTTTAAAACTATTTTTTACTTGTATATATGTCATCACTTTTCCCTCTACTTATTAAATGAACAACGTGTTGATTATTGTTTAAATTTACTATATAATAGCGCTACAGAAATTTCAATGCGCAATTAGAAGCCGTGTGTTGATTTAAGAAGGATGAGACGATGGAAGTTCAAAAACGACAAACTCAAACGAAAGAAATTTTAAAAACAGCCTTAATTCAACTTCTTCAAACAAAGGAGTTTGAAGCCATTACGGTTAGTGATATTTCTCGCACTGCAGGTGTGAATCGTGGAACTTTTTATTTACATTATGTGGATAAATTCGATATGATGAAACAGTTAGAAGAAGAAATCTTGCATCATATTTTAACGATTTTGCATCATCATTCTATTACTCAAAAACAAGAAGCCTACCCTGCAGTCATTCAAATTTTCGAGTATTTAAAAGAAGAATTTGAATTTATACACGCAATCGCTACGAGCCGTTTCACGTATACGAACCAACTCGTTCGAAAGTTTCTAATGGAACTAATGGAAAAAATGGATTCAATTAAGCAAAATTTAAAACAAGAACTCCCCATTCCAGAAGACTATGCTAGAGAAGTATTCATTTATAGCAATAGCGCGATTATTTTCCACTGGATTTTAAAAGGGGGAGTAGAATCCCCTGAAGAAATTACTAAAATATTTCTTGGAATGTGCCAAGAATAAAGGAGAACTTATGAAAAAAGAAATTATGAAAGACCCATTTTTCTTATCACAAAAAGCAATCCCTGCTAATCCTATTACGGATAAACAAGTCATTATTGACTTACAAGATACTTTACGTGCCAATCGTGACCGTTGTGTCGGCTTGGCTGCGAATATGATTGGAAGTCATAAAGCCATTATTATTGTTGCCGCTGGTCCATTTGATATCGTAATGGTCAATCCAGTCATTACTAAAAAATCTCAACCATACCAAACGGAAGAAGGTTGTCTCTCTCATACAGGAATGAAAAGCACTACTCGCTATCAAAAAATCGAAGTTCGCTATCAAGATGCTATGGGGAAAACTCACACAGGGACATTTACAGAGTTTACAGCTCAAGTTATTCAACATGAGATCGATCACTTACAAGGAATTTTAATTTAAGGAATACAGCATCGAATCTAGTTTGCTAGTTACCATTATTATTTGTTAAAATGATTTCAGAAAACTACTAAAAATATTAGGAGGGTTAAAAATGGAGCAAGCATGGCAATTATTCATGGAAGGAAAAATCGAACAGGCAAAAAAACTAGTTGAGCCTGATTTTTCAGTAGAAACTTGTACGGACTATCATTTATTAAATTTAATGGGCTATATCTATCTTGAAGAGAAAAATTATAACGACTCCTTAAAAATCTACCAACGTTATATTGCCCTAGCTCGTTCTAAAAACGACCTAGAAAACGAACACATTGGTTACCATCAATTAGCAATGGTTTATCGTGACTTGGGCGAGTTTCAAAAGGCTTTACTCTATATCAATCAGGAAATGGAAATAATTCAAAATAATTTCCCTAATGATGCTTTAAAACTTTCTATTAATTACTACGAACAAGGATTTCTTCATTTAAAACTAGGTAAACTAGAATACGCAGAAAATCATATGCAAAAATCCTTAGATTTCGCTTTAAAAACGGATGATTTCATTGCACAAGCATGCGCTTATAGAGGTATGGGAGAAATTTATCTAGCTCAAGAATCAGATAAAGCTCAAGATTATTTTTATCAATCTATTCAACTCTTTGAAAAAGCTGAAGATAAAATTGGAGCAGATGAAGTAAGAGCTTTATTAGAGAACAAGAAGTAACTTATAAAAACTTCACCCCAAAAGTTAGACATAAAACATCTAACTTTTGGGGTATTTTTTGATATTCATTTTAACCTTACATTAACGGACTACCGAACTTGCCATTCTTGCAACGGTATGTCTCATACCTCGAATCGCAACGGACAAAGCAAAGATATTATTTACATCGGCTAAACCACCATAACCAGCGTCTCCAATATGTTGAATATCGACTCCACAAATTTTATTGCGAATAGCGATTTGTTCAATGACTTCCTTAGAAGAGCCTTCTTGACTAGTTCCAATGGCAGATAATACAAGTGTTTCATGTTCATGAGCAAATTGGACAATATCAATCAATGCTTCTTCTGTAAATCCAGGGACTGTTCCTACGGCTGGAACCAATAAAATATCCGCTCCTGCTTCAATCAGTTCCTTTGCAATTTCTCGATTCATTACGGGTTCTTTTGAGCCTGCTCCATGCATTTTTCCAGCAATAATGACTCCTGTAAAATATTTTTTCGCTTTTTGAATGGCTTGGGTAATCGCTTGATTCGTCACTCCTGTACCAGGATTTCCAGTTAAACAAATAAAATCTAATCCTAAAGCTTCTGCTGATTTCAATGTTTCTTTCGAACAAATTCTTCCTGCTGGAATGACTAGTCGAGTTTCTAACATTTCTGCTTCTAAATCGACAGGTTCTAAGTTAGCACCAACAGGACGTCCACATAATTCTTTTAATCGTTCAATTGGATTTGCGCTACCTTCTACTCCGTATAATTTTGGATTTAAACAATCAAATCCATTTAAAAGCATTAAGTCACCCCCAAATGCACTGGCAATTTCCGCATGTGTTAACTCCGGAATAATTGGACGATGACGAATAGCCATTTCACAACATACCGTTCTACCCTCACCTGCCTGAATGGCTAGTTTTAATTCTTCTGCAGAAAATTTTCTAAAATCACTTGCCACACAGTTTAAAATTCGTTTTCCCATTGTAAAGTCCCCTTTATTTTAAAATAGTAACTGCTTCTTTCATACTTTCTAAATGACACAAATCATAGTCTCCGCTATCAGAATAGCGATAAGAAACTTCTCCATTCGTTGTCGTTGGATCCACTACCCAAGATTTAAAACTTCCATGAAGTTGTTCTAATCCTGTTTTTTCTAAAATTTCTGTTAGATTGGCAAGAGAAACGCCACATCCCCCTAAAAATTCGATTTGTTTTCCATATTGTTTTTGCCACTTCGCTAAATTTTCCAAGCCAGACATAATATTTTTTCCTTGCCCACTTGTTAAAATACGAGTGCATCCTAATTCGATTAATCTTTCTAGTGTTTCTTCCGGATTTTTCACACAATCAAAGGCACGGTGAACTACGCTATCAGCACCGTATTCTTTACATAACTCAATCATTTTCTTTGTCGCATCCCAATCCATGTTCCCTTCTGGAGTTAAGAAACCAAATGCTAAACCTTTTGCTCCTGCTTCTAAAAAGATTTTTGCATCTTCAAACATCACTTCTTTTTCCAATTCGTTATAACAAAAACCGGCTCCCCTTGGTCGAACCATACAAATAATAGGAATATCGATTTTTTTAACAGCCTGAGTTAAAACAGCTAATGATGGGCTTAATCCTCCTAAATGTAATGCACTATTTAATTCAATACGATTGGCTCCTGCAGCTTGAGCATTGATACAATCCTCAATACCTCCTGCACAAATTTCTAAAATTGTCATTCTTCTCTCTCCTGTCTGTTTAATAGTTGATGAAACTTAGTTCATATAATGCTAATCCATAAATAATGGTATTCACTTTTAAATCTTCAATTCCTATCCACTCATTTGGAAGATGAGCAATATCTCTTTGCCCTGGAAAACTTGGGCCATAAGCAATAATATTTGGAATAATTTTCGCATAAGTTCCACCCGTTGTTGTAACAGGCGTTGCATTGCCATCGACAACTTCTTGATAGACCTTTTGTAAAGTTTGCACATAAATCGAATCTTGATCATACAAAACTGGCTTCCATGAACTGATTTCTTCTAAACGACTTCCTTCTGGAATATGTTTTCGA
Organism: uncultured Granulicatella sp.; assembly: GCF_963528195.1. Taxonomy (GTDB): domain Bacteria; phylum Bacillota; class Bacilli; order Lactobacillales; family Aerococcaceae; genus Granulicatella. The sequence goes on from NZ_CAURVN010000002.1 coordinate 93,106, forward strand.
ATATCGAACAATAATTGTTCTTTTGTCACAGAAGCTGGATAACTCATCGTCCACTCCACAAAATGTCTTTCTTCCTCTATCCCAACTGTATATCCTCTTAATTGCATCATCCCAAAATCTTCATCGGAATAGTTAATCCCTAATTCTACTCCTTGATGAGTTGTATGAAGTAAGTACTGATTGGTAAAATCATATAATTCTGAAATCTGTTCTAAAGAAGTACTCAATCGAACTTTCAATCGTCCTCTTTCTCCATAAACAACTGGCCATTTACAGTCTGGAGTCCATCCAAAAGTAGGGGGCTGTTCTTTTGTTAAATAATGTTTTACACAGCCAAATCCCGTTTCCTCATTTGTTCCAAATACAATTCGAATCGGACGGTCAAATTGAATTCCCTTTTCCTTCAATACATATAAGGCAAATAAATTCGACAAAATCGGTCCTTTATTATCTAACACGCCACGTCCAAAAATTTTCCCATCTCGCTTCGTTGCTTTTAACGCTGGACTTTCCCATCCTGTTCCTAATGGCATGACATCTACATGTCCAAAAATGCCATAATATTTTCCATCTTCACGAGAGTCGCCATATTGTGCATAGCCAATTTTATTGTCTAAATTTTTCGTTTCAAAGCCTAATTCTTCAGCGAGTGCTAATACTTCTAATAGAGCTTGTTTAGGGCCTTGTCCATAAGGAGCTTCTGGTAATGATTCTCCCCGAACACTTTCAATGGCGACTAATCGCTCGATAGCTTTGTGCAATTCGGGTTGAATGTCTTCCAACGCTTTGACTAAATCCTCTCTTATTCCCATTTATTTCACCTCGAGTGGTTTCATCCGTTCTCTTAAATACTCATCCAACCATTCTTGAGTGGCTTTTTCATGAATCATTGTGCCATCTTCTTGTGGATGTACTCGGTAAACCGTTAAGGATTCTTTTTCTGTTGCTACTACAAAAGAGAAATTGGCAATATTGGTCGCTGCTCCCCATTCTCCTTTGTTGTTCATCGCTACAACGGATAAATCCCCAGCATTTCCTCTTCGTTGGATTAACTTTTTAGATAAATTCTTCACTGCTGTTTCACACGCTTCTTGAGGATGCATTCCTTGTTCCATTAATCGAACAATTTCGTAGGAAATAATTCCCTTCATCAAATCTTCCCCTAAACCTGTAGCAGTTGCTCCACCAACTGTGCTATCCACATATAAACCAGAACCAATAAATGGAGAATCTCCTACTCGTCCTCTTTTTTTCATAAACAGTCCACTTGTCGAAGTGCCGGCAACCATTTTTCCGTTTGTATCTAAGCTAATCATTCCAACAGTATCATGACCTGCATAAGGTACTAAAGATTCCGTTTGTAAGTCTTTAACACGATTATGATAATGAATTTTCGCACGATCAGTTAACATATTTTTCCGTTCAAATCCTTGCTTTTGTGCATAAGCTTGAGCACCGATTCCAACTAATACATTATTCACCGATTGTAAGCTCAATTGACGAGCCACTGAAATGGGATTCGCCACATCTTGAATGGCACATACCGCTCCAAAATCAAGAGTTGTTCCATCCATATAGGCTGCATCTAGTTCCACTTCCATCACTTCATTCGGAAGTCCCCCATAACCCACTGATTTATAATAGGGAAAATCTTCAACTGCTTTAACCGCTAATTCAATTGCATCTCCAGAAGATGCCTGTTGTTCTAATGACTGCACAGCCTCTTGAACTCCTTCTAGCGCCATTCTCCAAGTGGCAATCATTCCCCACATAGTCACTCCTCCATTCCGTATTGATAATTGTATTCTAATATTTGATGGTATTTTTCCATCGTTAAATCTTCGCAAATCGCACACATTAATCGAAGCGTTGCTTCAACATCTCCTAAATGCACAATACTTTGATGCGTATGCATATAACGAATTGGAATTGATAAAGTTGTCGCTAAAATTCCCGTTTCAGACTTATAAATATTGCCAGCATCTGTTCCACCCTTTGTAAAACAACCAATTTGATAAGGAATTTGATGTTTCTTACAAAGATTTTCCAAGTAAATAAGCAAACCACGATTCGTCACTGTCATATTATCAATGGCAGTAAGCGAGACACCTTTTCCTAGTTTCGTATGATTTTGATTAGCTGGAGTATCTCCTGCTAATGTTGTATCAACCGCAAAAGCCACTAATGGTTTTTCTTGAAAAGCTGTCGTACGTGCACCTCTTAATCCAACTTCTTCTTGAATCGTTGTTGCTAATGTCACTCTTTTAGATAGATTTTGATGTTCTAAAGCTTGCATAAGCCAAATTCCTAACGAAACACTCACTCGATTATCGAGAGCTTTTCCAATCATATATTCCTGATTCAATCCAATCGTTTGGCAATTACTCACTAAACTCACGACATCTCCTACTTCAATGCCCATTTCTTGAATAGACTCCCGACTATCAACACCCAAATCGATAAATAACTCTTCCATTGCAACAACTTTTTTACGAGCCTCTGGAGAAATCGCATGCGTTTGAGGTCCCCCAATAATTCCTGTCCATTGTCGACCATCAGTCGTTGTAATGGTCACTAATTGTTGTAATAACGTATGCGCCCACATATTTCCGACAGGTTGAATCGATACATATCCTCTCTCATTAATCGAAGAAACAACAAATCCCACTTCATCCATATGAGTGGCAAACATAATGGAAAGGTCTCCCTCTCCTAACGAAAATAATCCTGAGCCTAATTTATCTTGTTCTTTCGTACAAAAAGGAAGTTGTTCTGACACAAATTGTAAAATTTGCTCTTCATGTCCTGACACACCTACAAGATTACTCAATATCTTTAATAATTCTATTTGATGATTTTCTAACATCGCTTCACCAACTTTCTTGGAAAGCAAGTTGCTGAGCTTTTTGGAGAGTTAAATTTTCTAAAAATACTTGAAGCGTATGAATGACAGGTTTCAAATCGTCCTTATTCAATAATTGGATAAATTCTCCTTCTTCTTTTAACGGAATCACAACAACAACCGTAGGGGTTCCTGCTAGAGATTTATGAATAAATGATCCATCCGTCCCTTTTTCTTGGATATTTGCCTTCACTTCGTATCCTAAACTTTGAGCAACTGTTTTGATTTCTTTCACTAACGAAACATTGGGTAATAATGTCTTATCAAAATAGCGAATATAGACTGTTTGTTCTGCATAATCTCTAACTGGTGCTACATCTAATACAATCGATACATCAGGTAATATCGTATTTGTAGCAGTAATAGCTCCTCTATATCCCACAATCGATTGAGCAATTCCTCCAATGCTAAGTGTATAAGGTAGAGAGGACATTGTTTCCATCAACTGATAGGCAGCATAAACTCCCGCTCGATTAGATATATTTTTACTTAAAATCATTTTTTCCGTTTCAATAACTGGAATTTCTAATACAAAAGTATCTCCTACTTGAACTCCAATCTCTTCCACTTCTTGCTGCGATTTAGCTCCTATATGAATCCAAAATTTCTCTTGTTTTTGTAGGACATAGCCATAGACTCGTTGATGATGTCGTGTTAACAGACAAACTCGTTGATGAAGAAAATCTTTTGGCAAAACATCTCCAATGGTCACAAAAGACAATAATCCACTCTCATGAATATCGTCAATCATTCCTCCACATTCATCAATATTGGAACTAATCATCACTTTAAAAGGACTATTCTCTACTTGTCTCTCTCCAAAAATCGAACCTAATTTATCTTTTTTCAAGTCTAAATTCAATTGTTGATATTCCCTAGACAAATATTGATGGACTTCATACTCGTCTCCAGAAACTCCAGGTAGACTACATAAGGTACTTAACTCCACTTCACTCGCTTCCTTTCTAACGATAAATCCGATTTGAATCTTGTTGATCATGCGCAATAATAAGTGCAATGTCTTTCAACGCTTCATTCAAACCAACTGCACCTTTTTTAGGCATTTCAATCATTGTCGTATGTTCCTTGAATTGTTGAATAATCTCTTCATTTTCTTTCGAACAAGCTACATACGTTTTACAATCTGTTTGATGTTCAATAAAAGAAGCTACATTTGCTGCCATTTCTGTATAACTTTCATCATTAAAGCACGGACCTGCAAATAACACTTCTGCATTTGTTTTCAAAATCAAATTATGAATTTTATGAAGTACTTCTTCCTTATGATTCGCAAAATAATCTGGACCACAATAGACAGTCGCTAATACTTGTAAATTTTCTTTTAAAAAGTAATCTTTATACATTAAGTAGGAGCCAATTCCTCCTTTTTCTAACCCAAGAGGAGTATCTGCTCTTTCCTTTCCACCATAACCCGCTTGTATTTGATTCAAAAATAATATCACTCGCATATGCATTCTCCCTTCAAAAAAAGTGGGAATAACGACAGAAATTGATTCATTTCTGTTGTCTTCCCACCTCCGCACGTTCAACTTTTCTACTCGTTTATTACTTTTTATAAATCATCAAAACTTAAATCATCTAATGACAATTCATCTAATTCATCGCTTAATGAATTAGCAGCTTGATGTTCTTCATGAAGATATTGTTTATCAATCACTCTAAAGAATGGATAGTAAATACACATTCCGATAATAATTAATACAATTTGGAATAAACCTGCTACGATACTTCCTGTGGCTAACCAACCAGAGAAGAAGAATGGAGTTGTCCAAGGAAGTGCTGCACCTGTAGTATATGGAATTAAACCAATTAATGTAGCAATAGTGGATAAAATAGTATTCACTAATGGTGTTAAAATAAATGGAATAACGATTAATGGATTTAATACAACTGGTAATCCAAAAATAATCATTTCGTTAATCCCAAAAATACCAGGAACAATAGCTAAACGTCCTAATTTTTTCATACGTTCTGATTTTCCGAAGAATACCATTAAGAAAACAAGTGACAATGTACTACCGCCACCACCAAAGTTTCCAAAGAAATCTCCGAATGGACCTGTAAAGATATTAGGAAGTGTTGCTCCTTGTTTAAAGGCTTCTAAGTTTTCTGCTGTTAAAGCTAAATGGATTGGATTAAATACCGTATTCGTTACAGCAGGCCCATTAATACCAAAGAACCAGAATAAAGTAGATAAGAACTGATAAATTAGTTCAAAAATCCAGCTTTGTCCGAATCCCATTAATGGTGCTTGTAAAATTTTATAAATAAAGTTATGAGCGTATTGATAATCTGTTGCTGAGAATACTAAATACACTACAAAGAAGAAGAACATTGCAAATGCACTTGGAATTAATGCTGCAAAGGATTGAGTAACAGCTGGCGGAACACCGTCAGGCATTTTAATAACCCAGCCTTTGTTTTTAATCGTTACAAAAATTTTTACAGAAATAATAGCTGTTATCATGGCCAAAAACATTCCTGCTGACCCTAAATGTGCTAATGCAAATCCATTAAAAGCTTTACCATTCGCTGCATTTACAAAATCAGAATGAACTTTTGGTGTAATAATAAGGAAACATACAAGAGCAACGGCTCCACCCGCAATTGGATCGCTTTCTAATTGACGAGCATAAGCATAACCAATCCCTACAGCTCCTAATAATCCTAAAACACTAAATGTTGAATCAATGATAGCATCCATTTTACTTGGCCAACCTTGACCAAAAAATTGAGCTAAGAAATCAACATAACCTGGTATTGGAAAGTTCGCAATTACAAGAAAAATAGAAGCCACAATAATTAATGGTGTGGATACTAAGAAACCATCACGAATCGCAATTAAGACTTTATTATTGCCTAATTTTTCCGCGGAACTTCCCATTATTTTTTCTAACGAAGCAAACATAACAATTCCTCCTATTTTTTATTTTTGATGAGTTGAATCGCGCGTTTCAAAATACGTTCCCCATTAACATTCCCATAATCTTCCAAATTAATCACTTCTACAGGAATACCCATAGGTTCGTATTTTTCACGAGTAGCATTAAATTTGAATTTCACTTGAGGCCCTAAAAGAATGACATCAGGATGAAATTCTTGAACTACAGAATCTAGCTGAACATCAGGAAATGCTTTGACTTCAATTGGCAATTGATGTTGATTCGCAACTTCTTGCATCTTACTCGCCACTAAACTTGTAGACATTCCTGCATTACAAAATAAATACACATGTTTCATATTTATACCCCCAATTATTTTGTTATGTTTTTATGCTTTTTCAATTTTTTCCAATCGTTGATATAAGCCTAAAATCTCTTCACTTGTAACTTGTAAGATTTCTGCACTCATCAATTGATCTTCTGAATGTAATAAAAGCAACGAAAAAGGTACCTTATTTCCTGAACTATCTTTTTGTAATAACTCAAAGTGGATTTCATGTCCTTTTAATCGTTGCTGTTGACCTTCCTCAATCAGAGATTGAGCTTCTTCAAAATTTCCTTTTTTTGCAGCTACTATTGCTTCCATAAAAGCAGAACGAGCTGCCCCTAATGCACTAATCATTTTAAAACACACTAATTCTATTTCATTCACGATTATTCCTCCTCTCTTAGGCATTTTAAACGCTTTCTTTCTAAAGTCATTATAAACCGTTTTCAAAAAAAATCCTAGTCTTTTATCTTAAAATCTTCAATTATTCTATTTGTTCACAAAATAAAAAAATCTCAGAACGACAGAGCTTCCATCATTCTGAGAGTAATTTTAACTAATTTTCTTTTCATAAGGAGACTTCACAAATTGAACGGCTTTTAAAATCGCCATAATTGGATTTACCAATACTAATACATATTGCACCATTCCAAGCAATCTCATTAATAAAATCATTGGACTAGATAAATGAAGAATCCACCCTAAACTTAATACTTCTGCCATATAACGATACGACATAAAAAAGATTGGTGTTAACATAATTGCAAACATCATTTCTCCTAATACAATTAATGGAGAATTTTTCCACGTTTTCCCATTCCATTGTTCTGCAACCATAATTAATAAAGCCATTAGAAAAACGAATAAGACGACTTCCCCATCTTTAACTAATAGTGAACTTCCTTGATTCATTGCAAATACAGTTATTACACTCGTTAGTACTATCATTCCCATTATAAACTTCCAATAATAGGTACTAAACTTTTTCATCACCTTTGCTCCTTTCTCTAACTCCCACCTTTACGACCATCATCAATGACTAGGCATTTTAAATCAAGAGTATCTGAGAAATTTTAATAAAAATTTAGGAAATAAAAAAGACAGCCAAAGCTGTCTATCCTACTGGGGTAGCTGGATTCGAACCAACGAATGACGGAGTCAAAGTCCGTTGCCTTACCGCTTGGCTATACCCCAATGGTGGAGGGGGGCAGATTCGAACTGCCGAACCCTAAGGAGCGGATTTACAGTCCGCCGCGTTTAGCCACTTCGCTACCCCTCCAGCTGTTATTAAAATAACGTACTCATATATAGTACACTAGACCTTAATGTTTTGCAATACTTTTTTGAAAAAATATTTATTTTTATATAAGCATAAAGTTTCAAAGTAACTTCTAGTTAAGTATCAAAACTAGAAGTTAGTATGAGACAAAAACACAAAACACAAATATTTAACGTTATCCGATTGCACTGAAATTGAATTAGGTATTACACAAGGTTCTTCATTTTGATTAGATTATCAAGAGTATGACTACTTTTAATCTCCTATAGATCCAGTGAATTGAGTAATTAAAAAAATATGTTCATACATTTTTACCTTATCTAGATGATTCACATCTTTAAATCCACCTAAAACCAAAAGTGGTACAAATCCAAAACACTGTGTATAATCAAGCGAACCATATTTTTCAATTGCCTCATGATAAAGCGGTAAGTCAAAATAATCATCTGTAAAACTTTTATCAGGTAAAAACTTGATAAAAAGTGATAAATTTTCTAAAAAAATATCAAATGTACCTTCTTTATATTTAATAATCCCCAAAAATTCGTTCTTCTCCCAAGTTATAACATCCCCAAAAGCTGTCACAAAAATTGGAATGGAAGTACCCCCTCTGAAGTAAGTTTCCTGAACCAGTTCAAGATACTCATCTGGATTAATGATCTTCAGATAACCGTCTAAAAAAGTCCCCAAACCGCATTCTTCCCAGATTTGAACTAGCTCTTCTGGGACTTGGTCTTTGTACTTTTTAATTACTTCTTGAGGCATGACCGCCACTCTTGTAAAATCTTTTAACATATATACTCCTAATTTAATAAGTTAAGTGAACATATAGATAGGTATTTTGTAATTGTTCTGTCATCATCTTGTCTCCTACAGTTGCTCACCTTTCACTTCCTCAAACCATTTTTCAAATTCTAGTCGTGGAAGCAACTCTTCATCCTTCTCATAACGTCCTTCATAGCTATAGCGACTGTCAAGGCTGTTTTTCTGTGAATCATAAATCAACCATATTTCAGTTGGGTGTTCACGATTGTATTCTTGGCAAATATCAAGCATTTTTTGTATATCTTCAAGACCAAAGCGTTGTACTGCTACGATCATATTTTTTGACGTGTCTACTTTTCTATTAATAATTTCATTCACTGCATACATTTTTGTCAAAATTCCATTAATTTTATAAAAAACATCAAAAGAAAGTAATGCTTCTTCAGAAATACAATAAATATATACTTTTTCTGCTTGATTTTGGACATATTCACTGGAATCTTCCTTTAATGCTGCAATATGTCTAACCGCTTCATATGGATTCTCTTTGAAATATGGTCTACTCGTCCATATTCTCAAACCTTCTGTAACAGCTCTTCTAACATTTGGATTACTGTTTTGTAGCCAGTCTTACAACTTACTACTTTTCATATGATAATTTACAAATGTCTTTCCATCCACTCGATCTTTTTAAAATCCTTATTGTTATTGTGATCATTTCGATAAGAGTCTTGAGAAGAAGCTTTGTAAATACTTAGATACTGCTCCAGACTTGGAAGACGAAATGTGAGGCCTTCAATGTGAATAAGCTCTATATCCGATTCCGAAACTCCTGCAAAATCAGGTAAGGAATCGATACTTCCAAATTCAACACTCACTCTATCCTTTTGGAATTCATGCTCATGAATATCTATTAAGACGTAGCCTAAGTCTTTCATCACTTTCATTATCTTGTCCCAGTCATAAATTCTGAGATGATCAGGCGCTTCCCAACCTCTAGGATCACCAGCCACATGAATGTCAATGTCAGACGGCTCCCAATTTTCTTTCGTTCTAAACTCCAATCCCAAAGAACCCATCAGTGTTGGTGTAATTCCGACTCGATTTAAATGGAAACAAATTGTTTTAAATTCTTCAAATAAGAGACTCATATTTACTATAAACCTTTCATCTAAATGTTTGTTATTTCTTCTTTATTACCTTGAACAAAATCAACTTCATTTTCTAGAGTATATCCAGTTATTTTGGATACAAATTCTTTTCCTTCTTTACTAATTCTATTACTCGCCAATATAGTATAAATCAAATAACCAGTAAAATGGAATCAATACGTACTTTTCTTAATGCAATAAATATAAAAACTACAAATCATTATAGCAGTATATCCTGATAACCAATTTCAGACAATACGCCATTAACAAATTTTATTCCTATGCCATTTTCTTTATCCCAATCACACTCACATAAAAAACCAAACTCTTCAATATTTTCATCAAAAGTTAAAGGAAACATGATTTGTTTGGGTTGCAACAAAGAATAAATTTTATCTTTGTTCCCAATTATATCTAAAAAATATTTTTTTTCGTTATTATTCGTGTAGCTTGAAACAATATTTGATATTTCACGATTGTAATATGATATAATTGCAGAATTTGCCTCTTTTACTATTTCGTCTAAGTGATTATTGAAAAATATATACGCTTTTTCCTGATTAATTTCAAACTCAGCATCTTCATCCGCATCAATATTGATTTCCAAAATATGGTGCTTATTGAAAATATCTAGAGAAATATCTTTTGTCCAACCGTAATTGAATTTTATTTTACCAAAAGTTTTATGATTTATTTCCATTATTATCTCCAATCTTTCTATAAACCTAATACTTTTTTTCTCCCACTTTCTTTAAAGTGATTGGAGCATTCCTATCTCAATTATCCTTGTTTTTCAATCCAATTTTTTTGATGTTTGCGAGAAATACGCATTAATTCAGTATAAAGTTCAGCTAACTCATCTTTTAAAGACTCATCTTTTAAATATGATTGAACTTTCAAAATCACTTGTTCCTCACGTCCACTATCTAAAATCGGAATATCGTTGTCTAATTTAATTTTCGCTACTTCTTCTACTACATTCGTACGTTCTTCAAATAACGCAACTATTTGGCGATCAATAGAATCAATTTTTTGACGTTGTTCTTCTAACATAATACCTTCCTTTCTTACATCCATAAAGTTCCTAGCGGATACCCAATAGCAACAGCACTTACAATACTTAACACTAATAACCATCCACCATATAAAAAGGCATCTTTTGAACTTGTCCAACCACTACCAACGGAGATGGCTACATAAGGCATTGCTGGTGGAGTCATATAAGCTAAACTTGCCATAAAACCAATTAAACAAGCAACAACTGCTGTATGAATGCCTAAATCCGTACTAGCAGCAATCGTTGTTAACACAGTCGTCACAACCGAAACGGTTACTAAATTCGATGAAAAATTCGTTTGAAGCCCCGCCCAAATGACAAAGACAATAACAATCATCATCGCACTCCATTGATGGAATAACGGAGTTAGTCCACTTTCAATTAATGGTAATACCCCTAATTCTGGTTTTGTTAATAAAGTTCCTAAACTCAAGGTTGCGCCTACTAATAATAAACTTGGCCAGTAAACGCCACGTGTTAACGCCTCTTGAATCGACATTAGCGGTTTCCCATCTTCACGGATACAAGCTAATAATACAGCTCCAATCATTGGTGGGAATGCCATCCCTGCAGATTTTAAGAAAGCTGCCACACTAGGTGAAAGAATTCCTAACCATTCCGGAACAATCCATAAAGCAATCACAATTGAAAAAATAGAAACAATCCATCTTTCTTTTTTTGTTACTTTGGGTAAATTTCCCAATGATTCTAGACTTTGAAAAGTCACTTCTGATAAATCTAATTTCCATAAGCGGTGTAAACTTGCCAACATTCCAACAAAAATACAAAGTCCTGCAGGCATCGCAATTCCCATATATTGGATATTCGAAATACTTACACCAGTTGCTGTATGATACAATCCCATTGCCGTAATCGCAAAGACATGATTAATCGGCGTCATCGCCGTTCCAATCGCAATGGTCGAAAATAATGTAATTAAAATAAAGGATGCTTGTCGACTCCCTTTTTCTAGTCCAAATACTTCCATCATCTCTTCATAAATTGGAAAGACAATCATAAATAAAATCGTCGGTGAAATAAAACAACTAATAACTAATACCGCTCCTAAAAAGGCTCCTAAAAAATGACTCGGACTCTTCTTAGCAAAATTCGTTTTTAAAAACCAACCGACTAAACGTTTTAAAGCAGGGGTCTGTTCTAAAGCGTACGTCACTATAAAGGTGAATAATAAGAAAACAAATGTGCTATTCCCAAAAGAAAGAGAAAACACTTGACTATACGTTACTTTTGGAAGCCACCCGAGTCCTAATAAGACTAAACATAAAACACTTGGCCAGTCGATTCCTACAAATAACCATAATAATAAGCAACTCATAAAAATCGATAATAAGGCAAATGCACTTCCAGGTATCGCTAATAATTGCCAATCAAAATGCGAGTTAATCATCGCAAGAACGATAAAAAGGATACTTAACACTATTGCGCCCGTTTGAACCAAACTTCGCGTTTCTTTTTTCATATTCTACTCCTCAACTTTCATTTATTTCGCTATCCATCCTACCGTATTTTTCTCGAAAATACTAGTAAAGCTATCATTTCGATTATAATCGAAATCAAATGACTTTCAGATGCTTTTATCGACTATAGTCGATATCGTTAAATATTTTTGAATTCCCTCAAACCATCAAAAAACGATAGAGACTTTTCCTCTACCGTTTCCTGTTTTTGTATTTAATTTTCTAATCCAACCTCTGGATTCAGTTGATAATTTTTTCCATAATCATCTCTAATCACAAATTTATAGTCCACTAAATAACGACGCATTGTAGCAAAATCATCATATAATTCCTTAATTTTTTCATTCAATTCTTTTTCAGTATACGTCTCTGAATGATTCTTTAAATGATTATAAATAAATTCAAAGATTTCCATTTTATTTTTCTGCTTTTTAGGAAGAACAGTAATCTTTCCATCCCTCATAAATCTAGAAATATTTTCCTCTTTCATACTGAGAACACCTCTTATTCCTATTTTTGTAAAGTTTATACTACATACAGAAAAAAGGCAAATTTTTATAAGAAACTTCTTCGCTCTACAACACTGACAATTTTCTCCACAAAAAAACTTGTTAGAAATGGCAGTTATTTCTAACAAGTTCTGGGTAGTGGGTTTCTTGAGTTATTAAATTTATTGTTTTTCTAATTTTAATACTTTTTCAACTTTTTTATAAAGCATTAACGATAGTACACTGCTTAAACCAAATTTTAATACATTAAATGGTAATAAGGCAAATAGCATTAATGTCCATAAATTTGTCACAAATGGGTTTGTAGTAGCTGCAAGTGCAACAATTTTTTCAATTGGGAAATGCATCGCTGTTGCATATAATGGGAAAATTACAAAATAATTTGCTGTTAACAATACTACTGTTGCAGTAGCTGTACCAATCACTAAACTTGTAATTGCACCTTTGAATGTACGGTGATATTTATAATAAAATACCGCTGGCAACATGAAACTTAAACTTCCAATTAAGTTAACTGTTTCGCCAATTCCAAATGTTGTTGTTCCATTTAAAACAAAGTTTAAGGCAACTTTTACAATCGCAATATACGCACCATATAATGGCCCTAATAAATAGCCTCCTAAAATAACAGGTAATTCAGAAAAATCCATTTTAACAAATGGTGGAATAAATGGCAGACTGAATTCTAATAACATTAGAATCGTACTTAACGCACCGAATAGTCCTACTAAAATGATTTGTTTTGTCGCATAACGTGACACTGTTTTTGCATTTGTACTCATCGTACATCTCCTCCTTAACCGGGTGAAGGATCGGATGGTTTTTCACGCGCTTGTTCCATTTCATTTGTATAACTGCACGAAAAAATGCAGCAACAAAATGGTCTACATTTCATCGCTGCATTCTTATATATCAAATTGATTGGTATCTTCGAACGTGAAATATAACCATTTTCTCTCATCTAGACTATCACTATCGGTTCTGGAATTGCACCAGATCATGCCTGTTTGGCTCGCGGACTATACCGCCGGTAAGGAATTACACCTTGCCCCGAAAATGTTATTTTATAAACAAAGAGTACCACACTTTTTTTTGCATGACAATAGTTCTGCTTGAGTTCTCAAAAAAGTCTCATTTTTATTGTCAACAATTCCTAAAAGCATTAAGACATTTCATTATTTCAATACTTTCTTCAAATATTGTCCTGTAAAGCTTCCTTTGACTTGAGCAACTTCTTCAGGCGTTCCAGTAGCGACAACTTGTCCTCCACCACTTCCACCTTCTGGTCCCATATCAATAATATAATCCGCCGTTTTGATTACATCCAAATTATGTTCAATCACTAAAACTGTATTTCCTGACTCTACTAAACGATTTAATACTTCTAATAATCGAGCAATATCATCTGTATGAAGCCCAGTCGTTGGCTCATCTAATACATAAAAGGTATTTCCTGTAGACACTCGTTGCAGTTCACTCGCTAATTTCATTCGTTGTGCTTCTCCACCCGATAAAGTTGTAGCGGATTGTCCTAAAGTCACATAGCCTAAACCAACATCTTTAATCGTTTGAAGTTTTCGCTTAATTTTTGGCACAGCTTGGAAAAATTCTACTGCATCATCTACCGTCATTTCTAATACTTCCGCAATACTTTTTCCTTTATATTTGACTTCCAAAGTTTCTGAATTATAACGACTACCATGGCAAATTTCACACGGAACGTATACATCTGGTAGGAAATGCATTTCAATTTTTAAAATACCGTCGCCCTTACACGCTTCACATCGTCCACCTTTGACATTGAAACTAAAACGTCCTTTTTTATAGCCACGTAATTTCGCTTCATTTGTCGTTGCAAATAAGTCACGAATATCATCGAATACACTGGTGTAAGTCGCTGGATTACTTCTTGGAGTACGACCAATTGGACTTTGATCGATATCAATGATTTTATCTAATCCTTCATATCCTTCAATCGATTTAAAGGCCCCAGGTTTTTCTTTTGATTTTGAAATTTCTCTTGCTAGAGCTTTTTTCAACACTCCATTAACAAGAGAACTCTTTCCAGAACCTGAAACTCCTGTAACTGCTACTAATCTTCCTAAAGGAATATCGACATTAACAGATTTTAAGTTATTTTCACTTGCGCCTTTTAAGTGAATCCACCCTTTATCTTCTGTTCTACGTTCCGTTGGAACTGCAATTGATTTTTTTCCTGATAAATACTGACCCGTCAATGAGTTTGGATTTTTTTCCACTTCTTTTGGCGTTCCAGCAGCAATAATTTGTCCACCAAATTCTCCTGCTCCTGGCCCGATATCAATTAAGTAATCTGCTGCTCTCATCGTGTCTTCATCATGTTCTACTACAATTAATGTATTTCCTAAATCACGCATATTTTGTAACGATTGAATTAATCGATCATTATCTCTTTGATGCAATCCAATCGATGGTTCATCTAAAATATATAAAACTCCTGATAAATTCGATCCAATTTGAGTCGCTAAACGAATCCGTTGCGCTTCTCCCCCTGATAAAGTTCCTGCTGCACGGCTAAGATTCAAATATTGCAACCCAACATTTTTTAAGAATGTTAAACGAGATTGCACTTCTTTTAAAATAGGAGCAGCAATTTGTTCATCTTGTGGAGATAACGTTAAGTCTTTGAAAAATTCAATTTCTTCATCAACAGACAATTCCAATACTTCACTAATATGTTTATGATTCACTTTGACTGCCAATGCCTGTTCATTTAAACGATGTCCATGACAAGCTTTACACGATAATTCCGTCATATATTGACGCATTTGTTCTCTAGTATAATCGCTATTCGTCTCATGGTAACGGCGTTTCACATTGACAATGACTCCTTCAAAAGGCACATCCACATCTCGAACACCACCAAACTCATTTTCATAATGGAAATGGAAAGTGGCATCTCCAGAACCATATAACACTAGATTTTTCTGAGACTGTGTTAATTTTTCAAACGGTAAATCCATTGGAACTTTAAACTGCTCACAAAATTGACGTAGCATCTCTGGATAATAGTTCGAACTAATCGGATTCCAAGGCACTAATGCTCCTTCATTTAATGTTTTTTCTTTATCTGGAATGACTAAATCGATATCCACTTCTAATTTCATACCTAATCCATCACATTCCGGACAAGCTCCAAAAGGTGCATTGAATGAAAATAGACGTGGCTCTAATTCTCCAATCGTAAATCCACAATGAGGACAAGCATAGTGCTCACTAAATAAGATTTCTTCTTGCCCAATGACATCGACAATCGCATACCCTTCTGCTAAACGAAGCGCTGCTTCTAATGAATCGAATAATCTTGAACGGCTCTTGTCCGATACAATAATACGGTCGACAACAATTTCAATCGAATGTTTTTTATTTTTTTCTAATGAAATTTCATCCGTTGTCTCCATCATTTCGCCATCTACTCGAATACGAATATAGCCGTCTTTTTGAATCGATTCGAAAACTTTTTTATGTTCTCCTTTTTTCCCTTTTACAATCGGAGCTAAAATTTGAATTTTTGTTCTTTCTGGCAATTCCATGACACGATTCACCATTTGTTCAATCGACTGACTTTCAATTAGAGTGCCGTCATTTGGACAATACGGTTTTCCTACTCGTGCATATAGTAATCTCAAGTAATCATTAATTTCCGTTACTGTTCCGACAGTTGAACGAGGGTTACGAGAAGTTGTTTTTTGGTCAATCGCAATTGCTGGACTTAATCCATCAATACTATCAACATCTGGTTTATCCATTTGCCCTAAAAATTGTCGTGCATAAGCTGATAAACTCTCTACATATCTTCTTTGCCCTTCTGCATATAATGTATCAAAAGCTAGTGAACTCTTCCCTGAACCGGATAATCCTGTAATTACTACTAATTGATCTCTTGGAATTGTTACATCAATATTTTTTAAATTATGGGAGCGTGCTCCACGAACGATAATCTGATCTTTCGCCATTCCATCTTCCTCTATTTCTATCTAAAATCAAAAACTCTGCCCTTAGGCGTTCACCTTAGTATAGCATACTTTCTTTTTTATTACGAACAAACGTTCTTGTCCAGTTATACCAAATAATACAATCGATTTTTTGTAGTTCCTATTTTCTTTAGTAATCCTATTTCTACATATTTTTTCAAATATCTTCTCACACTAGCTCCACTCATTCCTAATAATTCCTGAGCTTGATAAGCACTAACAAATTGATGCGCTTTTAAATAAGTTTCTAATACTCGATAATATTCTTTTTCCTTTACAGTTAAATGAATAACAAAATCTTCCACTACAGAAGCAGTTTCTCCATAAGACTCTAATGTTTGAAGAATAGCTTGCAACATAAATTCAATAAAATAAGTGGTATCATTTTCTCGATTACTCTTACTTAAAGCATCATAGTAACCTTGTTGATGATTATAAATAACAGATTCTATTGGTAGCCATTCAAATAAGGAATTCCACTTACTTAAAATTAAACTTTGCCATAACCGTCCCATTCTACCATTTCCATCTTCAAAAGGATGAATAATTTCTAATTCAAAATGAATGATACATGACTTAACAATAGGAGAAATCATACTATTCTTTCCCCAATCAAATAACTCTTGAACCAATGATCCAACAAACTGTGCTCTAGCACCTATATGCACGACTCTACCATTCGAATCATAAATTCCTACATCTCCCAGTCGACATTTACCCGGCAGTTTAACTAATCCTTGCATGAGTAAGTGATGCGCTAATAAAAAATCATTGATTTCATATGGATCCATTTTAAATACCTGTTCATAAGCTTCATAAGCATTTTGAACTTCATGAATATCTTTTTGTGGACCTAATACTCTCTTCCCTTCAATAATATCGGTAACTTGTTCTATCGTTAATGAATTATTTTCAATCGCTAATGAAGATTGAATAGAACGAATCCGATTTTCTTTTCGTAAATGCAATTCTCTTTTTTCAAATGATAATTGCGTTGATTTTTCAGATATTTCTTGTACCAAATTTAGTATTTTCTCTGTAATACGGTAATGGGGTGTCATCAATATGCGCTCCCTTCTTTCTATTTGTATCAGTATATCATAAATGAGCAGATTATGAGCAGAATGTGAGCAGATTATGAGCAGATTCCTACTCAACAAAAAAGTCTGAATCTTCATAGCCCCTCACTATCAAAATTCAGACATTTTTTGTAAACTCTTAGATTATTTCCATCTCCACTGGACAGTGATCACTTCCGGTTACATCCGCACGAATTTTCACTTCTTGAATGCGAGAAGTTAACACTTCTGATACAACAAAATAGTCAATTCTCCATCCAATATTTCTTGCACGAGCGCCACCCATATAGCTCCACCAAGTATAAGCTCCTACTGTATCTGGATAACGATAACGGAATGCATCTACTAATCCATTTTCTACAATTTGATCAAATTTTTCACGCTCTTCTTTTGTAAATCCTGCATTTTTTGTATTTGTTTTTGGATTTGCCAAATCGATTTCCTTATGTGCAACATTTAAGTCTCCGCAGAAAATAACAGGTTTTGTTTCTTCCAACTTTTTAATAAAGGCTAAGAAATCATCTTCCCACACTTGACGATAACTTAAACGAGTTAAATCACGTTTGGCATTTGGCGTATAAACTGTCACTAAATAATAATCCGCATATTCTGCTGTAATGACACGTCCTTCTTGATCATGTTCTTCAATTCCTAAACCATATTGAACAGAAATCGGTTCTTCCTTTGTAAAAATGGCTGTTCCAGAATATCCTTTTTTCACTGCTGAATTCCAATACGCATGATAACCTGCAAATTCCATTCCTAAATCCACTTGTTCAGGCTGTGCCTTTGTTTCTTGTAAACATAAAATATCTGGTTGAGCTTCTAATACATATTCTTGTAAAGCCCCTTTATTTAAAACAGAACGAATTCCATTCACATTCCATGTTGTTAATTTCATACTTCTTCCTCCACGTTCATTTTATTCTATCATAACAATTTTATAAAATGATGACTAGCAAAAAGATACCGACCTCCAACGGTTAGATTTTTAGTCTAACTTTTTGGGGTCGGTATTTCAGAAATACTTTCTTTCCAAAGTCCAAGCCACCACTTGAATGTAAGCGGTTAACGTTTTATAATGTAGACAAAGAGAGATAATTAAAAATAATACAAAATAAATTGCTTATACTTCACAGTTTGTAGGAAACTCTAAAGCTAGAGCATATCGGGATTGTAAATAGTTAAATTTGAATATTTTCTATATAATAATTCATTTAGGAGGCACTATGAAAAGTATTTTTAACAATAATTTATTAAAATATTTAACTTGTATTATGATATTACTAAATGGTGTTTTATTTTCATTAGTGGCAACTTTTTACATGGATATAGCATATTTTAATAAATTAAGTATGTATCCATCTTCCGCTTTATATATTCAATTAAAAACGATACCAGAAGAAAAAGCAGACTCTACGTATAAATTTTTAAATGAATATGCAGAACAAAATGGATTGTTTTATATTAGGAAAGATTTTTTGCTTAATAGACATGGTTCAGTTAATGGTGCTTTGTTTAGTATTGATGGGGATATAAAATCTAATAAAGATAAGTTAACACTTGATTTTTTAGGGCAAAATATTACTAATTCAAATAAATTAGAGAAATTATTAGTTGCAAAAGATGAAAATGTAACTTTGGGTGTATCTGAAACTACATTAAATAGTATTGATAATATTCCACGTTTTAAATTCGGAGAAAATATAGTCTTTAAAAAGTTATCAAATACAATTAGAGAAACAAAAACTATTAATGGTGAATACAGAATTCTGGGATTAGATAATTCAAAAAAAATAGAATTTTTAGAAGGACTCAGTAAAGTGAGTGGTGTTGATAGTTCCGTTTTTTTTGATGGTAAATCTGGATATTTTCTAGATCATGGATTGAATGAAATAATAATAGTTAGTATGTTTGTGATTAGCAATTTAGTATTATTATCGTTACTTATTGTAATAACGATAAAGTATTTGCCTAATTTAGGTAAACTTATTTTACTAGGATGGTCAAGAAAATATTTTGCTATTAAGTTATATCAACCGTTAATTTATACGGCTCTGTTATCTATTTTTTTATTCATACCCTATGGATTAGTTTTAACGGATATTACTTTCAACTCCATTTTTTTTATTAGTTTAATGCTTGGGATAGGAATACTTCATTTTATAATCATTAGTATTTTATTATTAATAGCATCCCTTTTTATCTTCTTAATTTCAGCAATAAATGCAGTAAGAGAAAGAATACCAAGAAGAAAATATATGATTGTTGCAGTATTGGTGTATTTTATTTTTAATATCTTCTTAATTGTAGGAAGTGTATATATAGATAGCCCCTACCAAGAAGTCCAAAAAAATATAGAAATCTCTAAAAACTGGAATAAGGTTTCTGATTATAAGATTTTAAAAAATATTAGTGTTGGAAATGATCAAGCTAGTTTTAACAGGCAATCAAAAGAGTTTTTTAGAGATTTTTATAACTGGTACAAAGAAATTTCAGATGATAACGATGTAAATATCATAAACACTTCATTTATTTCCAAGGATATGCTAAAGAAGTATAAATTAAATGAAGTTTATAAATCTGTTCCTAACGAAGAATTTTGGGAATTGACGGCATCTCCTAATTATTTAAAAAAGATTGGTATAAAAATTGAAGATTCAGTTATAGAAAATGCTAAGCGAGGAACTAGAACTTATTTAATTCCAGAAAATAAATCAGATAATGAAATTAAACTGTTAAAAGAAATGCTCATCGAAAAAGATACTAAAAATATTAGATCAGATGATATTAAAACTAGTTTTAATGAAAATAAAGAATTTGAATTTTTAAAATATCAATTTAATCAAGAAGTATTTTCATTTAGTACGAAATCAGTAGATAAACTTATGATTAAAGATCCAATCATATTAGTCATTACCCCTGAGAATATGATCTATAGAGAGACAGAAAGTTTAATAGCTATTGGTTTAGAAAATTCTTACATTAAACTTGAAGGGGAAGCTGAAGCAAAGTATTTAAGCCAAGAATACTTATCAAAATTTAATTTAAATGATAACTATATAGAGTTTGCTACAATTCGTTTATTTGTTGATGGAATACAAAAAGATTTATGGTTAACGATACAATTATTTTTGGGAGCTTTAATTGCTATTACATTTATCGTTATTATTTTATTAATTAGCATCATAACTATTTTTCAGAATGCGTATAAAGAAAAAATATCCGTTAAGAAATTCTTAGGATATAGCAATTTTAGCATATACAAAGTCCCGCTACTTTTAACAACTTTTGTGATAACCTTAGACATTGTAACTGTTATACTTTTTCATAGTAAAGTTGGCATAGTATTTATGATAGTTCTAGGTTTAATACAACTTGTTATATTTTATGAGGTTATGATAAGTAATCAAATAAAAAAACTAAATCTATTTTTAAAATCATAGGAGGGGAATATGAATATACTAGAATTAAAAAATGTTTCTAAAAGTTATAATGGCAGAAAAATTATTAATAATTTCACTATTTCTATTCCTGAAAAATCTATTGTATCTATCATAGGTAAGTCTGGCTCTGGAAAGAGTACAATATTAAACATGATTGGAATGCTCGAAAAAGTTGATAGTGGTGAAATTAAAATAAATGGAAAAAAATTACCATCTATCAACAGTTCCTTAGCAATGAAATTGAGAAGAGACAGTATTAATTATTTATTTCAATCGTTTGCTCTAATCAATGATATAAAAGTTGTTGATAATTTACTAATTGCTATGGAATTTTTAGATATCTCAAAAAAAGAAAAAATCCATCTAATAGATAATGTTCTAAATGAGTTGGATATATTTGATTTAAAAACTAAAATTGTAAATACATTGTCTGGGGGAGAACAACAAAGAGTGGCTATTGCTAGGTGTATTTTAAAACCAGGAAACTTGATATTAGCTGATGAACCTACAGGTTCTCTTGATCCCATAATGTCTGAAAAAGTATTTAGCTTAATTAAAAATTTACGCGATAAATATGGAAAAACTATCATTATTGTTACTCATGATATGAATTTAGCCAATAAAACCGATAAAATTATAAATCTAAATTTTTAATGTTGTATCATTATTATGATAAATTTTTGTAGTATTATTTTGTTTAGTTTTTAGACATAACTATCATTTCTATACTTTGATTTCGTTGACTTAAGTATACTAGATAGTTATGTCTTTTTGTTGTACTTCATTTCTCTCTAAATATCCGCATCATTCGGCAAGCAAATATAAAAGCTAATGACTTCTCCAACAGATTCGGCTAACATTCTCCCACCATGACTTCGAACAATATTATCCGCAATGGCTAAACCTAAGCCTGTTCCACCTGTTTCTTTCGAACGAGAGCCTTCTGCACGATAAAAACGACTAAATAAATGCTCCAACACTTCTTTTGAGATAGGTTCTCCAATATTACGAACAGCAATGGTTACAATGTCTTTTTGTTCCAACACTTCTATCGTAATTTTCGTATTTTCACGACCATATTTAATCGCATTCGACAGTAAATTATGAATCGCTCGTACCATCTTTTCGGCATCCATTTCTAGCACCATTTTTCTTTTTGGTGGAATCACTTCAATTGTCATTTGACGTTTTTGTGCTTCTAATTCAAAATCGGCTGCTACTTGTTCTAAGAAATTCGCTACTGGAATATCATTCAATCGCAACGGTGCTCCATTTGGACTTGTCGTTGTATATTCGAATAAATCATCTACTAATGCCTTCATTTGTTGCGCTTTATGGTACGCAATTTCTGCATAACGCTTTGTTTCTTCGGGTGTTTTAGGCTTTCCATTAATGACTAATCCTAAATATCCAATAATAGACGTTAAAGGTGTACGAATATCATGAGAAACATTTGTAATCAATTCATCTTTTGATTTTTCAATCATCCGTTCATCTTCCATGGCACTTACAGTTGAATCCACTAAACGGTTAATACTCGTCACGACTTTTCCCATATCTCCTGCTAATTGGAAAGGAATTCTTCGATCATAATCCCCTTGAGCAATTAAATGTAATTCCTCTAAAACATGAGACAATTGCATTTGATGATAACGGCGAATTAAACGCCAATAAGTAAATCCAATCGCAAAAATAATCGAACTAATGGAGAAAATATTTTTATATAATTGAATTTCACTTGGTTCAACATTCCAAGCTTGACGAATCGAACGACTGCCGTCTACAAAGTATCCAGGTGCATCTAGAAATTGATTCAACAATACTAAAGCTCCTAAATATAAGACAAAGACGATACAGAGTGTAATCACGCCTTCTAAAAATAATTCACTAATTTCCCGGGCTGTTAATTTTAAAAGGGCTGCAGGCTTTTCCTCTCTATTTGCCCTTTTTTGAAAAAATTTGCTATTTACTTTCAATTTTATAGCCAACTCCCCATACGGTTTCAATAACCTTATCTCCACCTGTTGCTTCAGCAATCTTGTCACGTAAATGACTGACGTGAACCATTACAGTTTTAGTAGAGACAATACTTTCTTGTTGCCATACCGTTTCAAAAATTTCATCTGCACTAAATACTTTATTAGGGTGACTTGCTAGTAGGAATAGAATCCCAAACTCTAACACGGTTAATTGAATTTCTAAGCCATCTAATGTTGTTACTTGATGAGAGCCTTTCTTAATTAATAATGGACCAATCGTAATTTCTTCAGCACTTTCACTTTCTTTTGTTAAAGCTGAAGTTCTACGTAATAATGATTTTACACGTGCAATGACTTCTAATGGGTTAAAAGGTTTCGTTACATAATCATCTGCCCCATTTGTTAATCCTTGAATTTTATCAATATCTGTTGATTTGGCACTAAGTAATAAAATTGGTAAAGCATCATTCGTTTTACGAATTTCATGTACAACAGAAATCCCATCCAACCGTGGCATCATAATATCTAAAATCACCATATCAATATCTGGATAAGCTTGAATTTTTTCTAATGCTTGTTTTCCATCATATGCTTTTACAATTTCAAATTTTTCATTTCTTAAATAAATGGATAATAATTCAACAATCTCGCGATCGTCATCTACGACTAAAATTTTCATAAAAATCCCTCTTTTCGTATTATTTTCAACTTTATCCTACTCAATCTACAACAAAAACTCCACCATTTCTTTAAAATCTTGAAAATTCTTTAATAATTTGGCAAAAAAATCGCTTCTTTATGCCTGAATACACGTTTTTTTGCTATAATGTAAGTGTATTCCTAATTTATTGGAAAGGATTTTTTATGATACAAACACCTATTACAAATCAAAAAGTACAATTACTAGAAACGATTGTCTCTTCATCAGAACAAATGCAAGATTATTTTGTTCCATTTGCAGTGGATGAATCCATTTTACATCATCTCGTGCAATTTCCATCGGAAACTTTTCTACATTTTTGGGAAATGGAAGATACAGTGATTTTAGGAATGACAGATACTAAAACACCCTATTTAGAAGAGGGAGTTGCTTTATTAAAACAACGAAATTACACACCAGTTGTTCGTCATGCTGGAGGCCTAGCCGTTGTTAGCAACTCAGGCGTTTTAAATATTAGTTTATTATTTTCTAGACAAAATGCAACGATTACTCAAGTCTATGAATGGATGCAAGAACTCATCACACGTGCCTTTCCAGAAGCCATTGGAGAAAAAGAAATCCAAGCCTTTGAAGTGAGTGATTCCTATTGCCCAGGAGACTATGATTTAAGTATCCAAGGGAAGAAATTCGCTGGAATTGCGCAAAGACGTTTCAAAAATTCCATTTGTGTCTCTATTTATCTTAGCATTAATGGAAATCAAGAAGAACGTGGAAACTTAATCCATGATTTTTATGAAGAAAGTATTAAGGGAGAAGAAACTCGTTGGCATTATCCAACTATCAATGCAAATAGTATGGCAAATGTATCGCAATTATTAGACTTAACTCTAACGGTTCAAGAAGTTAAAGAACGCATTTTAACAGCTCTATTAGATGGGCAATGTGAACTATTAGAGTCAGAAATTAATTTTGCAACTGAAGCAAGTTACCAAAAAGCCATGGATCGTTTAAACCTTCGAAAAGTTTAACGGTGAATCCAGACAATATAAGGAGGAAAAGATTGATGTATATTGAAGAACTATCCCGTGAAAAAGTATTACGTGACCCTGTTCATGATTACATTCACATTCAACACCGTGTGATTTTAGACTTAATTAATAGCCGAGAAATGCAACGATTACGTCGAATTAAACAAACAGGCGCTTCTATGTTCACCTTCCATACTGCTGAACATTCCCGCTTTTCTCATTCATTAGGCGTCTATGAAATTGCTAGAAGAATTTGCGACAAATTTGTTCGTAACTACCCTTCTACAACCCCAGAAGATGGATTATGGGATGACTCTAACCGCCTTGTTGTCCTATGTGCCGCTCTTTTACACGATATCGGACATGGCCCTTATTCTCATGCTTTTGAGAAAATTTTCGATACAAATCATGAACAAATTACGATTGATATTATTTTGTCACCAGACACAGAAGTAAACAAAATTTTAAAAACAGTCTCTCCTACTTTCCCTGAAGAAGTAGCCAGTGTCATTCAAAAGAAACATCCAAATCCACAAGTCGTTCAATTAATTTCTAGCCAAATTGATGCTGACAGAATGGATTATTTACTACGAGATGCTTATTTCACAGGAGTAAACTATGGAACCTTTGATTTAACTCGTATTTTACGTGTGATTCGTCCTTATAAAGGTGGGATTGCCTTTAACTTCTCAGGAATGCATGCCGTAGAAGATTATGTCGTTAGCCGTTATCAAATGTATATGCAAGTTTATTTCCATCCAGTCTCAAGAGGTATGGAAGTGGTGTTAAATCACTTATTAAAACGTGCTACTGAATGTTATCATTCAACGACTCATCCATTAAAATATACAGCCTCTTTCTTAAAACCATTTTTTGAAAAAAATTGGACATTAGAAGATTACCTTCGTCTAGATGACAGTGTATTAAACACTTATTTTGCTCATTGGCAAATTGAAGATGATGCTATTTTAAGTGATTTAGCTGATCGTTTTATTAATCGTAGACCGTTTAAATCCGTGCCATTTAATCATGTTAATGACGGGGCAACGATTGAACGGATGAAAGAACTTGTACAAAATGTTGGTTATAATACCGAGTATTATACTGCGATTAATAATAGTTATGATTTACCTTATGATTTCTATCGTCCAGATTCTGTAAAACCACGAACACAAATTGAACTCGTAGAACGAAATGGAAATATGGTCGAATTATCTCTTGTCAGCTCGATTGTATCTGCCATTTCAGGAAGAGTGCGTGGAGATGAACGCTTATACTTCCCTAGAGAAATGTTTGCAGAAGGAACAGCAGAATTATTTAGCGAAGATTATCAAGAATTCCAAGAACTAGCTTCAAAACTTGATGTCTACTCAAATCAAATGAAATAATCATACAAAGACTTTTCTAAACTAGCGAACTCACCATAGAATTCAGCTACGAAGAAAAGTCTTTTGTGCTTTTTCATTCAGTTATGAAATATGCTATAATAATAACGATACAAAATAAAGGAGACTAACTATGATTAAATTAATTGCCATTGATATCGATGGAACTCTGATTAACTCAAAACACGAAATTACTCCTCGTGTTCATGCTGCATTAACAAAAGCAAAAGAACAAGGTGTCTATGTTGTTCTTTGTACAGGACGTCCACTTCCAGGAGTTCAAGGATATTTAAAAGAATTAAACTTAATTAATGATCGTGATTTTGTCGTTACTTATAATGGTTCACTCGTTCAAAAAACAGGAACAGGAGAAAGTTTAGTACGCTTTGGAATGACAATGGATGATTTTAAACAAATGGATGATTACCATCAACAATACGGCGTTCACTATCACGTAATCGATGAAAAAAATATTTATGTAACAACTCCAGATATTGGAAAATACTCTTATATGGAACGTGACCTTGTTGGTATGCCAATTGTACAACAACCACTGGATCAATTTGATCCAAATGCTACTTTTTCAAAAATGATGTTTGTAGATGAACCAGAAATTTTAGAAAATCTTATTCCAAATTTAAGTGAGTCATTTAAAGAAAATCATAATATCGTTCGTAGTATGCCTGTTTACTTAGAAGTCCTACACCCACAAGCAAGTAAAGGACATGCAGTCGCTAAACTAGCAGAGTTATTAGGATTAGATGCTAGTGAAGTCATGTGTATCGGAGACCAAGAAAACGATAGAGATATGATTGAGTATGCAGGAATGGGAGTTGCAATGGGAAATGCGATTGACGAAATTAAAAAACTTGCAAACTTCATTACAACAACAAATGATGAAGATGGAGTTGCAGTAGCTGTAGAAACTCATGTATTAAATATGGAGAACTAATTCAAAGAAGAACAATAAAACGAAAACCCAAAGGAGATTTTTCACTCCTTTGGGTTTTATTTACTCTGTAACATCAAGAAACTCTTCACAAAACACGATTATTAACAATAAATTTTGAAAGAAAAATCAATTTTTAACGAATGTTCGCCTTGTTTTTTGTTGTAATTTTCGTAAATTTCTGTATAATAGTTTTACTGGAGCATTCTTCAGCCAGAGCTGTCTTATAAGCTTTGATTCAAATTAAAGGAGGCTAACCGATGAAATTAAAGAGAAGCGAACGTTTAATCGATATGACACAACGATTACTCGATAATCCTCATACATTGATTTCATTAACAACTTTTACAGATTTATACCAATCTGCAAAGTCTTCCATCAGTGAAGATATTGCCATTATTAAACGCACCTTTGAAATTCAAGGAATTGGTGTTGTTAATACACTTCCTGGAGCTGCAGGAGGCGTGATTTTCACTCCAAAAATTAAAAAAGAACAAGCATTAGAAGCAGCACAAAAAATTTGTGACCAGATGAATGATTCAACTCGTCTACTTCCTGGTGGATATATTTACTTATCTGATTTACTAGGAAAACCGGACGTTCTTCATCACTTAGGAAAAATGATTGCTTCTGCCTACGAAGACCAAAAAGTCGATGTCATTATGACTGTAGCAACTAAGGGAGTACCGATTGCTCAAACAGTTGCCAATTATTTAAATGTTCCATTTGTTATCGTTCGTCGTGATTCGAAAATTACAGAAGGAGCCACTGTAAGTATTAATTACGTATCTGGTTCTTCTTCTCGTGTTGAAAAAATGGAATTATCTAAGCGTACTCTCCCAAGTGGATCAAATGTACTAATTGTCGATGACTTTCTAAAAGCCGGTGGTACCATTAATGGGATGCGAAGTCTTATCAAAGAATTCGATTCTCATGCAGTGGGTGCAGTCGTTTTCTGTGAATCAGGAATCTCTGGACACCAATTACAAGATTATTCTTCTATTATTCGTATTACAGAAATCAACACCGAAAACCACCATATCAAAGCAGAATTAGGTAACTTCTTCGATACACATACATTTTTAGAAGAAACACATTAGTGAATAATTAACCATTAACACAAAATAACAGAAAAAAACTTTCCTTGAATAGCAAGCTCGCCAGCAGCCAGCAAATGCTGTCTCATGTACTTTTGGTATTAAGAAAAGTTTTTTCTGTTATTTTTTCTTTACGTAGATAAATGGATTAAACCCATTCACCGTTCTCATTCAATTGATATCCATCAATAACAGTATTTTTTGCCATTCATTACGAGTTACTACTTCTTCCATTGTTTCTTCATTTTCATTAGTAGCTTGAACTAGTTTTAATATTATTACTTCACAAAATTTAAAGAAACAATTTTATCTAGCAAAAATAAAAAAAACTCCCTTTGAATAGCAACAGTAAAATGAGCCACGGAAGTGGCTTATTTTACAAGGTAAAATTCGAGACCGAGGCTCGAATTTTAGCCATGAGACTCGCATTGCGAGGCTGCTGGCGACCTCGCTATTCAAGGAAGTTTTTCTGTTATTTTTGCATACGTTATTACGTTAATTTTACGACTGGAATGCAATCGAAAATAGCATCATCCATACGGGTAAAATCACGATATAGAATAAAGTTGTAATCGTAACAGCTGATGTCGCAAAATCAATATCAGCATTTTCCTCCGTTGCTAATAATGGCATAATGACCAATGTCGGAATCGTTGATTGAAGAAAGAACGTTTCTTGTAATTTCATTGGTAATTCAATCGAAAACAACTGCATCATTCCCACTTGGACAGTTAAAAGAATTGCCGGAAACAATACAAAACGCCCCAAAATCGCTAAACTCATATCTCGATCTAACGTCAACGAACGAAGCCCCACTTGTGCTAAATGAATTCCAATATACATTAACGATAATGGAGTTACCAAACTACCAATATAAATCAAAGAATCATTCAAAAATTCAGGAAGCGTCCATCCAAACCATACCCAAATCATACTACCTAAAAAAGCGATTAAAGGTGGTGAGAAAATACGACTCCATTGAATTCCTTTTCCAACATGTTGCTGATTATAATAAGCAAATAAATACGTTCCCACTGTAAACGTCGATAAAGTATTCACTACATAATATACTAAAAAATAAGGCATAGCCTCTTCACCAAATAAAGATAAATTCAACGGTAGTCCCATAAAAATCGTATTCGCATTGACAATCGTATTTATCACCGTCGCCTTACGATTATTTGGAATACGAAATACTTGAACAATGATCCAAGCAACAAAATATCCAACAATAACACTCAACAGTGGAATTCCTAAACTACCAACAAATTCAATCATTTTTTCCCTTGAAATAAATCTTAAAACAGAAATCATAATCGAAGCTGGTAAAGCAATTTTAATAATAAGAGAAGCAATACTTGTTGAAAAATTTTTATCAAACCATCCCTTTATTTGTAATACATATCCTAAACTAATCATGATGACTATCGTTGCCATACTTGAAAAGATTTCACCTAACATTTTTATCCTCCAATTTCTTAGTACAGTCACTATACTCTGCTTTTCCTCTAGCTGTCAACATTCCATAAAATATAAAAAATCTCGAAAAATCTGCTAGACAAACTTTCCGAGACTTCAACTTTATTTCTTGAATTGATTTTTAATCATTGTTCCAAATAAACTAATGACTAAAATCATTAAGAATACACAAGTAATGGTAGCACCTGGTGGTGTATCAAATTCATAAGACATACTTAAACCAGTAAAAATACCAAAAATACTAATTAAAATACCCGACACAATAACGCCTGTAAAACTTCTTGTCAAACGAATCGCGATAGAGGCTGGTAACACAATTACCGCTGAAACTAATAAAGCTCCAGCAATTGGCATCATCACTGAAATGACTACACCCGTAATAATCGTGAAAACTTGTGTCATCAAACGAACAGGTAATCCTGCCGTATAAGCAGTATCTTCATCAAATGATAAAACATATAATGGTCGTCTAAAAATCAAATATAACACGACTACAATAACCGCTAAAACAATCATCAACCACATTTGTTGTTGTGTAATCGTCACAATGGAACCAAATAAAAATTGATCCACACTAATCGTTGAACGACCTTTTTGGAAATTCATTAAAATTAAGGCAATCGCCATCCCACCAGACATTAATATCGCAACGGTCACTTCTGAATAACCTTTAAAATATTTCCCAATTACTTCTAACACAATAGCCGCTAAAACTACCACTACTAATGTCATAAAGGTAGGATTATAGCCTAATAATAAGCCTAGAGAAACACCCACTAAGGAAACATGAGATAAGGTATCTGCCAATAATGACTGCCTTCTTAAAATTAAAAACAATCCCAAAATCGGCGTAATCATCGCCATTGCTAATCCTGTGATGAATGCTCTTTGCATGAAACCATAGAAAAACATCTCCATGGAGAATCCTCCTTTCTCATCAAATGAATATGTTTATCCACATAATGTTCCAAATCTTCTTCCTCATGCGTCACCATTAAAATCGCTTTTCCATGATGTGCACAACTGTGATGTAAAAGATGATAGAAACGCTCTCTACTTGTTTTATCCATTCCTGCTGTTGGTTCATCTAAAACAAATAAGTCCGGATCTGTTGCAAAAATACGCGCTAAACAGATTCTTTGTTTTTGACCACCCGACAACTCGCCAATACGTTTATGGCGTTCATCCCACATTCCAACAGATTTTAAGGCTCTTTCAATATGTTCATGGTCTTCTTTATCTAATCGTTGGAACCAACGACCTTGTTGGTAACGACCTGAAGCAACTAATTCATAAACGGTTGAAGGAAATCCCACATTAAAAGAAGAAATTTGTTGTGGGGCATATCCAATGGATAATGTTTCTCCCTGTGTATTAACGGTTGCGATTGTTGCTTTTCCGTGCTTTGGAGTTAATAATCCTAAAATATTTTTTAATAAAGTGGATTTTGCTGCACCATTTTCACCTGTTAATATGACAAACTCTCCCGATTCAACAGTGAAACTAATGTTTTCTAAAACGGGCTTATTATCATACGAAAATGATAAATTCTCAACTGAAACGTAACTCATACTAACTCCTTCCTTTTCTAAATCGTAGTAATTCTTTTTTATGTACGTTTGTTAGGATAGCATATTTTAGTACGAATAATCAAGAATTTACGATAATGTTCACGAAATTTGTAGACAAAAAAAGCAGGCAATGACGATTGCCCACTTTTAATCGATTATTTTAAAGTTGCTAAATGTTCTTTTAAACGTTGAATCACTTTTTGTTCATAATCTGTACGAACTTTTTGAGAAATTTCTGTTTTTGAAAATGGTAAAGTACCTTCTTTTTCTAAATAAGAATCTTCTATTTGAATAAAGTGCCCTGAAGCTCCTAATCCTACTCCAAAGTATGCATCTTTATATTCTTTTCCAAAATTAACACCTGCGATACTTTGCGCATGGTCATATTCAATTCCATTGAATAAGAATAATAAGATGGCTTCTCTTAATTCAGCACGAATAGTAAAGTAATCTTGATTTTGGAAATCTGTACTAGTTGCATTTTCATAATATTGGCTACCATTTGATTTCGAATTATCTGTAGAAGTGAGTATTCCATATTGTTCTACTACTTTATTAATGGCATGCGCATCATGACCTTTTCCATCTGCAATAAATCTTCCATCATTAATGTACTCTTTAGCAATTTGCTCTGCAATAGTAACCATTGTTTCTGTTACTTTTACTGGCGAATAATTCATTTGTTTTCTGACTGAATTAATTAACGAAGCAGCATACAGATTTAGGGATTGCTTCATATCTTCTGGCATCGAACGAAGATTATATTTTGCCAATAATGTATTAGAAATAGCTCCTATTTCTTTTTGATTTTGTTTTAATAGTGATTTAGTAATCGTGTTTAAAGCTGATATATTTTCTTGGTTTTTTCCTTGATCAGTTGAACCATATTGATTTAAACGTTTCGCATATTCTTCATTAATTGAAATTGAATCCTCTGATTCTAACCATTGAATCGCTTTTTCTAATGCTTTCTTTTCTTCTTGTTGATGTTGAGATTGAACAGCACCATCTAATTTTCTTCTTAAACGATCCTCTTCTGATTCACGCATTTTACCATCTGATTCTAAATAGTATCCATCGACTTCTTGATCATAAGCATACGTTCCATCTGATTTTAGATAATACCAAGCTACATAATTTTTATCATAGATCCATTCTAATGCAGCCATTTTCCCATTGGATTTTAAATAGTAAGAACCTACCCACTCATCATGAGCATAAGATCCATCACCTTTTAAATAATACCATGCATTTTCAAGAGCATTTTGTACCCATTCTGAAACAGCCATTTTTCCATCAGCTTTTAAATAATACTCTTTTTGCCATTCAGAACGAGCATAAGCACCATTCCCTTTTAAATAGTACCAAGCTTTATAATTTTTATCATAGATCCATTCTGCCATAGCCATTTTCCCATTGGAATTTATATAATAATCCCCTTGCCATGTAGAATAAGCATAAGATCCATCACTTTGTAAATAATACCAACCTTGATATTCAGGATCGTAAATCCATTCTTTTTCAGCCATTTTTCCATCAGATTTTAAATAATAGTCCCCTTGCCATTGTTTAGTCACTGGCTTTTGATTTTGATAAAAATACCATGAACCATTTTCTTTAATCCAACCTTGTTTTGAAGTTTCTTCTGCTTGAACTGCAGCAAGACTTGTTAAAGTAACCGTTGCTAGTAATGAAATAATTTTTTTATTCATACAGTGCCTCCTTTATTCCTTACTGTTATTGTACCGAATCTTCTATAAAAAGCAACTAATAGCCTATAAAGAGAAACTAATAGCCTATAAAGAGAAACTCCACTATCAGGCACAACTCTGATAGTGGAGAAAAGGGAAAACACACCAAAATGATGGCAACAAATGGGTGTTTTACTTCAATTCGAAAGCACATGTTTCCTGTTAACAGAAACAATCCGTTAAAACTATATAAAAAGCCCCTCTCGTTATTAAAAACAAAAGGGGAATCATTGTATCATCATAGATTAGAATAAAATACTAGTTTAAAAACTGTAAGTTACCCTTCTTCTATACTTGATCGTCATTTTCCTTCGCTGGCATTATCCAGAACAGGTTCAATGGGTATGATCTCAGCCTTTCGGCACCCCAAATGCTTCTCTATTGAATTGAGTTCAGTATAACATGTTTCCTCAAAGAAAAAAAGTTATCTAGTCTCTTTTTATCATCGAATATGATGGTCATAAGCGAAAATTACTAATTGCGTACGATCTCTCAAAGCTAATTTTGATAAAATTGTACTAATATTATTTTTAACGGTTCCTTCAGATAAAAATAATGCTTCTGAAATTTCTTTATTATTTAACCCTTGAGATACAAGTCGAATCAATTCAATCTCTCTTTCTGTTAAACCGAATGACGAAATATCCGTTTTTCCTATCGTAGTTGGTACTTTTGGTTGCATCACTAATTTTTCAGAAACTGTCGCATCCATCACTACTTTTCCAGACAAAGCAACTTTAATCCCATCATAAATAGCTTCATAACTACTATCTTTTAATAAATAACCTGAAGCCCCATATTGCATCGCTTCTACAATATATTCTGTATCTTGAAAGGTTGTCACCATTACAATTTTCACTTCTGGATAAGCTTCTTTGATAAGTTTAGTTCCTTCAATTCCCGTACTTACTGGCATACGAATATCCATTAATACAACATCTGGCACTTCGATTTTGCAACATTCAAACGCTTCTCGTCCATTTCCAGCTTGATGAATTACTTCAATATCTGGATAAGTTTCTAGCATAATTTTTAAACCTGAACGAATTAATTGTTCATCATCTACTAACATCACTTTAATTTTTTCAGACATTAGATTCTCCTTTCAATTTCATTTGTACTGTAAACCCTTGTTCAGTATTTTTGATTTCTAATTGCCCCTGTAATTCATGCAGTCGCTCTTCTAACGCTTTTAATCCACCTTCTAATGAAATAGCTGAAGATCCCGCTCCGTTATCCATAATTGTTACAATGAGTTCATTTGCAGAATACATCATTAATAGCGTGATTTTAGTTGCTTTTCCATGACGAATCGCATTTGTCGTTGCTTCCTGCACTCCTCTAAAAATGGTTAATTCTTGCTCTTTAGAAAGTTGAATCGTTGGTTTATTTTGTCGAAATACAAATTCCACTCCACTATGTTGTTTTGTTTCATAAATAAATTCTTCTAAAGCTACATTTAGTTGTTGTTTCGTTAGTTGTTCTGGTTTTAAATCATGAACTACAGTACGTACTTCTTGCAACCCTTTAACTGCAAATTCTCTTAATTGTACGCTCATTTGAGAAACTTGAGGATTATTTTCTTCACTTAATTTACTAATCGCTCCTAGTTGAATAATAATCGTTGAAAGACTATGTCCAACTGAATCATGAATTTCTCTTGATATACGATTTCTCTCCTGTAAAGTATATAATTCCTTCATCGTTCCCATTGTATATTGCGCTTGTTGCAATTCCTTTTTCTGTTCAAATAATTGATTTTCTTGCTCTTTTAATAAATTTTCTTGTTCATTTAATTTTAAAACAAGATGTGCACCATAATAAAATAATACATTTCCAAAAATCATTACTGGAATTGACCACCATTGTTGTTGCTTTATTCCTAATATAATAACTACTATAGTAATCATCCCTTGAAGTATAATGGCATGTAAAGATGAAAATCGAAAGCTAATCTCGAAACATAATAAAAGCATTAAGCTAATAAAAATATTTCCTGTAAAATAACAAAATGTTAAAATTGCCATACCTTGAGCTAAAATCGCCCAAGGATATTGAATCGAATAGTAATCTAATTGAGCAACAACAAGAATAACAAGAAATAGTAGCAAGTGATAAGCATTCACCGGATGATATAATGCCCACTCTACGAGAGCTGTTATTAACAAGCCATAGCGAATTAAAAATTTTAGTTGATTTTCTTGAATCATTTTCATGATAGGAACCCTCTAGCGACTAAAAAAATCATCGCAACACTATTACTTACAAAATGCATTAACATAGATGCAGCAACATTATCCTCATAATAACGATACATTCCGACTAAAGGAATTGTCAAAGGTATATACATCAACGCCGCACCCCAGTCAATTCCACCACTATTGGAAATTGAATGCAGTAAAACAAAGAAGAAAATTGAAATTGCTGTTAAAATCCAAGGATTCATTTTATCTTTAAAAGCTCCAATAATCGCTTCCCTAAATACTAATTCTTCCACAATCGGTGCAACTACACAAGTTAAGATTAGCATTAATACAATAGATGTAGAATTTAATAACGATTCAATATTGGCTTGATTATCTGTCTGCTGTAATGGAACAACAAGAGCTAAAAGCATAGTAAGGACTACTCGAACTACATAACCAATCGCAATATCTCGAACAAATCTTCTTTTCACTAATCTTTCAAATCCTCTTTGAATCACTTCACGATAAGACCAGACTGCATACATAGCTGTCATTAATTGAACTAAAATATAAACTTTTCTATCCACATGTAATGTACCATCTTCAGCCTGTGTTAGAAAAAATCGAGGAACAATTATTAAATTAGAAAAATAAACAAACCATAATAATACTGCCTTTTTCTTCATTCTTTACCTCCATTAATGGAAATCTTTATGTTCTAAACTATAAATTTTTTGAATTTTACCATCATGCCATACAACACCATGTAAAGCCCCACCAAAAACAGCGCCACCGTCCATTCCGATTTTTCCATCATGTTGCCATAATTTCATATAATCTCCATCTTCATTTAATCCTTTTAATGGAGTATGACCAAAAATAATCGTTTTTCCTGTTGTATTTTTTCCAGTATGGAAAGGTTCACGAATCCAATAAAAATCTTTTGGAACAGTATCTAACCAATGATCTAATCTTAAATCAACTCCAGCATGAACAAATAAAACATCTCCTTCGTCAATATATAAAGGACGTTCTCGTAAAAAAGAAATTAACTCAGGATATTGTCCTTTTACTAATTCGCAATCTTTTAAAGAATCAATTTCTGTATCTACAGGACGATTTAATAGATGGTTAATGGTTGTATTCCCATTATTTCTCATATAATGATCAAAGCGCTCTTCTGGATTATCAATCCACGCTAAAAACATCACTTCATGATTTCCCATCACATACCAAGCATTTTTTTCTTTTACATACTCCATTGCAGTTAAAACACTTTTTTTATTATTTGGTCCTCTATCAATTAAGTCTCCAAGGAAAACTAATTGTTGAGTACTTTCATCCCAATTTTTCAACATTTCATCGAGCATTTTATCTTCTCCATGAACATCTCCAATAATAAAATAAGTTTTTTTCATAAATTTCTACAACTCCTCTTTAAACATACGATGATTATACCATACTACAAAGTTTCAAAAAAGCTTGTAGAATTATGTTGAAATAGCTAAACAAAAAAAGACTGGCATTTGAAGTGACCCCAAAAAGTTAGACTTTTTTTGAGACGACTTAAGTCGTCTCTT
>NZ_CAURVN010000003.1:0-92293 GCF_963528195.1 uncultured Granulicatella sp.
TTTAAAAAATTTTCCACTTACATTATAGCATAGGTAGTATCTTTTTGTCTTTTTTACGTACTTGGTTTCAAATAAAAATCGAGACCTTAGGCTCGATTTTTAGGTATGAGATTCGCTTCGCGAAGCTGCTGCCGTCCCTTGCTACATCAGACAAAGTCTCATTACTAACGGACTCTCGTTAAATCACGTCAAATTAAAAAGACTTTTCGTCGTAGCAAGGGTAAGAGTAGCCACGTTGGCTACTCTTACTCGGGGAAAATCGAGACCTTAGGCTCGATTTTTAGGCATGAGATTCGCTTCGCGAAGCTGCTGCCGTCCCTTGCTACAACAGACAAAGTCTCCTTGCTAACGAACTCTCGTTAAATCACGTCAAATTAAAAAGACTTTTCGTGGTAGCACGAGTACTAGAAGCTACTCTAGCTTCTAGTACAAGGAAAATTTGAGACCTTAGGCTCAAATTTTAGCCAAGAGACAGCTTCGCTGGCTACTGGCGTCCTATGCTACAACAGACAAAGTCTTAATTTAATACTAGTATCCTTTTTTGACCTTCCCATTCCAAGCGTCATATCCATTTTTCAAAATGAAAATATTAGAATAACCTTTACGTTTCAAACGATACGCTGCTCTTCCAGAAATTGTCATCCCTTGCTCATATAAATAAATCGGTTGATCCTTTCTTAATTCAAACATACGATCTTTAAATTGAGAATAAGGAATATTTCTAGCACCTAAAATATGACCAGCTCTAAACTCATCCTTTTCTCGCAAATCAATTAATTGACCATGACGTAAGTCTTTACTAAATTCCGTTACATCTAAAGTTTCAGCTGCACTACGACGCATCCAAAATAATACTGCAATATACGCAACATATACTGCTAAAATACTCCAAACAATCCAAAATAACATACAATACTACCTCTCTGATTAAGATTTTCCAATTAATACTAATGAAGCGGCTCCAATAACCCCAGCATCATTACCTAATTCAGCTAAAGCTAAAACAGTTGATTCTTTAATTGGTGGGAAAACATTTTTCTCAAATTCTTCACGAACACCTTTTAATAAAAATTCACCAGCAGCACTCACGCCACCACCAATGACAATTCTTGAAGGATTTAAAATATTCGCAATATGAGAACATGCTACACCTAAATATTCTGAGAAATGACGAATCACGATTAACGCTAATTTATCCTCTTCTTTTGCCAAATCAAAAACATCTTTAGCAGTGACTTGTTGCCCGTCATCAATTCTTGCTTTCAATTCAGAATCTCCAGCATATTGTTCTGCATAACGACGAGTTAAGTTAACAATACCTGTTGCACTTGCTACAGTTTCTAAACAACCTTTCTTGCCGCATGTACAAGAGATTGGATCTTCAAAATCAACTGCAATATGACCAAGCTCACCACCAGCACCACTAAACCCATGAATTAATTGGTTACCGGCAATTACTCCACCACCAACACCAGTTCCTAGTGTTACAAAAACAACATCTGGTTCATTATTTCCTGCGCCAACCCATTTTTCACCTAGGGCAGCCACATTCGCATCATTATCAATATAAAATGATAAACCTAATTCTGATTCAATTTGTTGTTTAATTGGTTGTAATGTTTTCCAGTTTAAATTATACGCACCAATAACAGTTCCTTCTTGGCGATTCACAACACCAGGAGATCCCATCCCAATTCCTAAAAAGTCATCTTTTGTTAAGCCTAACAGCGTTAGTTTATGTTTAATTGATTGAATAATATCTGGAACAATATGGCTTCCTTCATCTAAAATATTTGTTGGAATAGACCATTTTTCTTGAATTTCACCATTTTGTGTTAAAATAGCAAATTTAATTGAGGTTCCTCCTAAATCAATCCCGATAATTTTTTTATTCATATTCTTCACCTCATAAAACGTATTCATTTTATTTATAGTATATCAGTTAGTATACAGTTTTCATAGCATTTCTTTTCCTATTTCAATTCCGATTTTAAACAATACAATAGCAATCAAAATGTAAATAATCGCAAATAGTAGTCTTTCATACATTTTAGTCACTCGGTCTCCTCTAAATGAAATAACTGAAGATATGACATAACCTCCTACTAATCCACCAATATGACCCCAAAGATCTATAGTACTTGAAAATAAGCTTGTTATTAAATTCATCACTAATAATGCCATATATTGCATTCCTAATTCTCTAAAGGCATAAATGTAACGATGTCTTGTTGATAAATAGAGCATCAATCCAAATAAACCAAACAATGAAGTACTTGCCCCCGCTGATATATGCTGAGCATTAAAAGCAAAACTGGCAAGATTTCCCATAATACCACTTAATAAGTAAATGACTAAAAATCTTCCATGACCAACGATACTTTCTAATTGATTTCCAAAGAAATAAAGAAATAAACTATTCATCGCAAAATGCTCAAGACCAATATGTAAAAATATCGGTGTGATAAAACGCCAATATTCATGAAGTAAAATAATAAATGCATTAGCTCTTGCACCATAATAAACTAAAATTCCTGGATTCGTTGAACCACCCTTTAATGTCATTATGATAAACATAATAATTTGTATGAGTAAAAATAAATTAGAAAACGTTAAATTTTGTAAAATCGTTCTTTTATATCTCTCTTTTTTCCAATAATTCATTTGAATGAATCACTCCTTCTTTTGTAATAAGAATTTGAACCGTTTGATCAAATACTTCCACATTCCAAACAGCTTCTTCATAAACTTGTTCCTGATAAGCTAAACTAATGGTAGAAAAGTTCTGTTGTTCTATGAAACGATCATAATAACCTCCACCAAATCCTAATCGCTCTCCTTTTTTTGAATAAGCCAGTCCTGGAACAATGACTAAATCAATTTGCTCTTCATCCACCCAAATTGGTTGAATAGGCTCTTCTAGTCCAAAGAAATTTTTTTGAAACTGTGTCTTTTCATCCCAAAATGCAAATTTCATTTGTCGATGCGGTAAAGTTACGGGAACTACA
The DNA here is from genome assembly GCF_963528195.1 of uncultured Granulicatella sp. Classification (GTDB taxonomy): domain Bacteria; phylum Bacillota; class Bacilli; order Lactobacillales; family Aerococcaceae; genus Granulicatella. The sequence goes on from NZ_CAURVN010000003.1 coordinate 3,009, forward strand.
ATTTTCTTATTCATATTTCTAGCTAACTTTACAACTTTTTCCAATGAAAACTCAATAGGCATTGCCTTCGTTAATGCAATGATTTTTGCTTCTTTCCATTCAGGAAGATGTCGTAAATAATCTAATATCAATTCTTCTTGAGGGTTTCTTTTTTCTAAAGATAAACGCAATAAATTTTCTTTTGCAATTTTTCTCGCATCTACTTTATCCATTTTTACAATTTCCATTATTTTTTACCTTTATCTTTCTTTGTCAAAGGTAAAGTAATTTTAAAAATAGAGCCATGATTTAATAAAGTTGTGACAGAAATTTCTCCATCATAACTTTCTATCAATTCCTTAGCAATGGATAATCCTAAACCATTACCGCCTCTTTCTCTTGAACGTGCTTTATCTACACGATAAAATCTTGAGAAAACTTTTTTACGATCTTCCTCCGTCATTCCCATTCCAAAATCTTGAACAGCAATTTCTACATGCTCTTCACCTTTTGATAAACTTAAAATAATTTCTTTTCGATCAAGAGAATATTTCACAGCATTATCCATTAAAATAATGACTACTTGTTCTAAATGATTTAAATAAATAGGAATCCATAAATCACGCTTTAAATCATCATCAAATGTAAATGTAAATTCAGGATATAGCACTCTGAAATTATGCACTACTTGCTTGGCAACTTCAGTAACATTCGTTGTAGCATCTTTATATTGTTCTTTCACTTGAGGTGCACGAGATAAATCAAGCATTTCTTGTACTAATGTTTTCATTCTTTGCAACTCAACTAGTGAAGCTTGTAAAGATTCTTCTAAAACTTCTGGATCGTCTTTTCCCCATCGATTTAAGAGCTTTAAATGTCCTTCTACAATCGCTACAGGTGTTCTTAATTCATGAGAAACATCTTCGACGAAATGTTTTTGCTGTTCAATATAAAAACTAATCTTATCTAATAATTCATTAAAATGTTCAGAAACAATTGCAAATTCATCGTTCTTTTCTGAAACTTTGATTCGCTTCGTTGAAATATTTTCTTCACTAATGGATGAAATGATTTCTTGAATTTTTTTAATCGGTTTTGTCATCTGATACGATAACAAATATCCTAAAACAACTGCAATGATACCTGACACAAAAATGGTAATAAGAGCTAGTTGATTTAATTCCTGTTTTAATTGTTGTAAATTAACTAATCGATTCGTAATAGACAAATATCCAATCAATACTCTTGATTTATTAGAAAGTATTGGAGTAGATGTTTGAACAATCGTTTGTCCATTTTTCAATTTTTTCACTATCGTTTTTACATCATTCCCAATAGCTTCTCCATCATTCCATGATTGTGTTTTAAAAATTTCTTTCCGATTTGTTCCATACACCTGTACATTAAATTGTTGATCATTGGTATAAAATTTCTTTTGATAAATTCCATCTTTATCTTTTTGATAACTATTATTTTGATTCAACACTGCTACAATATTAGCGGATGTTACTGGTGATTCATATTCTGATAATTTTTCACTTAATTGTTCTCGATATTTTTCCGTTAAAACTACCTCTTGGCTTTGATAGTGATGAATTTCAAATCCTAAAAATCCAACTGTCACCAATGATAATAGTAAAAAAATAGTGGTCGAAATAATCAACCACCATTTTTTCCCAACGGAAGTTTCTTCATGTTTTACTTTCATGATATCCTCCATTTAGACTTGATTAACGACGCATTACATAACCTGTCCCACGAACTGTTTGAATATAACTTTCACGTCCTGGAATATCAATTTTATTTCTTAAATATCGAATATATACATCAATAACATTTGTTTCAACTTCCATCTTATATCCCCATACTTGGTTTAATAAAACTTCTCGAGAAAGAACAACATTAATATTTTCCATTAACATTAATAGTAATTCATACTCTCTCTTTGTTAAATCAATTAATTCCCCATTACGACGTACTGTACGATTTTCTTTTTCAATGACTAAATCACGATATTCTAAAATCGTTTGTTTTTGAACACGTGCCTCTTCCTCAATACTTAATCTTCTAAATAATGCACGGATTCTCGCTAATATTTCTTCGATTTCAAACGGTTTTACAACATAGTCATCTGCCCCTTGATCTAATCCTGTTACTCGATCCATTACAGAATCTCTAGCAGTCATGATAATAATAGGAGTTTTCTTAACTTGGCGCAAACGACGTACAACTTCTAATCCATTTAGTTCTGGCAACATCAAATCTAATAAAATTACATCCCAATTTTCATCTGTTGCAGCTTGCAATCCGCTACGCCCATCAAAACAAATTTTTGTTTCATATCCTTCATGTTGTAATTCTAATTCTACAAATCGTGCTAAATTTTTTTCGTCTTCAATAATTAAGATTCTTTGATTCATCGACATGGATACACCTCACCCTAATATTTTTTAAGATTCATACTAATAATATCACATTCTCTCATCTCATTATAGCCCTTCCATAAAAAAAACACTATCATAATGAATTTCTTTGACTTTTTACAGAAGTAAATAGTGGAAGTATTTTTAAATCTATAAATATTTTGCAAATTATATTAAAAAAAGAGAATGAGCTATTCCAGTTCATTCTCCCTTCTATGACTATTCTTCATCTAATAAATTTGTTTGACCTAAATCTTCGACTTCTTGAGAAAGGACTTCTCCACCAATATTATAGTGAGTGCGAATTTTTTGTGTTAAAACATCAACAATTTCAGGATGTTCCGTTAAGTATTTCTTCGCATTTTCACGGCCTTGTCCAATCTTTTCATCATTATAGGCATACCAAGCACCGCTCTTCTTCACTAAATCTAAATCAGAAGCCATATCTAAAATTTCTCCAATTTGAGAAATTCCTTCTCCATACATAATATCCACTTCAGCTGTTTTAAATGGTGGCGCAACTTTATTTTTCACTACTTTAATTTTAGTGTGATTTCCTAAAATTTCTGCTCCATTTTTAATTTGATCACTACGACGAACATCTAAACGAATACTTGCATAGAATTTTAATGCACGACCACCAGGTGTTGTTTCTGGATTACCGAACATAATTCCAACTTTTTCGCGTAATTGGTTAATAAAGATTGCAATTGTTTTCGTACGGTTAATTGTTCCTGATAATTTACGAAGCGCTTGAGACATTAAACGAGCTTGGAGCCCCACATGAGATTGTCCCATATCTCCTTCAATTTCTGCACGTGGTACTAATGCAGCTACTGAGTCGACAATTACGATATCAACTGCACCTGAAGCCACTAATGCATCTGCAATTCCTAATCCTTGTTCACCAGTATCTGGTTGAGATAATAATAATTCTTCAATATTAACGCCTAATGCTCTTGCGTATTCTGGATCTAAAGCATGTTCCGCATCGATAAAGGCTGCTACTCCACCACGTTTTTGTACTTCTGCTACCGCATGTAAAGCAACTGTTGTTTTACCACTTGATTCAGGACCGAAAATTTCAATAATTCTTCCTTTAGGGTATCCACCTGCTCCTAATGCAATATCTAATGCTAATGAACCTGAAGAAACAGTCTGAACTTGCGAATCAGCTTTTTCTCCTAATTTCATTACTGCACCTTTACCATAACTTTTTTCGATTTTTTTCAATGCATCATCTAATGCACGTTGACGATTTTCTTGTTCTACCATCTTAAACCTCCATGTCCTCTTAATTCATCCTTATCATACACTATACTCAATAGTGAAAGCAAGAAAAACGAACATTTGTTCTGTTATTTTTTTAATAAATATTTTCTTAGCTCATTAAGTCCATATTGAACCGCAAATTCACGGTTACCATTACGATTTCTTGCTAAATGTAATTCTATTGTTTTTGTTTCTACCCCATCTGCTAATGAAACAAATACAGTTCCTACTTCTTTTCCTTCCATTGGTGATGGGCCCGCTATTCCTGTAAAAGAAATTCCAAGGTCACTCCCAAATATTGTTCGCACATTTTCTGCCATCGCTTCGGCACACTCAGCACTGACCATTCCATATTTTTCTAATATTTCTTGAGAAACTTGTAATTGATTTTTCTTGATAGATTCTTGATAAGCAACACAAGAACCAAGTACATATTGTGAACTTCCTTCAACAGAAATTAATGTTGAAGCAAAGAGTCCTCCTGTTAAACTTTCTGCAGAAGCGATACTTAATCCACTATTTTTTAATAATTCACTTGTAATGGATAATAGTGTTTCATATTCTCCATATCCATAAAAATATTCACGTTCCACAGATACTATTTTTTCTTCTAATTCATCTAATAACTGTTCACACTCTTCTGTTGTATCTCCATTTGCTGTTAATCGAAGAACAACTTCATACATTCCTGCGTATGGAGCAATTGTTGGATTCGTTTGTTCTTCAATTAATTTTTCTAAATCAGTGACTAATCTAGATTCTCCAATTCCAAAGAAACGTAAATATCTAGATACAAAAGTTCCTTCATTGGAAACTTTATCTTTTAAATATGGAATCGCCTCTTTTTCAAGCATCATTTTTAATTCACTTGGAGGGCCTGGTAAAACAATGAAAATAGTTGAATCCGTTTCTACTGCTCCACCAATCGCTAACCCATTATGATTTTTAAAAACTGTTTCACCTTTAAAAACCAATGCTTGAAGTCGGTTATTAGGGCTCATTGGACGATGAGATTGCTTATGGAAACGAATAATTTTATCCATTGCTTCTTCATCTTCTACTAATTCTCTTTGAACAAATTTCGCTAAAACTTGTTTTGTAATATCATCTGTTGTAGGTCCCAATCCACCACTTAAAATAATTAAATCACTACGACTACTAGCTAGTTGAATGCTTTCAAACATTCTTTCTGGATTATCTCCAACAGTTTGTTGGTAATAAGTTGGAATAGACAACTTTGCTAATTCTCTAGCAATAGTTGCACTATTTGTATTAATAACTTGTCCCATTAATAATTCTGTACCGACTGTAATAATTTCTGCTTTCATACTTTCTACTCCTCATTTATAAAAAACAAAAGGCTGGGTAAATCCCAGCCTCCACCATTAAACAGAAAATGAATCTGCAAAAACATGTTTATTTTTTATAAAGTAATCTACTCCTGAATAAACTGTTGCAACTAAACAAACATATAGCAAAAACGTTCCAATTGAAAACGGCAATCCTTTTACTGGAAAATCATCAATCAATAAAAAGATAATCGCTAACATTTGTGTTGCTGTTTTAACTTTTCCAGGCCATGCTGCTGCAAGTACTTCACCATCATTCACTAATAATAAACGAAGTCCTGTTACAGCTAGTTCTCTACATACAATCACTGCTACAATCCACATTGGAATGACACTAGCTCCTACTAATGTAATAAAAGCCGTCATCACTAATAATTTATCTGCTAAAGGATCGGCAAATTTTCCAAAGTTTGTAATTAAGTGATATTTTCTAGCTAAATATCCATCTAAAAAATCTGTAATACTAGCAATCGTAAAAATAATCATTGCCAATACCCAACTAACACTTAAGTTTGAATGAAAAACATTCACCATTCCTAAAGTATCTTTTGGAAAACACATCATTAGTAAGAACAAAGGAATCATAACAATTCGAGCAATAGTTAATCGATTGGCAATATTCATGCTATTCCCTCTATTCCACTGTAATATAAATGGCTGTAGCACTTACTCCATCAGGAATTTGAATTTCTTGTCCTGCTAAAGTAATGGTACCAACTGGTGTATAACCGAAGTTTAAAACAATTGAATTTGTTCCTTCAGGAATTGATCCTACTAATTGTTGTCCTGTTGTAGGAGCACCATCAGCTACTACTTTTTGATTTGCAGTAATTCTTGCCCATAATTGTGTTCTTGCACGGTTTGTTACTACTAAATTTGCAGGAAATTCAGCTAATTTTGCTGTGTAATATAATGAATTTCCATTTGCATATGAATAACGAATCGTTGTTTCTTTTGTTTCTTTTGTTTCTTTTGTAGTTGTTGTTGATTGTGTTGTTTCTGCCACAGTTGTTTCTTCTGCTTTTTCAGCTGTTGTTGTATTTTGAACTGTTACAGTTGTTGCAACTGCTGCTGGCTTCGGAGTTGAACGTTTATTCAGTAATGACTGTGCAATCGCAAATACGATTGCTACAGCTAACATTCCTAATAAAATTGTAGGTAAATAATTTTTAAATTGTCCCCAAGCTTTTGTAACAGAAGTTTGCGCCTCTCTATTATTGGATAAACGACTTGAGATAAATTTTTTATCTGCCAATACAGATTCTTCCTCTGGAATTCCTCCAGGATTTTTTGGAGTTTCTAATTCGAATTCTTCTAACAAACGAACACCATCTACTCCAACTGTTTCTGCTACTTGTTTAATAAATGCACGAGTATAAAAGTCTCCAGGCATTAAATCGAAATCATTTTCTTCGATCGCAATTAAATATTTTTTTTGAATTTTTGTGATTTGTTGCAAGTCATCTAAAGTATATCCTTTTAATTGACGAGCACGTTTTAAGATTTCTCCAATTGTTTGTTCCATTTAACCACCAACTTTTCATATTATCATGAAAAGTATACCATAGATTGCATATGAAACAAACTCATTCACTGTGTTTTTTCGTTAACTTTCTTCTCATTAAATACAAGATAAACTTTTTCAGAACGAGTAGAACCATTTTTTAAATGAGCACTTAATTCAAAAACTTTACTTTTTTCATCCCATTTAATTTCTACATTTCCAGTCGAAAAGTCTATTCTCGTTGGAAAAATCATTTCATTATCTTTTACTTCTAAATGACTATCTAAATTTTGAGTTGTTAATTCTAACATTATTTTCAGTCGATACGTATCACGGAGTAAACGATACTGATTCGCATTTGCGACTCTAATTTGATAGAAAGCAACCGTAACTAAACTTGTAATAAATAGTAAAGCTAAAAAAGGAACTACTAAACTAGCTTTTATCTTTTGATGCTTTGTTAGATTTTTTATCATGAGAGTCCTCCTTTTTATGATCTTCTTTACTCGAAGTGGATTCCTCTTTTTGAATGATTTCTTTTTCAACTGAAATAACACGATTCCCTGGAATAAAATATGTTTCAAATTTTTCGTTATTTCGTAAGATTCCTTTCAGACGCACTCCATCTTTTTCACTATGAAGAAACATCTTTTCATATCCTATTAATAATGGATGGTAGCCTTTTCTCTCATCTTTTTCCTTACTAATCCATAGTCTAGCTTTCTTATCATCCATCTCTGGCTCAGCTCTAATAAAATAAGCTCCTTCCTTTGTTGGACGTCCATCTTCAAATTTGGGTTCAAATACAATCGTAGGCCTAGCATAGCCTTGTAAATGAGTATCCATTTGCTCAACCATTAAATGCCACTCTATATAATTAGGGACTTCCAATTTATTTTGCACTTTTAATAATACTTGATAAACTCCACTAATTAGTAGCATACTAACTGCAAAAATCGCTAATGCCATTAATTGTTCAATGAGGAGAAAGGCTGACTTTTTCTTTTGAACCCATTCTTTCAATTCGAACCACCTCCTCCTGACCACAATGAATGCTCACAGAAGTTACTGGAGTTTTTGAATTGATTTTTTTCAAATGAATGATTTCTTTAGTTTTATGAGTATTTTTATTTGAAGAATTTGTATCCTCTGTTTTTGCTGAAGAAGTCGTTAATGTAGTTTTTTCTTCTGTATAACTTACTGAAGGTCTACTTTCATGTAACTTCATTAATTGATTCGAGTATTCATTTAAAATGCATTTATGTTGCTGTTCTCTTTTTACGGAATCGCCTAATACAAATGAAAGTAATAATACTGTTAAAGTCGCAATCATTAAAGCTAGGAGAGCTTCTACAAAGGCGAAAGCTTTAATTTTTCGAAACTTTAACATAATATCTACCTCCTCCTAATTGAAATGTAAAAGTATATGAATATTTTTTTCCTTTAAATGTAATACTTGGAAATTGGTTAAAGGTTGTAATATTTCCTGTTTCACCATTAAATTCAACATTAAACTCTCCAGAATAATGTATAGTTTTTGGAAATTCTTTAATAACTTTCGTTTTTTCATCTTCTGCAAAAATAAGTGTGTAAGTATCTTGGCTGACTTGATTAATTTTTAACTTTGAATCTCTACCTGTCGCTTGCGCACTTGCCTGTACTAATTTCAAATCATTCTCAAACTGCTTTATAAACACTCTTTCTTGATACGTTTCTCCAAAATCCACTATAGCAGGAGGAACTAACCATAATAATACGAGTAGAATACCAAGAGAAACGAGTAATTCTACTAAAGTAAATGCATGAGCTTTCATAGAAGTTCCTCCACCTCTTTAATTATTGGGAATTAGTTGAAGCTTTATTTGTTGCCTTATTATAGGCTTCTTCTTGTTCTTGAGTAATATATTTCCCCTTCTTTAAATCCTCCATACTCGGATCTTTATCTGATTTATTGTCTAATTTGTATAGTTCTTTCTGATTTTCAACAACCTTCACAATCGCAGTATCCGATTTCTTTTGTGCTTCTTCTCTTTGTTTAGCAATATTTGGAATAATAAGTAACATCATCAGCCCAATAATAAATAGACAAATGAGTAATTCAATTAATGTAAAACCTTTTTTCTTTTTTAATAATTTTTTCATCTTAATTTCCTCCTATCATTGTTAACGTTGGTAACATTAAAATAATGTACATTGACATAATCATTAGCCCAATTCCAATAAATAAAACTGGCTGAACAAGCATTATTTTCTTTTCCAGTGTTCCTTTAAAATCTTCAAATGAATTTTTGGAAAATTGTCGTAATTTAATGTCTAATTGGTGAGTTAGTTCTCCTTGTACAATTAGTAAAATAAGTGGTTGTTGAAATAACTTCAATTGATCAATCGCCGCTGCAAATGAAATTCCTTTTTGCATTTTACTTTCAATAAATTCAGCAATAGCCTTTGTTAATGGACTTGTACCTGCTTGTTTCATCTGTTCAATCATTTGCAGCAATGACTGTCCATTTCCTAAAAAGTAGGCAAATTCTCTAGCGTATAAAAATGTGTAATATTGACGAACTATACTTCCTACAATAGGTAGGCGAATTAATAAGCGTAGACGGTACAAAATTGTTTTATTTTTCCAATATACATACACTATACTTGCTACAGTAACAATAAACAGACTGATTCCTAAAACAATCCAAGGTAAATGAACAAAACCATTCCATATCAAATAAAGCATCATATGCTCTTTGACACTCTCTACTTGAACCATGGATTGCAGTTGCCCTAATAGTAAATAACGAATCGCAGCAACCATACAAACTAGAAACACAATTAAAATACATGGATACATTAATACTTGGCGTAATTTTTTTAGTTGAAGATCTTTTTGTGTTAAATATTGTCCAATTGTCAAACAAGAAAGTGCAAAGGAACCTGTCGACATGGATAAATAAATTTGCGAACAAATGGAATCAGAATAACCTACAAGATGTAAAACTTCATCAAATCTCTCACCTATCAATAATTGTTTCATCATTTTATCAATCACTTGTTCTTGCTTTGGAATGAGTAATTTGGCAAATTCCAAAGTTTCTTGTAATGTAAATCCCTCTTCTAGTAGTTCTCCTACTTGTGTTAAAAATAACGCTTGTGTTTTGTTAGACCATTTCTTAATAGATTTGGTAGGCTTCAAAACTTTCTTTTGAAATATATCCAAGTGCATAAGCTTTCCTCAACTTTCTATTAAACGGATGTTCCAAAGGATTCAACATATCTTCTTCTTGAATTAAATATTGCAATGAAATTCCATACGCAATATCAAATAACGTTGCCTTTTTCTTTGAAAGAGGAATGTGATTACAGTGGAAGCAACAATGGCTTTGACAAAGAGAACAATATCTCGGTACTAAACGTTGTGCGACTACTGCCACTAATGTTTGTCTTAATAAATCTTTTGTAACTCCTAATTCCTCTAACCTTGAAATGACTCCTTTACAATCTTTTGCATGAAGCGTCGCCAACATTAAATGCCCTGTTAATGCACCCCGAATAACCATTTTAGCCGTCATTTCATCACGAATTTCTCCGATTAACATCATATCAGGATGATGCCTTAATGAACTTTTAATCAGTAATTCATACGTAATTCCTGCTTTTTCATTAATTTCTGTTTGTAAAAACAACGGTTCACTCATTTCAACTGGTTCTTCCATTGTGATAACTTGTAAATTTGTATCACTGACACGATTTCTTAACAGGTGATACATTGTTGTAGTTTTTCCGGAGCTAACAGGTCCTGAAAATAATATTAGCCCACTTTTGTAATGCAACATTTTTTGAAGAAGCTCAATATCTTTTGGAAAATAAGTAGATAACTCTCCAGATTTATTCTCCTCCATCGATAAATGTAATAAACGAATGACAACTGATGTTTGCATTTTAAAGTTTGTAATCACTGATAAACGTAATTCTATACTTGTTCCATTCCTCAATGCATATTTCATTGCACCACTTTGTGGTCTACGTTTTTCCCCTACATCCATTCCAGACCGATACTTCATAAAGGTAATCCACCGATTAGCAGTATCCGAATCAATTGTCTTTAGTAAGGATAATTGCTCTCCATCTCGTAAATAAAAACGATACTCCTCACCAAAGGGCAATAAATGAATGTCATCAATGCGGAATTGGAGTGCTGCCAATAAAATTTCATTCGTAAGCTCCTCCATTTTTCTCCCTCCTTTACAAAAAATTGACTAGTCACTATATATATATGCAAAAAAGTCGAGAAAAAATTTTTTTCTCGACTTTTTTTATTATTTTTTTATAAATCCTAATAATGCTCCAAAAATCCCACCTAAGCTATCTAAAATTACATCTTGTATTAACGGTGTTCTCCCTGGGGTTAATCCTTGGTGAAACTCATCTGTTATGGCATATAACACAGTAATAAAAATCGCAATCATTAAACTCCAAACTGGATTTTTTAGGTGAATTTTTAGCCCTCTAGACCAATGATAGCCAATGAAATAGTAAACTAAGAAATGAGCTCCCTTCCGAATGAAAAATTCAAGAAATTGAGCATATCCTAAACTTGGAATACTAATCACTTTTCCTGCATAAGTAAAATGAATTTTTGATAGCATTTCAGAAAAAGGTTGAAATGGTAAAGTTGTCTGTATGTTTGAAACAAGCGATTGATCATGATACGGCATTGACGAACTGTAAAAAATAAGTCCCATTAATACAATGGCAATGATAATCGATACCGTTCCTCTAGTGGTTCTTGTCATAGAATCCCTCCTATTTACTAGAATAAACTCATTATTGGCTACTGTATACAAATTGTCAAGCGATTTTAAAAAAACAAAAACTCTTACTATAACATCCGTTACAATAAGATTTTTTATCATATTAAGCTTGTACTGGCAATTCTTCTCCAATTACTGCTAAGCGTTCCATTACTTCTGCAGGAGTTAATCCTTTAGCAGCAACATAACGATTTCTTGGGTGAACACGGCATTCATGACTGCATCCACCGATATATTTTGCTTCATTTTCTTCTGAAGTTAAAATTCGGCGGTTACATTCTGGATTTGCACAGTTTACATAACGTTCACATGGAGTTCCATCAAACCAATCTTTTCCGACTACAACTGGATTTACATGGTTGATATCTACTGCAATACGTTCATCAAAAACATACATTTTTCCATCCCATAATTCGCCTTGTACTTCTGGATCTTTACCATAAGTCGCAATACCACCATGTAATTGACCTACATCTTTATATCCTTCACGAACCATCCATCCTGAGAATTTCTCACAACGAACTCCACCTGTACAATATACTACTACACGCTTGTCCATGAATTTTTCTTTATTATCACGAACCCATTGTGGTAATTCACGGAAGTTACGAATATCTGGACGAATTGCTCCACGGAAATGTCCTAAATCATATTCATAATCATTTCTTGTATCTAAAACAACTGTATTTTCATCTAATAATGCTTCTTTGAATTCTTTAGGAGATAAGTAGGCTCCAGTTGTTTCTAAAGGATTAATATCATTATCAAAATCATTATCTTCTAATCCTAAATGAACGATTTCTTTTTTGTAACGAACAAACATTTTTTTGAAAGCTTGTTCTTCTTCTTCATCCATTTTGAACCATAAGTCTTCCATTCCTGGTAAAGAATGAACATAGTCCATATATTTTTGAGTTGTTTCATAATCTCCTGAAACAGTTCCATTAATTCCCTCATCAGCGACTAAAATACGTCCTTTTAGTCCAATTGATTTACAAAATTCCAAATGATCTGCAGCAAATTGTGCTCCATTTTCGATGGATACATATTTATAGTACAATAGTACTCGAATTTTTTTTGACATAAACTACCTCCAAAGTAATTTCTTAATGAGTACTCAGTATACCACTTGCACAAACTGATATCAAAGAAACTGCTTAACAACAACGGATAGATAGTTTTTTCACAAAGTTTATATGTAATCTAAAAATCTTTTTGGCTCTTCTATTGGACTTTCGTGTTTTCCAATCCATTTTTCCATCCAAACAATATGATACCAACGATCAAATTTATAACCACATCGTTTAAATTCTCCTACTAATCGATAGCCCATATATTCATGATATTGAACACTATTATTTGTTAAATATTCATCTTCCACTTCAGGTGTTGCAATACAAGCATAGACATTTTGATATCCTAATTCTTGTAATGTAGTTTCCATTAATTGATATAATTTTTTTCCATATCCTTTTTTTTGTTGATTTTGTTTTAAATAAATACTAATTTCTGCTGACCAAGAAAAAGCTTTCCGACTCGCAAAAGGGCCTGAATAAGCATATCCTAGCACTTCTCCTTCTTCCTCGACTACATAATATGGATATTTCTCAAGAGTCGTTTGAATTCTTCTTTCGAATTCTTCAACACTTGGAACATCATATTCAAAAGTAATCGCTGTTTTTTCTACATAATATCGATAAATTTCAACTAATGCTGCTGCATCTTCTATTGTTGCTACTCTAATTGCCATTCAAAATTCCTTTCATATTACTATTTTCATTTTTTGTAGTATACCACAGCTTCATTCTTGACAAAAAATTTTTTCTCTCTTAGGCTATGCTTATAGAACTCGAAAGGATGAATCTTATGAAATATTTTTTAACAAGTAGTGCAAGTATTCCTGAATCTTATAAAGTAAACTCCGCTAATGGTTTTATTGAAAACTTAAAAAATGCACTTGGCAAAACAACGATTAAAACCTTATATATTTCATCTGACCCAGATGCATATGAATTAACAGATGACTTTTCTTCTTATACAAAATTAGGCTTTGAAGAAGTTGGACTTCATTTTGATCCATTTATTATTTTTGACCACCGTCAAACAGTAGATGTTCAAGAATATTTAAATGAAGTAGATTTAGTTATTTTATCAGGTGGTCATGTCCCTACACAAAATCAGTTTTTCCAAGAAATTCAACTAGCTCAAAAAATCCAGTCTTTTGAAGGGGTCATTATTGGCATTAGCGCTGGAACAATGAATGCAGCAAAAACTGTTTACGCTCATCCTGAATTAGAAGGGGAAAGTATAAATCCAGATTACCAAAGATTTCTAACAGGTTTAGGACTGACAACGAAGCAAGTAATTCCTCACTATAATTTTTTAAAACACGAATATTTAGATGGAAAACATGTCATTAAAGAAATTGCTACGGAAGATAGCATGAATCAAGAATTTTACATTTTCCCAGATGGGACTTATATTTATGGACATGATGGAATGGAAGAATTATACGGAGAAGCTTATCTCTTAAAAGATAAAATTTTCAAAAAAATTAATACAAATGATCAGATTATTTCACTTTAAACAATCATTAACCTATTAAGACGACTTCGGTCGTCTTTTTTGATAATAAAAAACACCCCATCGAAAAACGATGGAGTGAGACTTGTTGAATCTTTTGATTAACGACGTAAACCTAAACGGTTGATTAACTCACGGTAACGTTGGATATCTTTGTTACGTAAGTAAGCTAATAAGTTACGACGGTGACCAACTTTTTTCAATAAACCACGGTTTGAGTGGTAGTCTTTTTTGTGTACACGAATATGATCGTTTAAGTGATTGATTTCGTAAGTAAGTACAGCAATTTGTACTTCTGGTGAACCAGTATCTCCTTCTTTAATCGCGTACTCTTTGATGATTGCGTTTTTTTGTTCTTTAGAAATAGCCATTTCTAAACACCTCTTTCTTATATTATTCCTTCTACTGAGTAAAACGTTGGTGAATCGTAAAACTCGGTACAAGGTCCGTGTTAAAACACACTAATAGATTAACGTAACTCTATCAAAAAATCAAGTAATTTGATAGTTTTATTATTGAACTTCTTTATGTGTTTTTCTATCGAAGTATACATGATTTGGTAACATTGCTTGTCCACCCATTAATTCTTCAATTGAACCAATTGCATATCCTTCTTTTTGTAAGAAATTCAACAGACTTGGTAAAGCTTCAACTGTTTCTGGATGAATGTCATGCATCAAAATAATCGAACCATTATAAGTTCCTTCTCTTACTTCTTGAAGAATACTATTTACATTACGACTCTTCCAATCTAAAGTATCTACAGACCAATTTAAAATAGCAATTCCTGCTTGTTCTGCAACCATACGGTTAAATCCACCATATGGAGGTCTTAAAGTTGTTGGACGAATTCCGCCAGTAGCATCTCCAATTAATTTTTGAGTATCTGCTACTTGTTGATGAACACCTTCAGGAGTTAATGTTGTTAATAATGGATGGCTGTAAGAATGATTTCCTACCTCATGTCCTTCTTCAATAATTTGCTTAATAATCTCTTCATTTCCTGGAACATGTTTTCCCATAATATAGAATGTTGCATGAACTCCATATCGTTTTAAAATATCTAAAACTTTCGGAGTCAACTCACTACTTGGACCATCATCAAAACTAATTGCCACACGTTTTTCATTTAAACGTTCCTCTAATTGATTTTTCCAATTTTCATATGCTTCTTGTTCTGATTCAGGAATACGATCACTTTTTAAAATTGGAAATAGTTCTTGGAACGCAAATGAAATTTGAGTCAATTTTTCTCCGTTACTAGTTTGAATAGGTTCTTTCAAGTTGAATCTAAATCCATTTTGAATAATAGATGCATCTAAGTTTTTCCAATTTTCATATGCAAATTCTTGTAGTAATTGGTTAGTCTGTTCTTCAGATAAAGATTGTTCCTTAGCTACGTTCATAGCTTTTTTAACAAAATGATTCGTAACTTCTAAGTCATTTACAAATAATTCACCAATAACAGCTGTCCCAGATTTTTCTTTTCCTTCTAATTGATGACCTAATTCATCATAAGCTATCTGTTCCAATCCTTTTTTAGTTTCTTGGTAAACAGATTGGTAATAATAGACATCTTTCACGCCTGTTAAAACAGAAGATTGATATACTTTTAAATATACCCAAGTACGTTTCGATTCATTTTTATATTGTTCTTTTGCTTTTTCTAATAACTCATCTAATTCCTTTTGAATAGGTTCTACGATTGTTTGGTCAACAGTAGGATATGACACCGTAAATACTGTATTCCCAATTGTTTGAGATTGAACTTCTACAGCTTCATTATACTGCTGTGCATCTGTTGCTTCAGCTTTTCTCATAACAGATTCATTTCTTCTAATCAAATGATTTTTTGCTAAACTGCTGACTACGAACCACTCTACTAATACTAAAAATAAAATCAATATTGCAATTGCAACTAATTGAGGTAGTTCTAATCGTTTTATACCTTTCAAGTCTCTCTTCATATTTCCTCTTCCTAATCTTTACATTTTATGATTTTGTTGGCATTTTGGACAAATCCCAAAAACTTCCATACGATGCCCTAGAACTTTATAACCCATCAATTCTTCTGCAACTGATTCTACGTCTTCTAATAAGGGATAAAACAAGTCCTCCACAATACCACATTCTTGACAAACAACATGATAATGCTTCCCTATATTAAAATCATATCGACTAGCATCATCCCCATACGTTAATTCTAGTAAATATCCTTCATCTGTTAATTTATTCAAATTATTATAAACGGTTGCCATACTAATATTTGGATCTTTCGCAACAATAGCTGTATAAATATCTTCTGCGGTTGGATGATGTGCCTCTGCTAAATAATCTAAAATAGCTATTCTTTGAGTCGTCATTCTTACGCCATCTTCTCTTAGTTTTTCTTTTAATTGTTTCAGTTCTTTTTCGTACATAGAATCCCTTCTTTAATATTTAAATTTCGGATAATTTCTTCTATGATAACATCGTTCTGTAACATTGTAACATATTTGTAATATTAATACTAGCGTTAAATTGTCTTACTCTATTAATTATCATAGTTCATTTCATTATACTAATAACTTATCAAACAAGCAAATTGCTTAACCAATTAATTAAAAGTCAATACATAAAAAATGGACATGAATCTAAAATTTTAAATTCACCTGTCCATTTTTATTAAATGACTATTTTTTCAAACGATATTCTGACTTATGAATACTTTATTGTACTAAACGATTATACCCCATCGCTTCTCTAAGTGGTGCTGCATCAATCCCCAAAGCCTCGACAATTGTATAAGAAAATTCAAATGCTGCTGCGGGCCCCGAACCCGTAATCACTCGACCATCTTGATAAACAAAATTCCCTGTATAAGTACCATCAACAATTTGTTTTTCAAATCCAGGATAACAAGTGTAATGACGATTTTTTAACGCTCCAGAATTTTCAATGGCAATCGGTGCAGCACAATTAGCTGCAATGATTTTACCTGCATCATAATGAAGTTTTACAAAATATTGTACCGATTGGTGTTCTTTTAATAATTTTGCCCCTGGCATCCCACCTGGTAAAATTACAATATCATATAACTCATTCATAACCTCTACTAATTCTTTATCTGTTGAAATCGTTAAATTATGTGAACCTGTCGCTACTTTAGCATCTACTCCAACTATATCGACTTCTACTCCTGCACGACGTAAAATATCCATTGGCGCTATTGCCTCAATTTCTTCAAAACCTGTTGTCAATACAATGGCTGCTCGTTTCATTTGAACTCCTCCTTGTTCTTCTTCCTTTCCATTTTACCGATTTTTATTCTTATTTTCAACAGTGGTAGCGTTTCAGTTATCCATTGACAATTCCCTTTTTTCTCAGTATATTGAACTCATTAATTGAAAATATAACCCCTAGGAGGAAACAAATGACTTGGAAAATTATTACAGATTCTGGTTGTGATATTAAACACTTAGAATCTCTACCTGAGCATTGTACTTACATTAATGTTCCTTTAACGATTCATGTAGGTGAGGAAGAATTTATTGATAATGAAGCATTAGAAATTGATCAAATGATGGTAAAAATGTATGCCTATGAAGGAAAAACTTCTTCATCTTGTCCAAGCCCTGAGAGCTATTTACAATCATTTGAAGGTGCCGACAATATTATTGTCGTAACGATTACTGGTACTTTATCAGGAAGCCATAATAGTGCACAATTAGCGAAAAAAATGTACTTAGAAAAACATCCTGAAGCAAACATTGAAATTATCGACAGCTTATCAGCCAGCGGAGAAATGGTATTACTCACACAAGCCATTGCAAACTTCATCAAAGAAGATCCTTCATTTGAAGTAGTTGTTGAGAAAGCTCATAATTACCATTCAAAAACAAAATTATTATTTGCTCTAGCAAGTGTTGATAATCTTGTTAAAAATGGTCGTCTTAGCAAATTAGTTGGGCGTGTTGTTGGATTATTAAATATTCGTATGGTTGGACAAGCTAGTACAGAAGGAACATTAGAGTTACTCCATAAACCACGTGGACAAAAGCGTGCTGTTACTGCCATTTGGGATGAAATGAAGAAAAATAATTATCAAGGTGGACGTGTGGCGATTAGTCATTGCGACAACCCTGAAATTTGCGCCATGATTACAACAGCGATTCATGTTGAATTCCCTAATGCCGATGTTCAAGCGTATCCTACTAGTGGATTATGTAGCTACTATGCTGAACAAGGCGGTATTTTAATGGGATATGAAACTCATTAATAAAACTCTATCATAAAAAATAAACGACTCCTATCAAACGATAAGAGTCGTTTTTATTATACTAATTCACTTTTTAAATAAGTATCTACTAAAGCTTCGGTTGCTTGAATTGATTTTATATGTGTTCTTTCATAGGAATGACTTGATTCAATTCCTGCTCCTAGTAAAGCATGTTTGACATCTGCTCCTGCACGCATGGCAGCTGAAGCATCACTTCCATAAAATGGATAAATATCTAATCGATAGTTGATTTCTTTTTCTTTTGCTAAGTCTACTAAATGTTGACGTAGCGTATAATTATAAGGACCAGAACCATCTTTTACACAAATAGAAACCGTATATTCATCTGTTTGTTGGTCATCCCCCATTGCACCCATATCGACTGCTAAAAATTCCACAGCATTTTCAGGAATACTACTATTCGCCCCTGTTCCTGTTTCTTCAATACAACTAAACATAAAATGTGGTGTTAGCAAACTTCTATATTATAGAACGAAAGTAATAGAATTGTTGTTTAAAATTAAACTTTAGAATTAAAATATTTTATAGTTCAGAAATACACAAGAAATATTTTTGCTGATTTTGATCTGTCACACAATATTTTTTATCATCTGACCAGCTTTTATTTATGGCTACTTTACTAATAATCTTCATCAATCACTCCTCGATTAACTTTACAACATTATTATATTCTTAACTAATGAAAAGTAATTCGTAGTCCGTCCATTCTTTCACACTTCCTAAAGATACATAAATTTTTACCACGTTCTGAAATTATAAATTCTTCTTAAAATGAATAATTCTATTTGCCTCCTGAAATCCAATATTGAGATGAAATATTATAGAATCCGTATTCGTTAAAGTACAGTCACTTGCAAACTCCTTACATCCTTTATTTTTCGCCCATTCCTCACATTTTGTACAGAGATTTTTAGCAATATTCTTTAAACGATATTCCTCGTCGACAATAATCCCTTCTAAGAATCCAACAGGACTATATTTACAACCTTCAACATAATCAAATCTGAGTGAACATAGTGCTAGACCTACAATTGTGTCACCTTCAACTTCAGTAAAGATTGCAGTATTTTTGCCATTCGTATATTTTTTTACTTCATCAATAGCTTCTTTATCAGACAATCGGGGCCATAATTGTTTCATTAGTTTAGCCGTTTTTATATAATCATTTGTTATTCCATCCATATTGATGTTCCTCCTCAAATTACAAGCAAATGTTTCGAATCATGCTGTTACTTTGTTGCTCATTGATTGATACCAATACCATCCCCTTCTACTTTTCGACTGTCTCAGCTTGGAAGAGCAGAGCCACACACTCAGCGGTTCGAACTTACCGTATCATCTCGTCGGTGTTTCTCCTTATTCTACGAGTCCTATCCCATTGGCGGAGCATCTACTTCTACTTCGCTAATGCCTCAGCTCGTACAAGCAGTGATACCACCTCAACATGAAACAAGTGAACACTATGTATGCTAAGTAGTCTTGTCTGTAAGTAGAAACAGGTCTATAAGCTTTTTATCAATGGCATAAGGTTATCGTACATAAGAGTCGTTTTTATTATACTAATTCACTTTTTAAATAAGCATCTACTAAAGCTTCGGTTGCCTAAATTGATTTTATATGTGTTCTTTCATAGGAATGACTTGATTCAATTCTCCTTTGTTCTATTTAAATTTTGTGTGATACATTCACAGCAACATTCATCAATAACTTTCAATTACATAACCTCCATATATTTAAAACCATTTAATTCAAGGTAAATCCCAACCAATTTTCATTTATAGTTTTTAAATTAAAAAATACCCCTTGATTGTATCGTCAATTATCGGTATCATTCAAGGGGTGAATAGGAAAAATAGTTTATAGATTCTTTACATTCAAAGCTCTAAAAGCATTTAATACTGCGATGATAGTTACACCTACATCTGCAAATATAGCTGCCCACATAGTAGTTATTCCAAAAGCACTCAAAATAAGAACAATTATTTTTATTCCAATTGCAAATACTATGTTTTGATGTGCAATTTTTAGTGTCTTTTTAGAAATCTTCATTGTAGTAGCAATTTTCGATGGTTCATCAGTCATAATTACAACATCAGAAGCTTCAATGGCCGCATCAGAACCTAAACCACCCATTGCTATTCCAATGTCTGCACGAGCTAATACAGGTGCATCATTGATTCCGTCACCAACAAAGGCAAGTTTACCTTTTTTAGATTTTTGCGAAAATAATTCTTCTAGTTTTTCAACTTTGTCTGCTGGCAACAGTTCTGCATAAACCTTATCAAGACCAAGCTCTTTAGCAACTTTTGAACCAATACTTTTATTATCACCTGTCAACATAACTGTTTGTTTAATATTAGCTGCCTTAAGTTCCTTGATTGCTTGTGCTGAATCTTCCTTTACCTCATCGGCAATTACAATGTAACCTATATATTTGTTATTAACAGCAACATGTACAATAGTACCGATCAGCTCTCCCTTGAAATAAGGGATATCCATCATTTTCATAAGTTTGATATTTCCTGCCATAACCTTTTTGCCATCTACTGTTGCAATAACACCATGACCTGATATCTCTTCTACATCTGAAATACGTCCATTGTCTATTTCTTTGCTATATGCACGTTTCAGTGAAAGTGAAATCGGATGATTGGAATAGCTTTCCGCATGTGCAGTTAATTCTAGTAGTTCTTCTTTGGAAACTCCTTCTGGATGAATTTCCTGTACATTAAATACACCTTTCGTTAGTGTTCCAGTTTTATCAAAAACAACAATTTCAGTTTCTGCTAATGCCTCTAAATAATTACTACCCTTGACTAAAACACCTTTTTTTGAGGCTCCACCTATTCCACCGAAGAAACTCAAAGGAATTGAAATAACTAAAGCACACGGACAGGATACCACAAGGAATGCTAGTGCTCTATATATCCAATCACTAAAAGTCGCCCCGTCTATAACAAGAGGTGGTATAATAGCTAGAAAAACTGCAATTATAACGACAACCGGTGTATAATATCTCGCAAACTTCGTAATAAATTGTTCTGAATTGGATTTTTTACTACTTGCATTTTCAACTAAATCAAGAATTTTACTTACAGTAGATTCTCCAAATTCCTTGGTAACCTCTGCTGTAATAACCCCATTAATGTTGATGCACCCACTTAGGATATCACTTCCAACTTCTACTTCACGAGGAACAGATTCGCCTGTTAGTGCCGATGTATCAATCATTGAACTTCCCTCAATTACCTTGCCATCAAGAGGAATTTTTTCTCCTGCTTTAATTACAATAATATCTCCAATTTGTACTTCATCTGGGTCAACTTTGACAAGTTCATCACCTTTTTTAACATTTGCATAATCTGGTCGAATATCCATAAGGCTTGCAATTGACTTTCTCGACTTGCCAACTGCATAGCTTTGAAACAGTTCTCCAACTTGATAAAACAGCATAACTGCAACACCTTCAGGATACTCACCAATAAAAAATGCACCAATTGTTGCAATACTCATTAAAAAATTTTCATCGAAAACTTGACCTTTAAAAATATTTTTTACAGCTCTTTTTACAACATCTCCACCTACAATAATGTAACTTATTATAAAGAGAGCAATCTGTAACCATTCGTTATTTAAACTAAGCAATACTGCTGTAGCTAACACGGCTGCACCAATAATTATTCGCCATAGTCGTTTTGTCATACTAAATAGCCTCCTTTAAGCCTTTTTCATAGTTGTATCGGGTTCGATTTTTTTAACTATTTTTTCGGCCTCTGCTATTATTGTTGGCATTTTTTCATCCTCACCATCAATAACGAGTTTTGTGGTCATAAAGTTAACAGTAGCTTCTTTCACTCCATCAAGCTCATTAATAGCCTTTTCCATTTTTGCCGCGCAATTTGCACAATCTAAACCTTCAAGTATAAATTTCTTTTTCATTATTAAATCCTCCTAAATATTATTTGTAATTTTATTTTGAATACTACAAGTCTTTTTCAAATTTTCTTGAAGCATTGCTCATTTGAAATGAAGACTTAAATATATGCCAAAATATCTTCAAAAAATATTCTATTCTACCGCATTACTACTTCTCGTTGATATGAATTAGACCTTGGTCAAATATTTCTCTTACATGATCATCAACTAATGAATAATATACTACTTTGCATTCTTTTCTGTTTTTCACTAAATTAGCTTGTTTTAAGACTCTCAGCTGATGGGAAATTGCTGATTGTGTCATGTTAAGTAATACAGCGATATCACAAACACACATTTCAGTTTCATGTAAAGCCCATAATATCCTGATTCGTGTTGAATCTCCAAATACTTTAAATAATTCTGCTAGATCATAAAGGCTTTCTTCTTGAGGCATTTTATCTCTAACTTGATTTACAATATCCTCATGAATTACATTGCATTCACATCTTTCAATTGAATTAAATTTTTTAGTCATATTATCACCTCTTTTTAAATCATTTCACCTGATTACTTGAACAAGCACTCATACGTTGTATATTTATTATATTATTACTTTTTTCTTGTGTCAATAGTTATATGAGCATTTATTCAAGTGTTTTTTTATTATTTAAAATATCTCAAAAACATCTACTAAGACATTAGTACAGTCCTTTCTCGGTATCCTGTTCCATACATATCCTTTAAACAATTCCTTAAAAATAAAGACTTCTCCTTCGTACAAGTTTTCGGTTTCTTTAATAGCTTCATATAACAGCTTATTACATCACTCATGTGGTCAACTCCTTATCAATAACCTTATAAACAACATTTTTGATAATATCACATGTATAAATCATGTAAAAGTCAATGCAAAAACCGCCAATCAAGAGAACCTAACTCTTAATTGACGGTTTATATTAGTATTAAATCATACTTCCATTTCAATTCCAGATTTAAAGCATATTACAAAGTGGTCATCATAAACACTAACATTCTGGATAATCTTCCTTACTAGGATATCATCATAACGTGTAACCATTACTGGAACATAAGCTATAAATTTCGTCTTTAAAATGTCCGTTATTTGCAGTTAATATGTTGGGTACATTTTCTAGCACAAAATACTTCGGTATAACAACACTAACTACCTCAAAAAAATATTTAAATAAAAAATTACGTGGATCATCCATTATTTTTCTTTTCCCTTTTTGAGAAAATCCTTGACAAGGTGGTCCCCAAACAATTACGTCTATATTTTTATACTCATTAAAAACATCATCAATATCTAATTTTGAAATATCTTCATTAATCATTTTCACTTTAGGATGATTTTTTTTATAAAAATTAGCTATAGAATAGTCAACTTCATTTGCTAAAACAATTTCAAATCCTGAGTCGAAAAATTCTTTAGATAGTCCACCAACTCCAAAAAACAAATCAATAACTTGTCTTTTCATCTTCTACCCTCATATTCGCTAATTTAGCATATTTTTCTTCTAATTCAACACCGATAAAATTTCTATTTAATCTATAGCTTGCAATTGCAGAAGAACCGCTTCCTAGAAATGGATCTACTACTAAATCGCCCTCATTAGAAAGCAATCTTATAAAATGTTCGAATAATATAATTGGCTTTTGTGTTGGATGTTTACCTAATTTCTTTTCCCTAGCAGTCGTGACAGATGTTTCAATATAGTCTAGAACCAATTTACCTTTATTATTGAATGTTCCTGTTTTTGTTTTATAAGTAAAATATATCCAGCACTCATTTGAATTAACAAAATGTAAATTCATATTTCTAGGTATTGGATTTGTTTTGTGCCAAATTCCAGTGGTTTTATAATAAAAACCAAATTCATTTACTATTTCAACAAGAGTTTCAACCCTTAATATTGACATAAAAACTATCATGGAAGCACCATTCTTAAGTATCCTACTTAATTCTTTAAAAACAATATCATATGGTCTTTCCAATAATCCAATTATAAAAATTAAACTGGGATTCATAACAAATCCCAGTTTCATAATTAGCGTATTCTTTTAATATAATTTTGTTTTAATTTCCCCCCTCTGCCCGTTCGTTTCTCTTATCTTTAAATAACTAATATATTTCATCTTAATAATATATTATAACACTTAGAGATATATACCTGCTATTTTACCAATCATTCAACTTACACTTCTAAAAATCTCTTAAACTTGCAATAAAAGAAGCTAACGCCCAAAATAAGCAGAACACCATAATGATATACAACAACGCCGTTCCAATACCAAGTAGGAATGTAATAAATGCAGAAAGTCATATGCTATCATTCTTTTCTATTAAATCATTTTGAAGTGTCTCAAAGCATCCATGATGGCTTCTTCTTTTTAAGGTGTACACTATGGAATAATTTGTTTCTCCTTTTTTGACTTGTTGTAATGTTCTCGTAATTCTATTCCACATTTACTTTTTATCTGTGCAATATATAATGTTGAAACTTTTAATTGAAATTTATTCCAAACATATTCTTTGATTTGAGCATATGTTGCTTTACTCTCCGCACTTGTCAAATCCATCTCATCCAACTCAATTTCAACACTTATGTGCTTATCGACATCAAGTTTGGACAAAAGTGCTACCGTCTCAACGTAGACCGTTACAACACGCCTACTCGTGTTGTCCTTCCCTTCTACCGTTACGATAATATTTCCCTTTGGTGTTCTTTTATAAGGGTATCCTAATTTTTCTAGAGTTTTCATTAAATACTCTTGTACTCCTACTGTATATCCCGTTGGAGAAGGGACTGCTAATAATTCTTATAAAAATCCTATTGTTTGATTCATCCTAAATTCCTTTCAAATAACTTCTAAATTCCTACCATATCTCGGTAAAGTTGATGCGCATAACTATCAGTCATTCCTGAGATAAAATCAGTTGCCAATAATAAGCGTAAATATAATTTTTCCACTTCAGATTTACCTTCTGCAAAATAATGATACGAACGTTTTTGACTTTCAGAAATGATGCCAATTTTCTTCAAATCAACATAATCTAATCGACGGTTTGTATCATAGGCTACTAATGGTGGAACAAAACTATCTAATAAATACGTTAAAGTAGAATAACCTGAAATTTCCAAACGTAAAATACTTTTATGATCATATATTTTATCTTCAGAAATTTTTCTTAAATGCGTATATAATTCATGCGCACTAGAGTCCGTTAATAAATCTTCTTGATACTCTCCATTCATAATCTTCTCATAATGAAGAACAAAAGACTCCGTCGCTGCATCGATTAACATTGTTCTTAAATCGACAAAAAATTGATTAATACTAAAAATTTCCTCATCAATGGTTTCTAATATTTTCACGACTTTTTTTGAATGCGAAGAAGTTTTATCTTCCTTTAATACCGTAAGTAAATACTCTTTTACAACAGCAAATCTTAAAACACCTTTTCCAATAGCATCTTCCATATCTGCAATTAAATATGCAATATCATCTGCAGCTTCTAAAATAAACGTCAATGGATGTCGATTTTCTCCTGTTCCAGTAATCGAAGTAATTTGACGGAAAATATCCTCTTCAGATCTGAAAAATCCTACTTTTTTTGAAGTGATTTTCTCTGTTTTTGGCTGATTAGAAGCTCTTGTATATTTTAAAATCGTATTAATCGTTGCAGGAGTTAAATCTAATCCATCAAAATTCCCCTTAAAATCATGTAATTTCGATATAATTCTTAGTGATTGAGCGTTCCCTTCAAAATGATAAAAATCGTGTACATAGGGGCTTGCTAAAAATTCATCTGCTACATCTGAATGTTCTGCTAAAATTCGTGGTAAATTTTTTTTAAACCATTGACGAATAATATCTTCTCCAAAATGTCCATACGGAGGATTGCCAATATCATGTAATAAACTTGCACATTCCACAATTCGAGCAATATCACTTTGATGCTCAATCATTTCTTGTTTGCTGGAATCTGTTTCGGTCAATGAATCTTGTTGCAACAATCGTACAATTTCACTCACTAATGTTCTTGCAATCATTGCTACTTCTAAAGAATGTGTTAACCTTGTATGAATAAAGTCTAATCTTTCTAATGGAAATACTTGCGTCTTATCTTGTAATCGTCTAAAAGCAGGACTTGTTACAATTCTTTTATAATCATCATCAAACTCGTTACGATGGTTTGAATCTTTATCTGAAAGACGAGTAGTTGCCAATAAAGTTTTCCATTCCATGTCATCACTCCTTTCCTCTATCTTAAACCAATTTACGAAACATTTCCATCTTAGAAAGAAAAAAGAGCAAAGTATTCGACTACTTCACTCTCTAATAATTATTTGGATAAAATCAATTCTTCTTTCATATGAATATCATGTAATTCTCGTTTAAAGAAAAACAGACAAAGAACTAAAGAAATGACATCTGATACAGGAGTAGCAAACATCATCCCCTCTACTCCAAAAATATAAGTCATCAATAACATGACAGGTAATAAAATCAATAATTGTCTTGCTAATGATAAAAATGCTCCCGTTTTTGCTTTTCCAATTGCTGGGAAAAATGTTGTAATTAAAATCGTTATTCCATTAATGAATAAAAACATCATAAAGTAACGCATATAACGAACTCCAAATTCAAAATACAAATCATTTCCATTTCCGAATAATTGAATAATTTGTAAAGGAAAAATTTCAAACACTGCCCAAGTAACAAATGAAAGTCCAAATCCTATTTTTAATGCTAGAAAAATCGTTTGACGTACTCGCTCGTAATATTTTGCCCCATAATTATATCCGACAATCGGCTGAACTCCTTGCGTCATTCCAATAATTAGCGCAATAAAAATAACAAATACTTTAGAAACAATTCCACCAACTGCAATTGGAATTTCACTTCCATAAATAGACATAGCTCCATATGTTTTCAATAAATTATTCGACACAATTTGTACAATTAAGGCTGATATTTGAAAAATAAATGAAGTCAATCCTAGAGCAGCAATTGCTTCTACTTGCTTCATATGCGGGATAAAATCTTCCCATTGAAACTTCACGGAACGAAACTTTGGAATATAAGCAAATAATAATAATGCTGAAACCATTTGACTGATCACCGTTGCCCAAGCTGCTCCAGCAATTCCCATTTGAAATACAAAAATAAAAATTGGATCTAATACCGTATTTAAAACAGCTCCGACAATTATCGCCATCATTGAAAAAGTCGCTCTTCCATCTGAACGAACAAGCGGATTAAATCCTGTTGAAAATAAGAAAAACGGAATTCCATACGCCGTAATTCGAGAATACTCCATGGCATAATCAAAAATTTGATCCGTTGCTCCAAATAATTGCATTAAAGATGCTAAGAATATTTGAACAAGCAGGCAAAATGCAATTCCCATCACGATTAATTGAACAACCGCTGTTCCTGCAATTTTTCTAGCCTTCTCGACTTCTTTACGACCTAATTCTAAATTAAAATTAGATGCAGCCCCTACTCCTGTCATTAATCCTAATGCTAAACAAATCGTTGTAATTGGAAAAGCAATATTCGTCGCAGCATTTCCTAAATACCCGACTCCTTGTCCAATAAAAATTTGATCCACAATATTATATAAGGCATTGACGACATTAGCAATCATTGCGGGAATCGCTAATTGCATCAATAATTTTTTGATGGGCTGCGTTCCCATCGGGTTTTCAATAGTTGTCATGAACGAACTCCTTTTTTATTACTACAAACAAAAATATTGTAAGGCTGTTTAAATAAATATGTCAATGAAATATTTTTTCTATATGAATAATAGTTATCTTTTTCTATTTTTCCAAACTCTTTCTATGATACTTAAACTACTCGATTTGTAAATATGGTTCCTTGAAATAGTCGTATCTCGTAATCTAACAATCTCTGGATGATTTCTCACATCACTTTTTGTCCAAGAACTGTAATTAATCCCTAATTGTTCACACATTTCTTTTGTTGTTAAGTTTTCCTTGCACATTGTCATTTTTTGATATCCCAATTTTTGTAACAATTTATCAAATCGTTCTGGATTTTGTTCAATTACATTAAATACTAAATCTTCTACTTCCATAAATGTTATTCCCTTCTATTTATCAGATACCTTATTATAATACCATTTATTAATAAACAATGAATAGCACATTTGTGAACTATAAAGATCTTCCCCAAACTTTACACTCATAAGTGCTTCAGCTATAATTAACTACAAAGATTGAGTCTATTTCTTATAGGAGGGAAATTATGGAATGGTACGATTATATGATAAACGCATCCAAACAGTCACGTTTTAATGCGAGTCACTGGTTTCGATATTTACGTAAAGTTATTTTTGAAGACCATTCTTATTTAACAGAGGAAGATATCGAGAAATTATTAAACTCCAAAGAACTTACCCATTTTCAAAAAGTGAGTTTAAAATATGCTATACAAAAACATAGCCCTACTCATGAATATGTTATTTCATTAAATAAACCCGCTAAATTAACGAATGTTCAAAAATTAATGGAGAAATACAAACATGGATAAAATGAAACCTGTCTTTGAAGCCTTAAACCAAGAATTAACTCAAAAAAATCTTTCTTTAACAATTATTTGTGTTGGTGGTTATGTGTTAGAATATCATGGCTTGCGAGCTACTCAAGATGTAGATGCTTTTTATGAAGAAAATCATCATATCAATGAAATGATTGCTCGTGTAGGTCAAAAGTTTAATCTGAATACTCAAGAAGAACTATGGCTCAACAATAATGTAGCAAATATGAATCAACAACCTCCATTAGACTTATGCGAAACCTTGTACTCCTTTACTCACCTAACCGTACTAGTTGCACCAATTGAATATGTACTCGGAATGAAAACAATGAGCGCTCGAGAGCAAGATTTAAAAGATATCGGGATGATTATTAAATTTAAAAACTTCCATTCCCCTTTCGAAACCTTTGATACCTTGAAAAAAATGGGCTTTTCTATCATTGATTTTTCAATTCTATTAGAAGGATTTAGCTACGCATACGGCATTGACTGGTTAGAGGAATTTTTCAAAGAAAACCAAGAACAACTTCAAAAATATTATTAATCACCCTAAAGACAATTTCTCATTTAGAAGTTGTCTTTTTTGCATGTAAAAAATCCTGTTGGTAATTTCTCACCAACAGGATTTGTTGAACAGCCTTAATCTATTAGTCTTCTAATGGACGAGAGAAGTTTGCAATTTCACGTTGAACACGTTCTAAGTATGCTTCAACTGTCATTGTGACAGTTTCTTTTGAACCATAGCGACGAACAGTCACTGTTCCTTCTTCAACTTCTTTATCCCCAATTACTAATTGATAAGGGATTTTTTGTGTTTGAGAGGCACGAATCTTGTAACCCATTTTTTCATTACGGTCATCTAATTCAACACGTAATCCTAAGCTCATCATTTTTTCTTTTAATGCACGAGCTGCATCATAATGATGTTCTACACTTACTGGAATAATAGTTGCTTGAACTGGAGCTAACCAAGTTGGGAATGCTCCTTTATATTCTTCGATTAAATAAGCTACAAAACGTTCTGCAGTTGAAACTACCCCACGGTGAATAACTACTGGACGGTGAGTGTTATCTCCATCTTCACCCACATAAGTTAAATCGAAACGTTCTGGTAATAAGAAGTCTAATTGGATTGTAGACATTGTTTCTTCTAAGCCCATTGCTGTTTTGAATTGGATATCTAATTTTGGACCATAGAATGCAGCTTCACCAATAGCTTCAAAGTATTCTAAGCCCATTTCATCCATTGCTTCTTTTAACATTGCTTCTGCTTTGTTCCACATTTCATCATCATCAAAGTATTTATGTTTATCTTCTGGATCACGATAACTTAAACGGAAACGATAATCTTTTACATTGAAATCTTTATATACTTCACGAATTAAATCTAAAATACGTTTGAACTCATCTTTAATTTGATCTGGACGAACAAATGTATGACCATCATTTAATGTCATTTCACGTACACGTTGTAAACCAGATAATGCTCCTGATTTTTCATAACGGTGCATCATACCTAATTCAGCAATACGGATTGGTAATTCACGGTAGCTGTGAATATGATTTTTATAAACCATCATGTGGTGAGGACAGTTCATTGGGCGTAATACTAATAATTCGCCATCTCCCATATCCATTGGAGGGAACATATCTTCTTGATAGTGTGCCCAGTGACCTGAAGTTTTGTATAAACCTACATCAGCCATTACTGGAGTGTACACATGTTGATATCCAAGAGAAATTTCTTTGTCTACAATGTAACGTTCAATTGTACGACGAATTGTAGCACCTTTTGGTAACCAGAATGGTAATCCTGAACCAACTTCTTGGCTAATCATAAATAAGTCTAATTCTTTTCCTAATTTACGATGGTCACGTTCTTTAGCTTCTTCACGCATTTTCAAGAATTCTTTTAAGTCTGCTTTATCAAAGAATGCTGTTCCGTATACACGTTGCATCATCTTGTTATCAGAATTCCCTCTCCAGTATGCTCCTGCAAGAGATAATAATTTGAAGACTTGAATACGTCCTGTTGAAGGTACGTGAATTCCACGACATAAGTCTACGAAATCTTCTTGTTGATAAATAGAAATTGTTTCATCTTCTGGTAAACCATTAATTAATTCTACTTTATATGGATCATTTGCAAAGATTTCTAACGCTTCTGCACGACTTACTTCACGACGTACGATTGGATAGTTTTCTTTTACAATTTTCATCATTTCAGCTTCTACTTCTGGAAGAGCGTCTTCTGTTAATTGGTTTGGCATATCTGTATCATAGTAAAATCCAGATTCAATTGCTGGCCCTACCCCAAAGTGAATTCCTGGGTATAAACGAGTTAACGCATGCGCTAATAAGTGCGCAGTTGAGTGACGTAAAATTCCTAATGCATCTTCATGGTCTGGTGTTACGATTTCAATACTAGCATCTTCAGTTAATGCATGCTCTAAATCGACTAATTCTCCATTTACTTTACCTGCAAGTGCTTTTTTTGCTAAGCTCTTACTAATACTTTCAGCAACTTCTTTCACTGAAATTCCTTGTTCAAATTCTTTTACAGCTCCATCTGGAAATGTAACTTTAATCATTGACATTGTTCTCCTTCTTTCCTTTCAAAAATGCTTTAAAAAACAAAAAAACCATAGTTTGCATACTCATACAAACTATGGGACGTTATTTCTACGTGGTTCCACCCAAATTCATTCGTTTTAAACGAATCTTTTAAACGGACTAACGCTCCGCTACGCCTTGCCTTACTTCATTCAAACAAGGATTCAAAAGTGGTAAAACTATCTCGGATGAAGTGTTCCACCAACCCACTTCTCTCTATTAGATAACCAGATAACAGTTTCTTGTCTTTTTCATCATTTTCAAAATATTTAATTCATTAGCTATTCTACCACTAATTTTATAAAAATCAAGTCATTTGTTTCTTTTTTGAAAATTATGAATAGCGACGATTTTCTCCCGCCAAGAAAATTTCTTTCGATAGGAAACGTACACGTTCAATTAAACGTTTCGCCTTTAATAGTTCTACATCTCCACGATTTGAGACACTTAAATGTTCTTGTAATTCTTCAATCGTTAAATTAGATGAAAAGAATGTTGGTAATTGTTGCATCATACGATATTCTAATACAATCATTAAAATTTCATCTCTAAACCATGCAGAATTTGATTCAGCTCCAATATCATCTAGCATTAAGATTGGTGAAGTTTTTAAAAATTCAACCTTTTCTTCTAAACGATTCGCACCAATCGCACTTTTTAATTCACTCGATAAAGTTGGAACATGCACTAAAGTTGTTTCAAATCCGAGTTGAGCTAATTCATTTGCAATAGCTGCTAAGAAATACGTTTTTCCAACTCCAAATGAACCAACTAAATAAATCGCACGATGAAACTCATTTGGTTTTGCAGACAATTCATTAATAAATTGCAATGAAGCTTGAAAAGTTTCTTGACGCTCTTTTGTAATATCTAAGGAATTTAATGTCACCTGTAATAAATTTTTAGGCATATTAATGGCATGAATTCGATTTGTTAAATCTTGCTCCTGTTGTTTTTGGATAAACTCTTGAGTTGGACGATACACAACTTCGACAAAACCTTGGTTGACCCTTAATAGTGGTTCCATCCCTTTAATGTATGTTTCTACTCCTTGGATACGAGCATCACGTTGTTGAATATATTCCAATAGGGCTGAATAGCTTTTCACTAAATTTTCTTGTGGAATTTCATCTTGATGTTCTTGTAAAAATTGTTGAACTTCTTTATCTTGTAAAACTTCTGCTACAATCTTTTGATATTGTTGTTGAAATGCTGTAGTAGCCGTTTTATTGCCAAATAAATCTTGCATTCCTTCCATCTCTATTCTCCCTTCACTTGTTCAGAATTCCCACTTGTTTTCAATTGAGAAAGCTGAGCTTTTAATAATTGAAGATTTTCATCATCCAATGGACTTTCTTTTGTTTCATTTGGTTTCATCGCCCAGTCAGGAACAGAAGCCACTCTTCCTTTCGGAGCATTTCCATAATATTTTTTACCTGAGTATGATTGTACTTGTCGGTTTTCAATTTTTTCTTTACGACTAGCTTTAAATTCTTTATCTCTTTGACGAACTGCTTCAATCGCTTGTTCAGCTGTTTGAATCCCTTTTTGACTCCAATCATTCGCAATCGTATCGATTAAATTTTTATTAATCGTTGGATTATTTTTAACAACTAATACGTAATGAATTAAAATATTAATCACTTCAGATGGAATCGTTCCTACTTGAACTAAATCTAAAATAATCCGCTGTTCTCCATTTGAAACATAACCATTTCTTTGTTGCTTAATACTTGTCATAAAGTCAAAAGGCGTCATTTCTTTTGCTAATGTAATTAATCGTTGAATCGCCTGAGGTAAATGAGTAGACGTTGGAGTTGTTTCTTGTTGTTCTTCTACAACAACTTCTGAAACTACAGGCATACTTTCTTCTTTCGGAACAACTGAAGTTACAGTAGATTCCTCTTGTTTAGAAGCTGCTAAATGCTGATTAGCATTAATAATAATCGAATACAATTCCTTTTCATCAATCTCACCCGTTGATAAATCTGCAGCATAAATCACATATTGCGCAATTTCTCTTTCCGTTAATCCATAATATAATTGGAAGCTATTTAACATTTGCTTCACTTCATCTGTTAAAGCCTGTTCATGAACAAATTGACTCTTTAACAGGTCCGTTAATAATTCCCAATCAATATTAGAATTCATAACTAATGATTCTTGTTGCTTCACATCTTTAATCATTTGTTTTTCTTGAGCAATATTTCTCTTGTACTGTGACATATTAAAAGGTAATTGGAATCCTTCTTGGAAAGTACTGGTAACATCTTGACCATAAGGAGCCTTTTCCTTTACACTAAAACGTTTTTGTAAGATTTCAAAACGTTGATGACCTACTTGATTCACTAAAAGTGTAGATAATAAAGCATCTTTGAAAAATAAATTCGGACTCGCTGGTGCTTGTAATTCAAATGTATATTGAGCACTAATCGATTCTTCATCTTCATAGCGATAGGTTTTTAATAAGCCAACTGATTCTAAACGGATTCTTGCTTGATAAAAATCTGGAATTCCCATATTCACTAATGCTAATAAATCTGCCAATTGAATGACATCACTTTGATAGGAATTCGGAGAAAGCTCACTAAATAAGACTAAATATAAAGTTGAGGCTTGAACCCCTAAAAATGGTACATATAATTGCGTCACAAATTGTAATTCACGTTGTGTCAGCCAAACTTGCTGAGTCACTTGAATACAATCACGTGGATTCAACTGACTCCACTTTATTGATTTCTCGTCCATTTGATCCTCCTATTATGATTTATTATCTTTACGATCCATTTCAAAAGACATTCTCTCTAATTCTTTTAAGAACATTTTTCTATCAGTAAATTGACGGTATACACTTGCAAAACGAATATAGGCAATATCATCAATTTTAGCAAGATAGTCCATGACCATCTCTCCAATTAACATACTTGAGATTTCATTTTCTCCTTCTTGATTAATCGTATGTTCTACTTCATTCACAATTTGTTCTAATTGACTTAATGGAATCGGACGTTTTTCAGCAGAACGAACTAATCCATTTAATAATTTTTCACGATTAAACGCCTCGCGATTTCCATTTCTTTTAATGACTAAAATCGGCGCTTTTTCTAATCTTTCAAAAGTTGTGAATCGATAACCACATTCATCACATTCTCTTCTTCTTCTAATTGAACGACCATCGTCTGCTGGACGGCTATCAATCACTCGTGAACCATTAAATTTACATCTTGGACATTGCATGACGATGTCCCCTTTCTTCAAGTTTTTTCTTATTGTAGTATATCATTTTTCGTTTCTACTAGCCACTGTTCAACTTGATGATATAACTGCTGAATCGTGCCTTGATTATCTAATAAAACTGTCGCTCTTTTCCGTTTTTCTTCAATGGATAATTGAGAATCGATTCGAGACAGCGCTTCTTGTTTTGTATATTGATTTCTTCTCATTAATCGTTCTAATTGTAGCTCTCTTGGAATATAAACAACGATAATTTCTTCGCATAATTCCTCATAATGTTTTTCAAATAATAGGGGCAAATCTAAAACAATCATTGTCTCCCCTTTTTGACGATACTCTTCGATTTCATCTAAAATCATAATTTTAATGAGAGGCTGTAATAGCTCATCTAGTTTTTGACGATTTTCTGCATTTGAAAAAATTAATGCGCCTAATTTTTGACGATTTAAGCTTCCATCTTCTTCAAATACATCACTACCGAAAGCTTTTCTAATTTCTATAGCGCCTTGACTATTGGGTTCAACTACTTTACGAGCAACTTCATCTGCATCAATGACAGGAATTTTCAATTGTTTTAAATAAGAAGATACCGTAGATTTCCCAGAAGAAATCCCGCCTGTTAATCCAACAATTTTCATAAAATTCCTCCTTATAGCTCTTTTGTTCTATGTTAGATGAAAACAAAGATTGATGCAATAAAAAACTATAATATGAAGAACAAAAAAGGAATTTCCCCGTAGCAGAAATAAGCCTCGCTTTGCGAGTACCGACCCCAAAAAGTTAGATTTTTGATCTAACTTTTTGGGGTCACTACACCTGTTAAGGTGTATATGTGCGCCTTTGTAAACAAGAAACTATTATTCGATGTCCATTTCCGCCTCTTGGTTTTCTGTAATTTCTACTTCTGTTTCTTCTCTTTTTTCTATGATTTTTTATATTTTAATATCGGCTTCCTCTTTACAAATTAGAGATATGATTAGCTGATAAAATTCATCTTTGCTTAAGTTCTTGCTTTCTGTAAAGCTATTTTCAAAGACTGCTCCTTTTTCATATATTCTTTTATCTCTCTTTTTTCTTTCTTCCTGTTTCTGCTGACTGGTGAGTTTTTTTCTTTTATTTTGTAATTGCTTAATTTCTTCATCTACCATTAAGATTTTTTCTTCTATGTTTTTCATTTTGTCTTTTCCTCTCTTTCTTATTTTGAGCAAAGAAAAAAACAGTAAACCTTTTCCTATTTACTGTTTCTCTGTTATTTTTATTAAGTTGCTAGTTCAACAAACAATTGGAATTTATTGCTTTGTTACATTAGAAAAAAATAACAAATAAACTCCAAATATAAATTTAATGATTGCATCAATATAGGCAAAGAGTACCAAAGAGACACCAGAAAAAATATACCCCATGATAATATTAATAGTGCACATAATTCCTAATAAAACCATTGATTTTCCATGTACAAAATAGAATGGGGAAAAATGCAATGCTGTGGCTAATAATGCTCCTAACCATATCAATCTCCAATTCTCCGTAGCAAAAAATGGACCTCCTAAAAAAATCATTAATATAAACAGTAATATTATTGAGTATTTAGAAACCTTATTTTGAAATTTAGTCGATGATCCAGTGGATAGTTTTTTTAGTAAGTTTTTATTCATATTAATTAAAAAAAAGCAAACTACATAACCTATACTAAACACTTGCATATTTATAATTTGTTGTCCACCTATTAAGGTAGCAACAGCGATAACTATGGCAACCGCAATTAACCATAAACCGCCAGATTTTTTATAATTAAATTCTAACTTTTTATTTTTTTCATATCCTAACATTCGCCGAAAAACCTCTCTTAATCTTAATTTATTTATCTATTTCACTTAATATTTTAGAATTTTCAGGAATTTTTCTACTGCCAGATTTCATACTCATTCACTACTATTCCTCCGTAAAGTTTCAAAGTAACTTCTAGTTAAGTATCAAAACTAGAACTTAGATTGAGAATTTACCAGGAATTTCCAATTAAAACTTATTAATACGACGAATGCGCTGTACGCTAAAGGCCATAACGACATATAAAACGGTAAATAAAACAATCATCCCTAAATGGAATGCATAACTAGAAAACTCTGTTGAAGAATTGCTTGCTGCTGAAGTCACATAATAAACTGGGAAGAATTTAGCAATGTTGACTCCATATGAACTTACCAATTTTAAAGGAACAAAAATTCCGGATAAAAATGCCAATCCCGTCCCCAAAATTGTACTTGCAGCTGAATAAGCATATTGATTCTCGCCAATTACTACTGCACAAAGAAATGACAAAGCATAAGCTGAAATTGCCGACGCTGTACTTAATAATAAAATCTTCAATGCTTGAGAACTTGCATAAAATTCAGGAGCTAAAATCCCTACAAAAAGCAGATTAATACCAACAATTAAACCTACAATCGTTAACCCTGCTAAAAATTGTTCCAACATCACTCGACGTTCATCTTTCATTGCAATTGCAACTCTCTTGGCAACTTCTTTTCCTTTCATTTTAGAAAAAATCGTACCAAATAAATAAATGAACACTGAAAAATAAATAAATGGACTATAGGCAAAGTAATTTTTACCAAATTTTTCTTTAGAGTATTGACTGGATACCGCTTTTTCTTTAGAAAGAAGCATTACTGTTACTTCTTGATCCATAATCTTTTCTATTGTTTCTGGATTAAAATTCCCTTCTTTTTTCAAAGCAACTGCATATCGAAGATAAGAATTTACATACTCACGAATTAAATGTCCCGATAATGAATTGGAGATTTCCATCTCAACAACTTCTTGTTCTTTTTCCAATTTTGATTGAGCATCACTTGGAATCCATAATCCTGCATCTACATCTCCTGCATAGATGGCTTCTTTCATACTCGTATCACTTTTTGTCGTTTTTTGTACTTTATGTTTCTTTTGAAGAGTTTGAATCAATTGATTAATGATTTCGTTAGTACCATTCGATTCATCTTTAATCATCATTTTAACGGGAACATCTTCAAAATGCTTCCTTTCATCTATCTTAGAAATTTGAAGTAAAGCCATCCCGATAAAAATAACTAAATAAATAATGCCATATATTTTGTAACGATTCGTAAGTTTTAAAAAATACTTATAAACTGTCATAACGTGTTCTCCTTAATCTCCATAATGCAAAGACCATTAATAGAAGTGTATAAAATCCTAGTAATCCAAAAATACGAGTCATTTGTGTTCCCTCATTTAAACGGTTTAATT
Source organism: uncultured Granulicatella sp. (assembly GCF_963528195.1). Taxonomy (GTDB): domain Bacteria; phylum Bacillota; class Bacilli; order Lactobacillales; family Aerococcaceae; genus Granulicatella. The sequence goes on from NZ_CAURVN010000003.1 coordinate 40,820, forward strand.
GATAAAATCCAGATATAATCAAAGCTACCGGATTATACTGATTCACCCCTGGGAGATGGGTATTCATAAATGCTCGTATACTACTTCCCATTAATCCTGCAATAGCGGATGCAATCATATTGGTCATTAATGCTACTATAATCCGTCCTTGTATACTCAACTGTTGAAGAGTTCCTATTAAAATTCCAAAGGATAATCCAAAAATATTTCCTATAAGCATTAATAAAATACTACCTGTCCAATCCGTAAATAACTGTAATTTTAAAATTTGAGTCATATACACTAATAAAAGTGCATTCGAAAGTAAATTCAACGTTAATCCTGTAGCAAAACTGTAAATCAGAAATTTCCATTTACTAAATGAACTTCCCATAACTCTTCGTCCCACTTCAGATAAATTACCATTCATATATGCTACACAAACAACTCCACTAAAAATAGAATACATTGCAAAACTTGCTAGACTTGAATAGAACAGCATCGTTCCTTCACTAACATCACTCTTTGTTTCTTTTATCCAACTTTTTTTAAAATCAATGGTAGAGGCACTTTTTCCAAGAGATTGAACTTGTTTGATTTGAGTGACCACATTTTTCAAAACACTTTGAGGAACACCTGATTCTTTTGCCACTACAATATCTAAATTATTGTCAACAAATCCATCTGCTTTTTCTTCAAGCGTTAACTGCTTGCCCTCTTCTGCTGAAGTGACATCTATAATTTCAAAATTCTCCCCTGCTTGTTCGAATACAAAATGAAAAGGATGATCCTTAGTTATCGCCACTCGAACGGGATTTAATTCCTGATGAATCACACCAGAAAGTGATAAATAGAAGAAAGTCATTAAAATCACTGGATAACATAATACCCAAAATGAAAATGCAAAATCTTTTACCGTATTTTTAAATAAATACTTAAATAACTTTAGAAATGTCATCATCTATCACGAAGTCCTTTCCCAGTATAGGCTAGAAATACATCATCTAAACTTGGTTGTTCACTATATAAACGCACATAATTTAATTGCAATTCTTCAATCGTGTTGGCAACATGCATTAAATGATTATTTCCCTTTTTAAAATGAAACTTCAACTGTTGTTTTTGTTCTTCCATTACTAAAATTTGAGGAATTTGTCTTAATCGCTCTAATTGTTCACTCGTTGGAATGGTCGTTAATTCTACTTGAATAATTTCTGAAGTAGTAATTGATGCTTTTAATTCTTGAGACGTTCCAGAGATAATGCTCTTTCCTTTATCCATAATCACAATACGATCACTTAATCCATCCACTTCATCTAAATAATGAGTGGTATAAATAATGGTACTACCTTTTTCATTTAATTGACGAATTCCGTCCAAAATAAACGAACGACTTTGAGTATCCACTGCAACAGTCGGTTCATCGAAGAAAATTAAGGAAGGTTTATGGACGATTCCGCAAGCAATATTTAATCGGCGTTTCAATCCTCCACTTAATTTTTTCGGAAGAAATTTACGAAAATCTTGTAATTCTGTAAATTCAATCGCTTCTTTTACATATTGTTTTCGCAATGTTGAATCTGAAATATATAGTCCACAAAAGAAATCAATATTTTCTTCCACTGTTAAATTTTCTAAATAAGCTAACTCTTGCGGTACAATTCCAATTTGTCCTCTAGCTTTAGCAGATAATGGAAATTGATTTTCTCCTAACACGGTAATCTCTCCACTATCAAATGTTAAAAATCCTAGCATACAATTGATTAAAGTTGTTTTTCCACATCCATTTGGACCAAGAAGTGCTAATAACTCCCCTTTTTGAATCTCAATTTCAAAGTGATTTAATGCCATTAAATCTTTATAACGTTTCACTAAACCTTTAACTACAATACTTGTTTCCATATGTTCACCTATCCTTTCATCACAATCTTAGTATATAAAATGTCTTCACTCTTACCTAGTGTCAAATATCATCATCTGCATATGACATTTGTCATATTTTTATAGAATTTTGTGACTTTTGCAGTTATACTACAATAAAAAGCAGATTGGAGGGATAGTCTTGCGTACATTCATTGAAAAATCATTATTTTTTATTCTCATCAGTATTTTTTTAGCACAGGAAAATATTGAACTTTCGACAATTTTTCTAGGATTTTGTATCTATATCCTCTCTCTTTCCCCTTATGTAAGTTCAAAACTCATTTCATCAATAGCATTAGGGATTTCTGGAATACTTTGTATTCTCTTTCCACAGACTGGACTTTATAGTGTTCTATTCATCATGCATGCGGTTCACTTATACGGTTTAGGCGGAATTTTTTCAGGAGTGATTTTATTTTTATATCCTCATTTATTTACCATTATCCTCGGTATCATTGGTAGTTATATTATGTTACAAACTCAAAAGGATGAGGCTTTTCAAAAGAAAAATTATCAAATACAAAATGATTTAGAACTAGAACGTCTAAAATTAGTCCAACGCCAACAATCAAGCTCTGAAGAAGTTTTAAAACAAATGGAAATTGCAACTTTGAAAGAAAGAAATCGGATTTCTCATGCATTACATGATCAACTAGGACATACTTTGAGTGCTTCTATTATGCAATTAGAAGCTCTTCAAATTATTACAACTGAACCCATTGTGGAAGAAAAATTAGAACATTTATCAAGCATTTTACAACAGGAAATGGATAACATTCGATTAACTATTCACCAAATGTATGATGACTCCTTCTCACTTTCACAAAGAATGGATACACTCCTTCAACCTTTAAAGGAAAAAGCACAAGTGAATTTTACAAACACTATATCAGATAGTATTCCGATTACTATAAAATATGATATTTTAACGATTTGTAAGGAATTGACGACAAATTTCATGAAACATTCTAATGGAACGCAACTTCAATTATTCCTTTTAGAACAAAAAACAACCTACACCATTGATTATAGAGATAATGGTGACCGTCCAACTAATACTCCCTCAGGCATGGGACTGACAATGATGAAGGAACTAGTGGAAAAACACAATGGAGATTTTACACTTCAAACAAAAAATGGATACGAAATTTTTATTCGTATTCCAAAACAGGAGGCCTCTCATGATTAAAACGATTCTTATTGATGATGATTATTTAGTATTACAAGCATTAGAAACCATTCTTTCTGCCCAATCTCATATTGAAGTCGTTGGAATGGGAAGTAATGGAGCTGAAGCGATTCAACTATACGAACAACATCAGCCTGATTTAGTTTTAATGGACATTCGAATGGAACCTACTTCTGGAATTGATGCAGCTAGTCATATTTTACAAGACTATCCTGAAGCAAAAATTTTATTTTTAACGACCTTTCAAGATGATGAATATATTACAAAAGCATTAGCGATTGGCTGTAAAGGATATTTATTAAAACAACATATTAAAGGCATCATCCCTGCCATCGAAGCAGTTATGAATCATCAAATTGTATACGATTCAACGATTGATATGCCTGTTAAAAAATTGGTTCAACGAAAAACTAGTAAGCTTCTAAACGAAAGAGAAAATGAATTATTGTATTTAATAGCAGAAGGATACAATAATAAAGAAATCGCAGAAAAAATGTACTTAAGCGAAGGCACCATCCGAAACTACCTCTCCTTACTTTTAGAAAAATTAAACTTAAGAGACAGAACCCAATTAGCCATTTATTACTATAAAGATTTGGTAGAATGAACTATTAATGACGAAAGACACCACAAAGTGGTGTCTTTTTAATATGCCATTATAAAAAAAGGAATTTCCATGTAGCAGCCATGAGACCGCAGATCTGCTGGCGTCCTTTGCTACATCTTGGAAATTCCATTTCTAACTTCAATACGTCTCCCATCTTATGATGGCAAACAAAAAAGGAATTTCCCCGTAGCAGCAGTGATTGAAACGGCATAGCCGTTCCAATCACAGGAAATTTTGAGACCTCAGGCTCAAAATTTAGCAATGAGACTCGCTTGGCGAGGCTGCTTGCGTCCTTGCTACATTTTGGAAATTCCATTAAAATTTTTAACTATTATAAACGATTGTTCAACTCTTCTGCTAGTTCTTCAAATCCTGGTTTACCTAATAAAGCAAACATATTTTTCTTATACGCTTCAACACCAGGTTGATCAAACGGATTCACACCATTTAAGTAACCAGAAATACCTACAGCGATTTCGAAGAAGTAAATTAAATGACCTAAAGTATAAGCTGACATATCAGGAATTGTTACCACAAAGTTTGGTACTTGACCATCCGTATGCGCTAATAAAGTACCTTGGAAAGCTTTTGTATTTACAAAATCCATTGTTTTACCTTGTAAATAACCTAAACCATCTAAATCTTCCTCAGTTTCAGGAATTGTTACAGTTTCATTAGGAGTACCCACTTTAATAACCGTTTCGAAGATATTACGTTGACCTTCTTGGATATATTGACCTAATGAGTGTAAATCAGTTGAGAAGTTCGCACTTGAAGGATAAATACCTTTCAAGTCTTTCCCTTCAGATTCACCGAATAATTGTTTCCACCATTCAGAGAAGTATTGTAAAGTTGGCTCATAATTAATTAATAATTCAGTCACTTTACCTTTACGGTATAACACATTTCTAGCTACCGCATATTGATAAGCTTCATTTTCTTTTAAGTTTGGTGAGCTATAAGCCACACGAGCATCTTCAGCCCCTTGCATTAACGCATCTACATCTGCACCAGTTACAGCAATTGGTAATAAACCTACAGCTGTTAATACAGTGAAACGTCCACCTACATCATCTGGAATGACAAATGTTTGATAACCTTCAACATCTGCTTCTGATTTTAATGCTCCACGAGCACGGTCAGTTGTTGCATAAATACGTTTAACCGCTTCTTCTTTACCATATTTTTTAATTAATAAATCTTTGAACACACGGAACGCAATCGCTGGTTCTGTAGTTGTACCTGATTTAGAAATTACGTTTACTGAGAAATCACGGTCTCCAATTAACTCAATTAAACCATGTAAGTAAGTTGAGCTAATGCTGTTTCCTGCGAATAACACTTGAGGTGCTTTACGTTGTTCTGCTGGTAAATAGTTGTAGAATGCATGATTTAAGAAATCAATTGCTGCACGAGCTCCTAAATATGAACCACCAATACCAATAACAACTAATACTTCAGAATCTTCTTGAATTTTTTTAGCTGCTTCTTTGATACGAGCAAATTCTTCTTTATCATAGTCACGAGGTAAGTTAATCCAACCAGTGAAATCTGCACCTGCTCCTAATCCCTCTCTTAAATCTTTGTCAACTGCTGTTACAGTTGATTGTAATTGATTGATTTCTTCTTGATTAAAGAAACCTAATGCTTTGGAATAATCAAATGAAATATGTCCCATAATGAACCTCCTAAAAATTTCTTCTTCTATTATATCAATTTTTCTATAAAATGAATACTACTAAGCTTTGTTTTCTTTTGGTTTTACAAATTTTTCTTGCGCCTCTTCAATCCAATACGGCAATTGATGCGCTAAAGATGAAAATCCTATTGGAGGAGTAAAGCGTTTCTTATTTCGCTTAATTCTCGTTGGTGTAGAAGGTACATCTAATTTTTCTAATGCACGAATTGATAAACTAATTTTATCGGTAAATTCATCTACATCAATCACTTTTGCAGTTACTTCTTCTCCAATTTTTACAAAATTATGCACATTATCCATATATCCATGCTTACATTCAGAAATATGAATTAATCCTTGTGTTTCTTCATCCAATGCTAGAAAAATTCCGTAAGGCTGAACTCCTGTCACTTTAGCAGTAATCACATCTCCAATGCGATACGTCTGTGTCATTTTCAACCCCTAGCCTTTCACTACTGTCGTTGATTCAATCACAACATCTTCTAATGGACGGTCTTGACCATTGCGTTTAACGGATTCAATTTTTAATACAACGTCCATTCCTTCAACAACACGACCAAAAACAGTATGACGATGATCTAACCATGGTGTTCCACCATCTTTTGCATAAGCTTCAACAATTTTTTCTGGCCATCCCATCTCTTTTAATTGTGTTAACATTTGAGCAGGAACATGTTTTGCTGTTACGATGAAAAATTGTGAACCATTTGTATTTGGCCCAGCATTTGCCATTGAAAGAGCTCCGTAAAGATTAAATAATTCTTTTGAAAATTCATCTTCAAATTTTGGACCCCAAATCGATTCTCCACCCATACCAGTACCAGTTGGGTCTCCACCTTGAATCATAAAGTCTTCAATAACACGATGAAAAATCACTCCGTCGTAATAACCATTTTTCGCATGTGTCACAAAGTTTTTAACCGTCTTTGGTGCACGCTTTTTAAATAATTCTAAAGTAATATCCCCCATATTTGTATGTAAAATTACAACAGGGTTTCCTTTTAATTGTCTTCTTAATTGTGGAAATATAACCATTTTCCCCTTATTCTTCCCTTCTTTTCTAAGTTTTATACTGCTTCAATTAAACCATAAAATGCCTTTTTTATCAATTTATGGACAAAGCTTCAACCTACTCTTCTCCAACAGAAGCAACAATTTGTGCCCAATAACGATCCACTAATAAATCTTTCTCTGGCTTTGCTTTTTCTAATTGCTTTTCTGCAATTTTTAATAGTTCTTCTGAAACTGGAATAAAATGAGAAATTTGCTTTCCATTTACAATATAAATTCCTACTCCAGCTTCTTGTTGATTACTAAAAAGAATACGATCAAATATGATATTTTTTTGCAACATTCGATCTACGCAATAATATTTTACAATTTCAATGATGCGGTCATCATACCCTTCTTCAGCAATGCATAACTTTTCAAAAAATTCATCACAACTTCCTACATATCGAACAGCATATCCGCTATCTAAAAAATCTTGATTGGTTGTTTGATCATCAATTAAGACTTGTTGCAATTCTTTTTGCATCTCTTCTTCTTTTGGGAAGAAATGAATTAAAATTTTCTTATCCATATCCTGATAATTCAAAATATATGGAATAAAATATTTTTGCCCACAATGTGGACAAGTACATTGAAATACTGTTTGATTGATTAATTTTTCTTTTAACTCTGGAGTTTCAGTCACATTCACATTTTGATAAATCGTATAGTCAAAAGACTTTTGACATGTTTCACAGTGAATTGGGACTTGATTTACTTCTGTCATGAATATACCTTCTTTCGAATTCTACTGTGCCTAGTATACCATGCTCGTCAAAAACTTTCCCCTTTTATTTACTGTTTTTACTTTCCTTATTTGGTATAACGTTTGAGAATATGGTATAGTATAAAAGACTAATTAGGAAAGAGTGTATTTTTATGACTATTTTTGAAAATTATCCTTTAATAGCAGCATTATCATCAATATTATTTGCACAATTTGTTAAATTCCCAATTGCCTTTTTCACTCGAAAAAAAGGAGCACATTTATCCCTTATGACAAGTACGGGTGGAATGCCGAGTTCTCACTCTGCTGCCGTTACTTCACTCATTACAGCTCTTGGGTTGGAATATGGATTTGCTTCTCCACTTGTAGCAATTGCCACAACATTTGGTGTGATTGTCATGTTTGATGCGATGGCGGTTAGACGTCAAAGTGGTGAACAAGGAATTTTATTATCACAATTATTTGAAGAACAATTAAGAGATGAATCTACAAAATTATCAGAAATTGAAATTGATGATGATGAACCGATTCAATTATTTAATACAGAAGAAAATAAAAAATTAATTATTAAGAAATATCTTGGACATAAACCAGTAGAAGTATTTGGTGGTGCAATGACAGGAATTGTAATTGCTATCCTATTACGCTTCTTATATTTCTAAGAATGGAGAATGAAATGACAACAGAAATCGTAGATATTGCCATTATTGGTGGCGGACCCGTTGGATTATTTACAGCTTTTTATGCAGGACTTCGTCAAGCAAGCGTAAAAATTATCGAAAGCCTTCCTCAACTAGGAGGGCAACCTGGAATGTTATATCCTGAAAAAATGGTGTACGATATTCCTGCTTATCCTGAAATTTTAGCTGGAGATTTAGTAGAAAACTTAATCAAGCAATTAGATAGATTTGAATCTACACAAATTTGCTTAGAAGAAGAAGCTCTTCAAATTGAAAAACACGAAGACTACTATGAAATTACAACTTCTAAACAAAAACACTTTGCAAGAACGATTATTATTGCATGTGGAAACGGAGCTTTCCGTCCCCGTAAATTAGAATTAGAAGGTGCAGAAAATTACGAAAATCATCAACTGCACTACTTCGTAACGAATTTAGAACAATTTAGAGATAAAAATATTGCCATTTGTGGTGGTGGAGATTCAGCAGTGGACTGGGCATTAGCGTTAGAAAATATCGCCAAAAAAGTTAGCATCATTCACCGTCGTCCACAATTCAGAGCACACGAACATAGTGTTGAATTACTTCAAAATTCTTCCGTTGAAATCTTTACACCATTCATTCCAGAACATTTAAATGGAGATGGAAATACGCTTCAATCTGTTACCTTCAAACAAGCTCGTGGAGAAGAAGAAATTGAATTAGAAGTGGATGACTTCATTGTCAGCTATGGGATTTCCTCTTCTATCGGATCTATTAAAGATTGGGGATTAGAACTTCAAAGAAATGCAATTATCACGAATAGTAAAATGGAAACAAACCTTCCAGGTATATTTGCTGTTGGTGATATTGCCACATACGAAGGAAAAGTTCAAATTATCGCAACAGGATTTGGTGAAGCTCCGATTGCTGTCAACCAAGCAATGGCGTACATTCATCCTGAGAAAAGAATCCAAACCATTCATAGTTCTTCTCTTTTCTAGTCATATATGTTATAATGATATGTTCGTTTCCACTTTTAAAGAATTGGAAACGTGGAAGGAGAGTTTTTATGAAAAATACAAAAGAATTACATGAATATGCACTATCACTTCTTCACGAACGTGGAGTTGAGTTAGAAGAAATTGCAAAATTAGTTCATTTCTTACAAGAACCATATTTTCCTAATTTAACGCTTGAACACTGCTACAATAATGTTGAATTTGTTCTAAAAAAACGTGAAGTACAAAACGCTATTATTACAGGAATTGAGTTAGATAAATTAGCAGAAAAAAATCAACTATCTCAACCATTAAATGATATTCTTACAAAAGATGAAGGTTTATATGGTGTAGACGAAATTCTTGCTTTATCTATCGTAAATGTTTATGGTTCTATCGGATTTACAAACTATGGTTATATCGATAAAGTAAAACCAGGAATTTTAGAATTATTAAATGATAAATCAAGTGGCTACTGCCACACTTTCTTAGATGATATCGTAGGTGCTATTGCTGCAGCAGCAGCAAGTCGTGTAGCCCACGGATATCCAGAATACCAAGAAGCAGAATTAGATTAATTTAATAAACTAACATAAAATAAAATTAACTTTTCTAAGGTAGCAAGGACGCAAGCAGCCTCGCAAAAGCGAGTCTCATTGCTAAACTTCGAGCCACGGTCTCGAAGTTTCCTATAATAAAATTCGCTTAACACGAATTTTATTACTGCTACTATAGAAAAGTTTTTATTTTATTATAAAGCCTCTTATCAGCTAAGTTTTTAACTAACATACAAATTTATAAAACAACTAAAACTCACTGCAACTTAAACAAAGCCTAGTTACATTATATTCGTAATCTCATATTTTTCCCTATACAGAAAACAAACTTTGCGCTGTTGCTCGAGTACTATCAGCCACTCTGGATGATAGTACTGGAAAATTTGAGACCATAGGCTCAAATTTTAGCCAAGAGACCCACACAGGGGCTACTGGCGTCCATAGCAACCCAAGCAAAGCCTAGTTTTCGTCCTCTTCCATTTCTTCGAGACGCTTTTTCATAAGTTTCTTAATTTCATAAGTATCAACTTCATACTGTATACATTCACACTCTTCAGCAAAAGCTTCTAAAATCGCCTCATATTCCTCTTCATCAAATTCTACTGCAAATACAGGACGACCATCTTGTACACCAACAAAAGCTCTGTCTTGATCATCTATAAATACTAAATGATCAAATTCTTTATCAAAATCATACTCAAGCTCCATATATGATTTCAGCAATTCGACTGCTACATCATTTAAACCCGCTTCAAAAATAACCATCTTTTCCACTGCTGAACCATAGTTCGGTTCAAAACGAATACGGTAACCTTCTTCATCTAATGCACGAACTTCAAGAACAAAATCTTTTTCCTGTTCTGATGTAATTCCTAATCCATGTGACACTTGCATGAGTTTAACACCATTATCATATTCATTGTCACTATAATAAATACGATATTTCTTTTCCTGATTATCGATCACAAGTTCCTCTTGATCTTTTAACACAGTATATTCTTCTCGACAATAGGGACATTCAAATTCAAAAATAGACGCATCCAAAAGATAAGGAATCAATTCCCGTTGTCTTGGTAATTCGATTTTTTGATATTCACGTATCCCAAAATGTCGTCTACAATGCAAACATCTAATCTCTCTATCTACAAATAATTTTTCTGTCATCTCTTCACCTATTTACTCTATATTCATCCAAATCGTAGCATCTTCATCGTCCACATAAGTTGTCCACGCTACTCCAAAGGAAGCCTTCTTTGCTGCTGGTGGATAGTAAACAACACCATTCGAATCCACTTCAATCTCATAGTGTTCTGGATCTACCTTTTCAGCCCAGATTCCGACTGCTAACTGATTCCACTGCCACTGTGCTCCTAATAAATCAATTCCCTCATAAGATTTAATATAGCGCATTTCCTCGAAATCCATCGAAGTTTTTAATACAATCATTTTGCCTGCTAACGCCTCTAATTGAGCTGGTCTTAAACGATACGAACCATTGACTAAATTTTCTTTCCATACTCTTAATTTCGTAAATTCGTAATGCATTGGAATGACTTCTCCATCTGCTTCCAGCCAAAATTCCCCTATCGTTGTTTTTAAAATATGCACAGGATTGACTGTTTTATTTTTGCTTCCAAAAATTGTTTTTTCTCTTAATTCATTTTCTCTAGAATTATAAATAATCTGTTCTCTTGGAATGGATAACTGATACTCGCTCACAGCTTCTTGTTGGGAAGAAACAACATTTGTGATATATTTCAATTCTTCTATTGGGAAATTCGCTGCCTCTTCATCTCCATAAAAGACTTTTTCAACGAAAGCTTCCACTTCTTGGAAATATTCTCCAACCGGAACTGTTACATAATCGCCCACTTCTACTTCTAAATTTTTATGGCATAAATACACATATTGTTTTCTACTACCTTCAAAGCTCACACGGCAATATTTATATTCTCCCTCTTGATGAGTCGGCTCAACTTTTTCTTTTGAGGCAACACTGAATTCACGGCAAGATTCTAAGAAGTCTAATAATTTAAAAATTTCTTCTTCAAATAAACTAATCTCATAATATTCTGTTAAATATCTTCCACCTTTGATAAAAGGACGCAATCGAATTCCTAATAAGCAGACATCTGATTCATATTCTTTAGGAGAAAAATATAAAGCAATATCCTCTTCTTCAAATGATAAATGCCAAGGCTCTGTTCCTTCAGTTTCTTTCATTTTTCTTAAAGATTCAATCCATTGATCCACTTCTCTTACACGGAGAAATTCTCCATTAACTTTTAAAGATACAAAAGCATTTTCAATCGAACATTTTCCATGCACCCATTGATTAGGAGTAGCTTCTTTTCCAATCGTACTTCCATCAAACTCAAATGACAAAGTTGTACCTAGAAATAATTTTTCTTTAAAACGAACTTTATTTCTCATATAATTCCTCCCTGTTCTTCTCTTGTATCTTATCATTTTTCAATTTTATTCGCTATTAATATAAGTGGATATTGCCATCCCACATTTCATGTGATAAACTATTGTTAAGTTATAAATTAACAACGGAGGTGTATCATGTTTTCAGCAAATCGTCTAAAAGAAATCCGTACTCAACAAGGGTATTCTCAATCTTTTATCGCCAAGCAACTAGAAATTAGTCGAGTAGCTTATCATCATTGGGAAAATGAAAAAACCATTCCAAATCAAAAAAATTTAATCGCATTAGCAGACATTTTCAATGTAGAAGCCAGTTATTTTGAATCGGAATATACTATTGTGACGAACTTTTTACAACTGCATTCGAACAATCAAAAAAAGGCAGAACACTATGTAGAGCAATTGCTTCATCAGCAACAAAGTCAAAAAACGCTCTATCCGATTACCGTATTAGCAGAAGTAAAACTTTCTGCCGGATTAGGAAAAGGAATTTTTGATGAATATGAAACAGAAATTGTCTACTCTCCAACAGAGCAACGAGGGTATGATATTGCTGCATGGATTCAAGGAGATTCGATGAGTCCCGCTTATCAAAATGGTGAAGTCGCTCTTATTCAAGCTAATGGATTTGACTATGATGGAGCAGTCTATGCGCTAACATGGAACGAGGCCGTTTATATTAAGAAATTATATCGAGGCGAACAAGGCTTTAGAATGGTTTCTTTAAATCCGAATTACCCAGAGCAATTCATTCCTTATGAAGAAAATCCACAAGTAGTTGGACTCGTCGTGAATCACTTTATGCCGGTATCTGCTTCCTAGAGGTTCAAAATGACCGTTATTGATTATGCAAGAGAACCACATAGTGATATTGCCTTTATTGATATGAAATCATTCTATGCTAGTGTGGAGTGTGTAGACCGTGGATTGAATCCATTAACAACTTGCCTTTGTGTCATGAGTCGTGCAGATAATGCTAATGGACTGATTCTTGCTTCTTCCCCTATTTTTAAGAAGATTTTTGGAAAAGCAAATGTCAGTCGCTCTTATGATTTACCTTTTCATATTCAAACAAGAAAATTCAATCTAGCTGCTGCAAAAAGACAAGGTTTACCCATCAATCAAAATGTTATACGTTATGTAGAAAATTGGGCGCAAAAAACATTAATTGTCCCCCCGAGAATGGATCGCTACATTGAAAAAAATATGGAAATCCAAAAGATTTTTCAAAAATTTGCTGCACCGACAGATATTCTTCCTTATTCCATTGATGAAGCTTTTATTGATTTAACTTCTTCCTTGAATTATTTTATCTCGCATCATCAATTCACTAAAAAGGAAAAATTAGATGTTCTTTCTTCCAAAATCCAACAAGAAATATGGAGAAAAACAGGAATTATTTCAACTGTTGGAATGAGCAATGCAAATCCCCTTCTTGCTAAACTAGCTCTCGATAATGAAGCTAAAAAAACAAAAACAATGCGGGCAAATTGGTCCTATGAGGATGTTGAAACAAAGGTATGGGCTATTCCTTCCTTAACTGATTTCTGGGGAATTGGCAGCAGAACAGAAAAAAGATTACATAAACTAGGCATTCATAGTATTCGTGAATTAGCTGAGAGTAATCCGGATGATTTACAAAAAGAATTTGGCATCATAGGAGTTCAACTTTGGTTTCATGCCAATGGCGTAGACGAAAGTAATATCCATCAACCGTATAAAGTACAATCAAAAGGAATTGGTAATTCGCAGATTTTACCACGAGATTATATTCATCAAGAAGATGTAGAAGTTGTCTTATCAGAAATGGCAGAACAAGTAGCAATTCGATTAAGAAGACGACATAAAAAAACAAAACTCATTTCTATTTATATCGGTTTTTCAAAATATGAAATGAAATCCTCGCTTCATTGCCAAGAAGCCATTGAACCAAGTAATCAAACAGCCATCTTAACAAAAGCTGTCTTACAATTATTTCGCAAAAAATATCATAGCGGTGCTGTCCGCCAAATTGGAGTACGCTATAGTGACTTAGTGGATGATAAATATTCCATTATTTCATTATTTGATGACCCGATACTAATGGAAAAAGAAGAAAAATTACAACAGGCAATTGATGGTATTCGAGATGAATTTGGATTTTTATCGATTCAAAAAGGAACTTCCCTATTAGAAAGTTCGAGAAATATTGCTCGTAGCAAACTCATTGGAGGACATTCTGCTGGAGGTTTGGAGGGATTAAAATGATTGATCGTTCTTATTTACCTTTTCGTTCTGCTCGCTTATATCAAGATCGAAAAATGGCAAAGTGGATGGGATTTTTTCTTTCTGAACATACAAGTGCATTAGAAGATGATGCAATCCCTATCCCTACTCATTCACAACTCAGTTTAGAAGAAAAATATTTATTATTAGGGCAATTACAGTTATATTCTTTAAAAGCTCATATTTCTATTCTTGAAAACAAGCAACTGTTGCACTATACAGGCACATTAGAAAATCTCACTGCTACAGAATGTTTATTAAAACTCAGTAATGGCTATCAAAGAATTTTTATTGAAAATATTGTCTCTATTCAACAAGTAGAGGAGGAACAGGATGAATCAGCAAGATTATTATCGTAATGAACTACAAATGAATTATTTTAGTGAAGATTACCGTCGTTTTGAAGAAGATTTTTATCGCTATTCCTCTCTAACGATTCCTCTGACTTTTTTAATCGATGATGTATTATTATCCATGGCAAAATCAAATCGCCCTTATTTTAAACTGAATGGGAAAAATGCATTGGATCATCAGGATCATTATTTTCTCTTTACGATTGAAGAAGAAGCGACTCAACCATCGATTCGACTCTATCGCTACCGTTGCGTTGCTCATTCACTAGAACAATTAAAGATACAATATCTTTCACAACAACAAAAACAGCTCTCTCCTAATTAGGAAAGAGCTGTTTTTATTATGAACATACCATAGTAGCACTAGGCATGAGACCGAAGGGCTGCTGCCGTCCGCACGCTACTATACTAGGAAGTCATTCCATCATTTATCCGTTTCTTCATCATATGACTGATACAAAAAAGACTTCCATAGTAGCTCTAGTGATAGAATCTGACATCACAGATTCTATCACCGGAAAATTTGAGACCTTAGGCTCAAATTTTAGGCATGAAACCATAGGTTTGCTGCCGTCCGCCTGCTACTATAACAGGAAGTCTTTTAAAACAAATTTACTCTTCGCCGTTAAGCGCTTCTGGGTAAAATTCACGGACAATTGTCGCACAACGATGACATAATGTTGGAGCATCTTCTAATGTTCCAACTTCTACTTTCACTGCACGGCAACGTTGACAAGTTTCCCCTTTTGCATGTTCAACAACCACTGAAACACCTTCACCTTGAACCGCATTTTCAGGAGCTGCTGTTCCTACAGGAGCAACTTCTAATTGACTAACAATGAATAATTGAGCAACATCCGTTTGTAAACTGTCTAATAAATCAGCCACTTCTTGAGTTGGATATAGCGTAACTTTTGCTTCAAAGTTTTTACCAATTAATTTTTCATTACGAGCTTCTTCTAATGCTTTAAGAGCTGTATTACGAACTTTAAAGAATTCAGCCCAACGAGCTAAAATAGCTTCTTCGCCTTCATAATGAGTTACTTCAGGGAATTCTGCTAATTGAACATAAGCTTCCTCTTCTTTTAAGTATTTCCATACTTCTTCTGTTGTATGCACTAAAATTGGACTCAATAATTTTGTTAATTTCACTAAGATATCATACAATACTGTTTGCATTGCACGACGTTCAAAGCCATTTTCTTGATCAATATACACAACATCTTTAGCAAAGTCTAAATAGAATTGTGATAAGTCAACTGTACAGAAGTTAATAACCCCTTGGTAAACCGTTGAGAATTGATAGTTATCATATGCTTTACGAATATTATCTACTAATTGATTGAATCGTACTAACATATATTGATCCACTGTACGTAAATCTTCAAATGCTACTGCGTGAGCTTTAGGATCAAAATCAGTTGTATTAGCTAACATAAATCTCATTGTATTACGGATTTTACGATAAACTTCTGATACTTGATTTAAAATTTCATCACTAATACGAACGTCTGACTCATAGTCCACAGAACTTACCCATAAACGAATAATATCTGCCCCTTTAGTCTTCATTTCTTTAGCTGGAGAAATAACGTTTCCTAGTGATTTACTCATTTTCTTTCCTTCTCCATCCATTACGAATCCTTGAGAAAGAACTGCTTTATAAGGTGCTTTTTTATGAACTGCTACACTTGTTGTTAAACTTGAGTTAAACCATCCACGGTATTGGTCACTACCTTCTAAATACATATCCGCTGGGAATGATAATTCTTCACGAGTTCCTAAAACTCCAGCATGAGAACTACCTGAGTCGAACCATACATCCATGATATCTAACTCTTTTGTAAAGATACCATTTGGAGAATCTGGATGAGTAAAGCCTTCTGGTAATAAGTCTTTTGCATCCCATTCAAACCATACATCTGAACCATGTTTTTCGAAAATTTGAGCAACATATTCTGTTGTTTCTGGTGTAATAATTGGTTCACCATTTTCAGCATAAAATACAGGTAACGGAACTCCCCATACACGTTGACGAGAAATTACCCAGTCTCCACGATCACGAACCATGTTGTAAATACGAACTTGACCAGAAGGGTGATACCATTTAACGTCGTTTTCAATCACATCTAAGATTTCTTGACGGAATGCATCAATTGAAGCAAACCATTGAGGTGTCGCACGGAAAATAACTGGTTTTTTCGTACGCCAGTCATGTGGATAGCTGTGTACAAAATAACTTAAGTTTAATAGTGCACCTTTTTCAGTTAATAAATCTGTAATCACTTTATTCGCATCTGCATAGAACATACCTTCAAATCCAGGTGCTTCATCTGTATAACAACCTTGGCTATCTACTGGAGATAATACTGCTAAATTATATTTACGAGAATAATAGAAGTCGTCTTCCCCGTGTCCAGGAGCTGTATGTACTAAACCAGTACCCGCATCTAATGTTACATAATCTCCATTCATTACTAATGATTCACGTTCATAGAATGGATGCCAAGCAGTCATATATTCTAATGCGCTACCTGGAAATTCTTGTAAAATTTCTACATTTTCCCATGATAATGTATCTGTTAATGATTCTACTAAATCTTTAGCTACAACGAATGTACCAGCAGAAGTTTTCACTTGTGCATATACATAATCTGGATGAACGAAAATTCCTAAGTTTGCAGGAAGTGTCCATGGAGTTGTTGTCCAAATAACAAATGAAGTATCTTCACCCAATAAGCCTTTTCCATCTTTTACTTTGAATGCTACATAAATAGAAGCACTTTCTACATCTTTATATTCGATTTCTGCTTCAGCTAATGAAGATTCACTTGATGGAGACCAGTAAATTGGTTTTAATCCTTTATAAATATAGCCGTTTTCAGCCATTTTACCAAATACACGAATTTGTTCTGCTTCGAATTCAGGCTTTAATGTTACATATGGATTATCCCATGTACCAGTTACACCTAAACGTTTGAACACTGTTCTTTGATTGTCGATTTGACGCCAAGCATATTCTGCACATAATTTACGGAATTCTGCTACTGACATTTTTTTACGATCAACACCTTCAGCATTTGCTAAAGCTTGTTCAATTGGTAAACCGTGAGTATCCCAACCAGGAACAAATGGAGCACGGAATCCGCTCATTGATTTACTACGTACGATAAAGTCTTTTGAAATTTTATTTAACGCATGTCCCATATGAACATCCCCATTGGCATATGGAGGGCCATCATGTAATACGAAAGAAGGTTTGCCTTCATTTTTTAACTGACGTTGTGCATAAAGGTTTGCTTCTTCCCATTCTTGTTGATAATCGATTTCTTTTGTAGGTAAATTCCCACGCATTGGAAATTCTGTTTTTCCAATTTGCAATGTTTCTTTCATTTTCATTGCATTTCCTCCTTTGTCTATAAAATAAAAAATCCCCTGCAAAAGCAGGGGCGAAAGTTTCGCGGTACCACCCAAATTCTTGAAAAGTATTCATTACTTTTCAACTTGGTAAATTGTTAACGCTATTTAGGCGATATTTCTTACTATTATTTCGGAAATATATCTCAGAGATGATTCTCTATCTTTGAGGGACATGCTAAACTTTCACCAATCATTAGCTCGCTAATTGTTTCAAAAATAGAACGTTCTCGTCCATGAATATAAGAATAATACGCTATTTTTCTAAAAATTGCAAGTACTATCCATTTTGGAGAAATGAACTTTCACAGTAGCACAAATCATAAAAGCCAAAATAATGGCTTTTATGATAGGAACTGGCGTCCTATGCTACAGTATAAAAAGTCTCTTTCTATCCTCTAACAGCTTCTTCACTCGCTCTTACATATTTACGAACTGTACTCTTATGGAAGAATAACGAGATAAATGAAACTGGAATTGCTACAAAATACTTAATAATTTCTATGATAAACGTAATAATTAAAAATGAAAGCAGATGTGATCCAATATCTTTCTTCATTTTCATCTTATAGCCACCAAATAGTCCACGTTTGACTTTTCCAGTACTATAATCCATGATTTCAGAAGCAGCATATCCAGCACGAATTCCACCATATGGTGTAAAGAACCATCCTAGAATTCCACCTTTGAAACGACGATAGTCAATATACCAACTATAAGTATAGTTCGAAAGCAGGACATAAATGGGCCAGAAGATTTTTCCCCATAATCCTAACTCATTAAAAGACGTAATATAATTGAATAGTGAAATCACTAAATAACCCGTTATATAAAAACTTAAGTCTTGCTTTGGTGTATCAAAATAGCCACCGTATCCTGAATAAGGAATCACTTGAGGATCTAGTTTTGGTTCCTCTTTTGGATATTCTGAAGAAGGTTTAGTTTGAAAGACTGGATTCTTTTTCCATTCATCTGAAGTCGGATCAACATAATCTGAAGAATTTGATTGTCCTTTTTTTGGTGGTGCTACATAATCATCTCTTTTTGGAGGAGCTACGTAATCATCTGTTTTAGGAACTACTACATAGTCCTTATTATCAGAATCTTTTTTCTTTTTTGGTGGTGCTACATAATCTGTCATCTTATGCCTCCCTCATTTTTTCTAAATCTTCACTTGTAATCGTATTAAAATCACTCGACTCATCTTTTGTCACACGGCGAGACATATGTGCCAATAATTTTTGGTTAAAGTTACGAATCCAACGTCCATTACTATGGTCATCAGTTGTAGCATAAGCTTCCTTCACAACTGCTCTATAACTTTCTACATCATATTGATATCCTTGACCTTGTAAAATAAATTCACCAATCTGTACAATTTCGTCTGGACTATAGTCTTCAAAATCAAATGTCGTAGGAACACGACTCTTCAATCCAGAATTAGATTCTAAAAATTCTGCCATTTCTTTATGATATCCAGCAAAAATGACAACCATATCACGTCGATGATCTTCCATAAATTTCAAGATTTCATCAATGGCTTCTTGTCCAAAATTATCACTAGACCCATGTTTTAAAGAATAAGCTTCATCAATAAATAAAACTCCCCCAAGAGCTGCATGTAAATGTTCTCTTGTTTTAATAGCTGTTTGACCTTGATATCCGCCAATTAAATCTCCACGAGATACTTCAATTAGTTTATTCGTAGCAATTAATCCTTTTTGATACAATAATTCCGCAACAATTCTAGCAACCGTTGTTTTACCTGTACCTGGATTTCCTAAGAATAATGAGTGTAAAGTCGCAACAGAAGTTGCAAATCCTTCTTGTTCACGTTTACGATTCATTTCAGCTTGAGCAATAAAGTCTTCTACTTGCTCTTTCACTTTATGAAGACCAATTAATTGATGTAATTCTTCCCATGCATCTTTCTTCGTACCATTATCTTGATACTTACCAATCTCAAGAACAGCATCAATATCCGCATTTGTAATCAGTGAAATCTCTTCACTTTTCTCAGCAATAACACGAGCAATTAATTGTTTAATAATTTTTTCGTTAAAATTACGAATCCAACGTGCATTACTACGATCTAATGAACGATTATATTCCAACGTCACTTTACGTGTGTAGTACTCCACATCTGCAATTTCATAGCTGTTTTTTTGTAGACCTTTAATTCCCATTTGAACAATTTGTTCTGGAGTATAATCTTCAAAATCTAATCGGTTAGGAACACGTGAAGTTAAACCTGGATTAATTTGTAAAAATTGCTCCATTTCTTTCGTATATCCCGCAAAAATAATCATAATCTCATTTTTGTGGTCTTCCATATATTTAAGAATTGTTGTAATGGCTTCTTTACCTGTATCATTAGTACTCTTCTTATCTAATGAATAAGCTTCATCGATAAATAGAACCCCACCACGTGCTTCTTCTAATTTTGCTAATGTTTGAGTTGTTGTCTGGTTCACATACCCAGATAATAAATCTGATTCAGAAACTTCCACAAATTTAAACGTATCTCCAAACAATGCCCCACGTTCAAATAAGATTTTACCCATTAAACGAGCAACGGTTGTTTTACCTGTACCTGGATTTCCCATAAACATAGAGTGTAGTACTAGCTGTTGAGGTGGTTCTCCTCTAGAAACACGTTGTTTATTATAATCAACCATTCCAATTAATGTATCGATTTCTTTCTTAACTGCTTCTAATCCAACTAAACTTTGTAATTCTTCATAACTATCTAATTCTTTAGGAGCATTCTCGTCTCCTTCTGCACTGACACCTTTTGTATGACGAACAGATGCATGTAAAATAGAATCTTCATCTGTATCAATATTTAATTCACTGGAACTACCTTGTGCATACATTAATTCTTGAACATGAATTAAGGAAGATTCCAATCCTTTAATACTCACCTCAAGAGATTTTTCGAATAAAAGTTGTTTCGCAAAAATAGTTGAACAATAGTACAATCTTAATGGAATACTTGACTTACTTTCACACTGGAATGTGATTATTCCATCAGCAAAGCAATAAGTATTTGGACCTAAATCAAAGTTATCCATAATTTTACAATTATTTAAACGAGTAATTGTTGTTCTCAAATCCATTGATTGAACCGTTACATCCGTCAAAGTTACGCCACTTTTCTTTTCAGAATAGATTCCTTGTCCTCTATCTGCTTTACCAATAATCCCTGTTTCTAATTGGAATGAAGAATTCGTTACCCAAATCATTGGATAACCTTTCAGCATATCTCCACCATAAAATTGGCAATTAGTAGCTTCTAATCGTGAATCTTTTTGTAAATAAACAGCATTTCCTGAATAGTTCTCACAAATAGTATTTGTAAGTTTCAATTGCGAACCTTCCGAAGAAATTCTCCATTGGAAAAAGCAATCATTCGCCGTGACAGAACAATTTTTCAGAAAAATAGTTTGATTATTTTCATCACTAACAAAATGTGTTTTACAATTTTCAAATGTAACAAACGAATCCTCTTTTGCAAAAATTAAATAATTTTCATTATGATCTTCTGTACATTCAAAGACACAATTTTTAAAAGTTACAGAACAATTTTCGTTAATAATCATTAATGTAGTATTGTTAACATTCGTAAACCAGATATTTTCAAATACTACAGAAGCTCCACAGTCAAGAGCAATACAGCCTTGAAATTTATTCGTGAAGAATGACTCTCCATTTTCTTCGTCTAATAATCCTAGAAAAGTAAGATTTTTTGTAATTTCATATGGAACATCCGTTGAAAATCTCAAGAAATAATCTTTTTGGATTTCCAATACATCGCCTACTTTAGCGGCTGCTATGGCATCATTAAAATCCCATGTATTATCATCATATCCTACTTGATATGTCGGCATTTACTCACCTTCTTTTTTTGTTTCAATCATAATTATTTTACCTGTTTTTCTTCTTCATTGTCAATTTATTATCAGATGTTTTCAGGCTTTTATTTAGTATTTTAGAAATAAGTACAAACAAAAAAAGACTCCTTACAGTAGTATTGCTGCCGTCCTATACTACTGTAAGGAGTCTTATTCTAATACGTCCCTTCATATCCTTACATAAAAATGGAGAAGGACTTTTCACCGTAGTATTGGTACTAGAAGCCATGTTGGCTTCTAGTACTGGAAAATTCGAGACCTGGGCTCGAATTTTAGGAATGAGACACCGTAGGTGGCTGCTTCCGTCCATTACTACAACAGAAAAGTCCTTCGTAATTAAATCTCTGGGTAAATATCTTCCACTGTTTTTGCTGGGTCAATTACAATATATAAGTGACCATGTTTTCCAATAGCTGAACTTTGGAATTTATTGTCATTTCCATCTTCATCCACTGGGCTATATGGGAAGTATACGCGATCTGTTGAAACAATCACGTCTGATTTTGGATGATCGCTATCTAAATATAAAATATCCATTAATTCGATATCGCTATATTTTTTAACTCGTTCGAACATTCCTAATTCTAATCCACCTAAGTTAATGTCTTCAGACATTACGTGGTCTGCTTCAGGAAACACTTCAATACGTAATGATTCACATGGATGAATTTCTTGGAATTCACTTCCATTAATACGACCAAACGATGTTGTAACTTGTTTGATCCATAAATCTCCAATTAAACGACGGTTAATCGTCCATGTTTCTCCGTTACGGAATACAAAACGTAATCCTGACATTACTTTTTTCATAAAAGTCTCTCCTTTTTTATGTATGTTCTCACCATTTTGAGCAGTGAAAACACTTTTTTATTCTTTACTCTTCGAATTTTACCATTGAACTTAAATATTTTCAATGATTATACACTCTTTCCTCCAAAGTGAGATAAAACATACGTTTCCAACACTTCAGCATCGTTGGAAATACTTTGCTCTAAAATCATTTTTTCAACCGTTTTTAAAACTTGTCCAATAATAGGACCTTTTTTATCTAATTTTAAAATACGAATAATATCATGCCCATTTAAATGAATATCATTCATCGAATGAATCGGTAAAGAATGATACGTTGCTTCTAAGCCTTTCATGGAGGTACTCTTATCTTGAGCTATCAATAATGTCTCCACTTCACAGGCAACTTCATATGGACAAGCATAAGCGAAAAAGAAATTCCACTCTTCTTCTTTTCGTGCACGATAAGTTTTATATCCAACTAATACATCTCGAATTTGTTCATTAGATGATTTCCATGATTTTAATAAATGAGTCACTTCTTTATCACTCAAATTCAATTCATCTATGAATAAAATCCAAGCTTGTAAGACGCTCATTTCTTTTAAAGGAAATTCTGCTAATTTCAAAAGAATTTCATCTTTCCCATCAAATAATGGACAAGCTTGATATAAGCCCGTTTCAACAAATAATTGCAAAGCTTCTTTACGAAAAGAACTTTGAATCATCTTTTCAAATTCAACTTTCATCCGTTCCACGGCTACTTTAGATAAATTCATTTTTAAAAGAGAAATAGCATTCTTCGTTTTCTCTTCAATTTGAAATCCTAACTGACCGACAAAACGCACTGCACGAAACATTCGTAATGCATCTTCATTGAAACGTTCTTTTGCATCTCCAACACATCGAAGACACTGACGTTCTAAATCACCAATACCATCGAAAAAATCCATTAATTGGTCATCAATTCCAATCGCTAATGCATTAATCGTGAAATCACGACGTTTTAAATCTTCTTCTAGCGAGCGAACAAAGGTTACCTTATCTGGATGTCTAAAGTCTTCATAACCTTCTTCTGTTCGGAATGTTGTGACTTCATACCCTTCTTTATGATGAATAACCATAACTGTTCCATGCTCAATTCCCACATCAACTGTATGAGAAAATATCTCTTTAACTTCTTGTGGTGTAGCACTAGTGGCAATATCTACATCTGAAATAGGCTTATGAAGGAGCATATCTCTTACTGAACCACCTACAAAATAGGCTTCATATCCTGCATCAACTAATTGTTGCATTACAGGTAATGCTTCTAAAAATAATGGTTCTTTCTGAATAGACATTCACTCGACTCACTTACAACTTTTTAATCTTCTAAATCTTTTAACTTTTCCGTTAATTTAATAAATAAGCCTTGATTTCCTGATTCTAAAGCCTGATCAATTTGAGATAAAATTTCTTGTTTTAATACACTTGTTTGGATTTCAGCAAGAGCATCTTGAACCTCTTCATCAGATAAGCTTTCTTCTTCATAAAATGGATTCTTTTCTAGTATACCAAATTTTACCATGGTTAAATAGGAATCTTCAAATTCCATTTCAATATAACATTCTTCTTTCCAATTCAATCGAATATCATGGAATGCTTGTTCTGGATTATTAAAACGTGAACCTGCTTTATAAAAATAAAAGGATTCATCCGGTGCTTTATCTGTAGAAAACCACATTCCTTTCGGAGTACAATCTACTCGTTCTACAAAATGAACTTGTTTTAGTAATAATTCATGATTTAATAAATAATTTAAAATCCATAACGCTTCTCTTCTTTTTAGAGCATGATTGGATACAAACCATGAAATAAAGTTTTTCTTATCCTCTAAACTAGGTTGAAACATTTCTTTCACTCCTTAGGCTTCAAAATATTGCTGCAATTCTTGTAAATCTTCATTTAATGGTTCAAGATTTTGACCATGTTCTAACCACTCTTTAGCTTCTGTAGTTCGACCTTCTTCTCGAAGGAATCGTACATAATCAATAATAAACTCTACTGAATCTTCTAATTCGACACTTGCTTTTTGATAAAACTCTAAAGCTTCTTCAAATTCTTCAAGTCCTTCTTTAGCTCTTGCCATTAAATAAAAAATTTGACCATTCTCTAAGCCTTCTTCTATCTCCGATGCTAAAATATCTTGTACTTCTTCAAATTCTTCTTGATATAATAATACTTCTGTATAAGCTTGCATAATTTCAAATGATTCAGAGGATAGTTCATAAGCTTGTTTTAATGCTTCTTGTCCCTTTTCCATTTGTCCAATGGATAAATAACTCACACCTAAACTAAAGAATGGCTCTTTTTCATATGGATAAGTTTCTGTCATTTTGGATAAGCTCATAATGGCTTTTAAATACTCATGTTTAAACATTTGAATATGACTTAATCCTAGTAAGGCTTCATAATTTTCTGCATCTCGAGATAATATTTCTTGATATAATTTTTCTGCATGATCAACATTTCCTTCTTGGACATCATGTTTAGCAATGGTCACTAACAACTCATTAGAAGCTGATTCTAATCCTTCGTCTGATAATAGTTCTTGTAAAGGTTCTGCATTTCCAATTTCTAAAGAAGCTTCCACTAATAATTCTCTTGCACGATTTTCTTCTCCAGTTTCTTCATGGGAATTTTTTAAAAATCTTTCTAAATATTGAACACTTCTCTCCATTGCACCAGACTCAAACAATAAAGTACCTAAATAAAAATCTATGATAGTTTCTTCTGGAGCCAACTCTTTTGCGAGTAATAATTTTCTTTCAGCAACATCATAATATCCTTGAGCCTTATATAACTCTGATAAAATTACTAAAACACTAGGATAATTCTGGTTATCTTCAGGAATATCATATAAAACAGATAATGCTTGGTCATATTCCCCTTGATTGACTAAAATTTCTGCTAGTAAAATGGTCCAAGCAGATTCTTCAGGTTCAAATTGAGTTAATAATAAATATGCCTGTCTTGCTTCATCAAAAAAGCCACTACTTGCACTAAATGCAGCTAACTCGATTAATTCCTCTATTTGCTCTTCTGTCACTTCATTCATAAATTGATGAAAAAGTGTATAAACTTTTTCCAATTCTTGTTCTTCTAAAGCATTTTGAATTTGTTCAACAATTGATTTCATATTCTCTCCATTTCTATAGACAATAAAAAAGATGCTATATTGATTTAACTCTAATATAGCACCTTTATGAAATAGTTTCTATGAAAATGTCATAATAAACTGATTAGTTTTTTACAGCATCTTTCAAAGCTTTACCTGCTTTGAATGCAGGTACTTTGCTAGCTTCGATTTGGATTTCTTCACCTGATTGAGGGTTACGTCCTTTACGAGCAGCACGTTCACGTACTTCAAAGTTACCAAATCCGATAACTTGTACTTTTTCACCTGCTTGTAATGCTTCTTGAATTGTTTCGAATAATGCATCAACTGCTGCTGAAACATCTTTCTTTGTTAATTGCGTTTTTTTAGCTACGCGATCTACTAATTCTGCTTTATTTGCCATGTTAGATTCACCTCCATCACACAAGAAAATAATTCAGTAGTTATTGAGTGGTCCAATAACTCTGGAAACCTTACTGTTGATTTCTAAACAAGTATACCATTTGATGAACGGACTTTCAACGAATTATACACGATTTTATCATTTTCTTTGTCGAACAATCATATGAATCGGTGTTCCTTCAAAACCAAAGGCTGAACGAATTCGATTTTCTAAGAAACGTTCATATGAGAAATGCATTAATTCCACATCATTAACAAAAACAACAAATGTTGGTGGTTGAATTGCCACTTGTGTCATATAATAAATCTTCAATCGATTTCCTTTATCTGTTGGAGTTGGATTCATTGCGATAGCATCCATTAATACATCATTTAAAATCGATGACGAAATACGTTTAGAACGAACTTCATGAATTTCTTTTAATAATGGGGCAATTTTTATCAATCTTTGTTTTGTTTTAGCAGAAACAAATAAAATTGGTGCATAAGATAAGTATAGGAACTCTTTACGAATATTTTCTTCAAATTCTTTAAACGTAGAATTATCTTTTTCTAAAGTATCCCATTTATTCACTAAAATAATAACACCTTTTCCGGCTTCATGAGCATACCCTGCAATTTTCTTATCTTGTTCTTGAATTCCTTCTTCCGCATTCAAGACAACACAAACAATGTCACTACGTTCAATTGCTCTTAATGCACGTAAAACACTATATTTCTCAGTAGATTCGAAAACACGTCCTTTTTTACGAATACCAGCTGTATCAATCATTTTAAAGATAGTACCTTCTTCATCCGTAAAACTTGTATCAATCGCATCACGAGTTGTACCAGCAACATTTGATACAATCACACGTTCTTCTCCTAGCATTGCATTCACTAAACTTGATTTTCCTACATTTGGACGACCAATAAAGCTAAAACGAATTACATCTGTATCATCTTCTTGATCATCGTGTTCAGGAAATGCTTTTACAGCTGCATCTAATAAATCTCCAAGACCTAAACCATGACTTCCTGAAATTGGGAATGGTTCACCAAAACCCAATGCATAAAAATCAAAAATATCTGATCTTAATTCTGGATTATCTACCTTATTTACAGCTAATAATACAGGTTTATTTGTACGGTAAAGCATTTTTGCAATATGCTCATCCGTTGATGTTACACCTTCTTTTACACTTGTTAAGAAAATAATCACATCTGCTTCTTCCATTGCAATTTCAGCTTGCATACGAATATTTGACATGAATGGTTCATCTGTAATATCAATACCACCTGTATCAATAATGTGAAATTGATGTCCTAACCATTCACCTTCAGAATAAATTCTATCTCTCGTTACTCCAGCAATATCTTCGACAATCGAAATTCTTTCACCAACAACTCGGTTGAAAATTGTAGATTTCCCAACGTTTGGACGACCTACAATCGCAATAA
Source organism: uncultured Granulicatella sp. (assembly GCF_963528195.1). Lineage (GTDB taxonomy): Bacteria > Bacillota > Bacilli > Lactobacillales > Aerococcaceae > Granulicatella. Next base: position 68,381 of record NZ_CAURVN010000003.1, read on the forward strand.
CTGGTGTTGACATCAAAATTCCTCCTTTCTCAAAAAATGAGGCTGGGAGTTTTTCCCAACCTCACCCTAATTTAATATTTTCTATTAGTCTTCAACAACTAATTCAGATAATTGTTCACCTAAACGATCTGCTAATGAAAATGTCACATCTTCTTCAGGTAATACATATTCTTCTTCAACAACTTCTTCCACTTCAGGTTTTTCAACAACTGGAGCTTCCTCTAAAGCTTTAATACTTAATGAAATGCGTTTTTCAGCTTCATTTACTTCTAATACTTTAACAGATACTTCTTGTCCCACTTGAAGAACTTCTTGAGGAGTTGCAATATGTTTATGAGCAATTTGAGAAATATGAACTAATCCTTCTACTCCAGGGAATAATTCAACAAATGCTCCAAACGCTGCAAAACGTTTAACAGTTCCTACTAATGTAGAATTAACTGCAGCACGTTCAGCAATATTATCCCAAGGTCCTGGAACAGTTTCTTTAATTGATAATGAAACACGACCTTTTTCAGCATCTAAGCCGATTACTTTTGCTTCTACAGTTTGACCAACTGCTAAGAAATCACTTGGTTTTGATACATGTTCATGAGAAATTTCAGAAACATGAACTAATCCATCAATTCCACCTAAATCAATGAACGCACCAAAGTTTGTTAAACGAGCAACTTTACCTGTAACAATTGCTCCTTCATAAACAGCTTCTAGCGCAGAAGCACGTTTAGCTGCTTTTTCATTAGCAATGATTTCTTTACGTGATAAAATTAAACGATTATCTGCTGGTAAAATTTCAACGATATCAAATACTAATGTTTGTCCTTTAAATTGTTTTAAATCTGAAACAAAGTGGTCAGAAATCATTGAAGCTGGCACAAATGCACGAACACCTGCATCTACAACTAATCCACCTTTAACTACGTCTTTTACAGTTCCTTCAACTTGTTCATGATTATCTGCTTTTGCTTGAAGTTCTTCCCAAACTTTACGAGCATCTACACGACGTTTTGAAAGTAAGAAACTACCATTTTCTTTATCTTTAATCGGTTTAATGACTACTAAATCTAATACATCTCCCACTTTTACGACATCTTCTACTTTATCAAATGGAGTTGCTGATAATTCATTAAAAGGAATAACACCTTCAACACCTCCACCAATAATACCAACAATGGCCTGTTTATCTTGTAAAACTAGTACTTCTCCTTGAACTAAGTCTCCAACTTGGATATCTTTTACAATATCAAGCGCATCTTGCATTGTTTGTAATTCTGACATTTAACTTCCTCCTATTACGCAACCATTCATTCGAACGAAAAAATTATTCTAAAAATTAATTTTTTCTCCTTTTTACATCATATCACTATTTCTTTCACAATTCTAGTGATATCCTTTTAAAAAGCTGATATTATTGGTTTTTTTGAATTAAAGCAGTCACTGTTTTTACGACATCGTCAATTGTCATTGTAGTTGTATCAATTTCAATAGCATCTTCTGCTTTTTTTAATGGAGATTCTTTGCGAGTGGAATCAATATGATCACGACGTCGAATATCTTCCACCAATTCTTCATAAGACATTTCGATTCCTTTTTCTTGATTTTCAATGAATCGGCGTTTTGCTCGTTCTTCAACACTAGCTACAAGAAAAATTTTAATTTCTGCTTGTGGAAGCACAACTGTTCCAATATCTCTTCCATCCATAATAATTGAATGATTTTCTGCAATTTCTCTTTGAAGATGAACCAATCTTGTTCTAACTTCCTTTAAAGCTGAGACGGCTGAAACATTTCGAGTCACTTCTACACTTCTAATTTCATCTGTGACATCTTCCCCATTCATAAATACACTTTGTTTTCCATCTTGCATCGAAAAACCAATTTCAATAGTTTGAACTAACTGCTCAATTGCTCTATGGTCGTCCAGTGAAATTTGATTTTTCAATACTGCTAATGTCACAACTCTATACATCGCTCCAGTATCTAAATAAACAAAATGATTTTCTTTGGCAATTAATTTTGAAATGGTACTTTTTCCAGATGAAGCAGGTCCGTCAATAGCAACTTGCATATAGCATATCTCCTTTAAATTTTTATTTTTTGCCTTATAACAACCTAAAAGGCTGGACTTTCTGCCCAGCCTTTAGCTGTTATTGTCTTGGTTGTAATACTTTTAATTGCATTCCAGGTGAAATATTGTTGCTAGTTAATCCGTTAATAGATTTTAATGTACCAACATCCATACCATGGTTTACAGCAATTCTATATAATGTTTCACCTGCTTGAACTGTATACGTTCCATAAGCTCCATTTTGAGTAGATTGAGCTTCAGAAGTAGACTGTTCTCTTTGTTGTCTTGCAGCATCTGATGGTGCTACTGTTGTAGATGTCACACTTGTCTCATTTGCTTTCGTTTCTGTAGATTTTGCCTCAGCTGTAGTTGTTTCTGCTGTAGTTGTTTCCACAACTTTTGTCAACATTACCTCATCTGCCGTACGAGGTTTTACCTCTGCCTTAGAACTTGACCAATAGAACCACATCATAAATAATAATGGAGATACTACTACCACAATAAATACAAATAATAACACACTTAATAATGGTGCTACTGCTTTACCATTGGAATTACGAGCACTACGAGAGTATTGACGTGCTTTTTGTGTATCTTCACCAAATTGGCGATCCCATGGTTGTTCTTCTTTTGGGTTTCTTTCGTTATTTAAATTATCAGTCATTAAAAATCCTCCTACATTCAACCACTGTCGTCATTAGACTTTATTCATTTAAAACTATAGCACATTTTCGTAATAATATGCAATCTTTTCAATCTATAGATAACATTTTAGCACATTTTTTTCTGATGTCATTGCTTTTTTCAATTTTTTTAAATGTTTTGAAAAAATTTTTAAAATATGAGAAACTTACAGTATCTATCATTATCTTTAGAAATGGAGGCTATCCTATGAATTCAAAACAACACCATTCCATTTATGGAAAAGTAGATTGTGAAAGTTGTATTGCCTGTGGCATTTGCCAACTAAAAGCTAGTAAACTATTTGAATATGATAATGATGGGATAGCGTTCATAAAACATGATAATAATACTGGAAACATCCCCATTCCTGAACATGAAGTAGAAGCTTTTAAAGAAGCCTATACTCACTGTCCAACAGGAGCTATCAAACGGAAAAATTCTCCATTTTAATTCATCTATATAAAATAATTCGGCAGCAGATATCTTTCAATATCTGCTGCCGTCCTTTACTACTATTAGAAAAGTCAAATTATGACAATACACGCATTAAGAACTCTTTTGTTCTTTCTTTTTGCGGATTTGTAAAGATTTGCTCAGCAGTTCCCTCTTCAGCAATAACCCCTTTATCCATAAAAATAACGCGATCACTAACGTCTCTAGCAAATTCCATTTCGTGTGTCACAATAATCATTGTTAATCCAGTATGGGCTAAACTCTTCATTGTTTCTAAAACTTCATTTACCATTTCTGGGTCTAATGCAGATGTTGGTTCATCAAATAATAATACATCTGGTTGCATTGATAAAGCTCTAGCAATCGCTACACGTTGTTTTTGTCCACCAGATAATTGACGAGGACGAGCATTTAAGTAAGCACTCATACCAACTTTTTCTAAGAAACTTTTCGCAATTTCTTCTGCTTCTTCTTTTGATTTTTTCAACACTTTAATAGGGCCCACTGTACAGTTTTCTAATACATTTAAGTTATTAAATAAATTAAATTGTTGGAAAACCATTCCTAAATGCGTACGATATTCATAAATATTTGTATCTTCATCTAAAATATTTTTTCCGTTATATAAAATTTCACCAGAAGTTGGTTTTTCTAATAAATTCACACAACGTAATAAAGTAGATTTACCGGAACCTGAAGAACCAATAATTGTTACTACTTCTCCAGATTCTACTGAAAATGAAATATCTTTTAGGACTTCATGAGTCCCGAACACTTTATTTAAATGTTTAATCGTTACTACTTCTTGACTCATGATTTTTATCCTTTCCCTTTCGTTTTTTCGTATACAGATGCCATTGAATTTGAATTTAATGGATCAGAATGAATAATTTCATAGTTATCTGGACCATCCATTTTACGTTCAATATAACGTAAAATTTGTGTTAAAACAGTTGTCATAATGAAGTACAAAATCAATGTGACAAAGAATGTTTCAAAGTAACGGAAGTTTGCTCCAGCAACTGTTTTTGTTGCAAAATATAATTCTGAAACAGAAATTACGTTTAATACTGAAGTATCTTTAATGTTAATAACAAACTCATTTCCTGTAGCAGGTAAAATATTACGAATCACTTGAGGGAAGATTACATTCATCATTGTTTGAGTGTGTGTCATCCCGATTGCTTGAGCAGCTTCAAATTGTCCTTTATCGATAGAAATAATTCCTCCACGAACAATTTCAGACATATAAGCACCTGTATTAATTGATACAATGAAAATCGCAGCAAATGTACGATCCATATCAATTCCAAATGCTAATGCTGATCCATAATAAATAACCATTGCTTGTACAATCATTGGAGTTCCTCTAAAGAACTCAGTGTATGCTGTTAATAAAGCATTTGCTATTTTTAAAGTAATTCTTTTTGAACCTTTTTCTGGCATTGGAATTGTTTTAACTAAACCAATGAGTAATCCGATAACCGTTCCGATAATTGTTCCGATAATTGAAATATATAAAGTTACCCAAGCTCCATTAAGAAACATTGGCCAATTATCTTGTATAATTTTGATAATCCATTCAATATTCATCTTTTGTCCTCTTTCGTTTTTTTAGTTATGTATCTAGAAGGGGAATCCCCCCTCTAGTTTAAAAAAATATGTTAGTTAGCAGCTGGTTGATTTTTGATAGCTTCATCCATAATTTGTTGACGTTCAGCATCAGAAATTTCTGATAAAGCTTTGTTAATAGCATCTTTTAATGGACTATTTTTTTTCAAACCTACAGCAGTATCAGTATCTTCATCACTTGCTTTGAAACCATCAGATAATTTAATCATTACGAAATCTGAATTTGCAGCTTGTGCAGAAACACCTTCTGGTAATTCAGAAACATAAGCATCAATTGTTCCAGCTTGTAGTGCTACACGCATTGCTGGGAAATTATCCATTGCAGGTTGTTTTGCAACACCTGGAATTTGATCAATGACACTGTAGTGGAAAGTGTTTAATTGTCCTGTTACTTTAGCACCTGAGAAATCTGCTAATGTTTTAGCTTGTTCAAATTTGCTTCCTTTTTTCACAACCATTACTAATTGTGATTTGTAATAATTATCTGAAAAATCAATTGCTTCTTTTCTTTCAGCAGTTGGACTCATACCAGCAATGATTGCATCTAGTTTACCAGAAACAACACCTGGTGTTAAGCCATCCCACTCAGTTTTTACAATAACTAATTCTTTATTTAATTTTTTCGCTACACGTTTTGCAATTTCAACGTCATAACCACCCGCATAATCATTAGAACCTTGAATTTTTACTCCGCCATTAGCATCTGTTTGCTGTGTCCAGTTAAATGGAGGATATCCAGCTTCCATACCAACAACTAATTGATTTGTACTAGCTTTACTACCACAAGCCGCTAACCCTAATCCAATGGCTACAGTCATTAATCCTTTTAATAAATTTTTTTTCATATTACCCTCTCCTTTTGATTATAAACTTTAGGCTGCAAAGAAAAAAGAGAGATTACGAACAAAAGGTTCGCAATCTCTCCTGAATAGACTCTTATCTTAAAAAAGTATACAGAAAAAATTAGCATAAACTGCTTTTGCCCGGTAATTGATTGCACTTCACACTGATCTGGGCAGAGAGTGTGACAGTGACTGACCTATTATGACCAGCCCCCAACATAGCTTTGCTACATTTCGGCGAAATCCCCTTTCCGTAATTACGTACTTTTGTCATCCGCGCCTCAAGTTCAATAACCATTTATTTAATTTGTAAAGCCATTGTAACAAAATGAAAATATGATGTCAACCATTTTCATTAAATTTTCATAATTAATTTTGTGTCGGAGAAGTACTACTTAGTAATTGTTCATAAGCGAACTCGAATTTTTGTACATCTCCCGCTCCCATAAAGACAATAACAGCATCTTTATAAACTAATAATGGAGATAAGTTTTCAATTTTTAAGACAGTTGCTCCGCCTTCCACTAATGCAGCTAAATCTTCAATAGAAACATTTCCTGATTTTTCACGAACAGAGGCAAAAATATCACATAAATAAACATCGTCTGCTAAAGATAATGCTTTTGCAAATTCATCTAATAATGCAATCGTTCTTGTAAATGTATGTGGTTGGAATACAGCTACAATTTTCTTTGTTGGATATTTTTGTCTTGTTGCATCTAATGTTGCACGAATTTCAGAAGGATGATGAGCATAATCATCAATAACTGTAATTTCATTCATTTTCTTTTCAGAAAAACGACGCTTAACTCCACTAAATGTTTTTAAATTAGCGGCTAATTCTTCTGGATTTAAATCATTTAAATAATAGAACGTAATAATCGCTAATGCATTTAAAATATTATGAGTTCCATATGTTGGAATATCAAATTTACCATAGAATTTACCATGAATATACACATCAAAATGACTACCAGCTGTATCTTTTTGAATATTTTCTGCTACAACATCATTACCTTTAGCAATTCCATAATAAGTAATTGGAGTAGTAAGGTCTAATTCACGTAATCTTGCATCATCTCCACAAGCGATAATACCTTTTTTCACTTGACGACCAAATGATTCAAATGCACTTTGTACATCATCAATATCCGTATAATAATCAGGATGATCAAAATCAATATTTGTCATAATTGCATAATCTGGTTTATAGGCCATAAAATGACGTTTATATTCGCAGGCTTCTAATACAAAGTATTCAGACCCTTCTACCCCATGTCCAGTACCGTCCCCAATTAAATAACTTGTTGGTTCCATCGCGCTTAAAACATGTGCTAATAAACCTGTTGTACTTGTTTTCCCATGCGAACCAGTAATAGCAACACTTTTATAGCCTTTTAATAATTCTCCTAAAAATTTATGATAGCGAATCACTTCAATTCCTTTTTCACGTGCAGCTACTAATTCTTCATGGCTATCTGGAAATGCATTCCCTGCAATGACAATTTGTCCTTCTTGAATATTTTCTGCATTAAAAGGAAACATTTTAATGCCAGCATCTTCTAAACCTTTTTGTGTAAAGAAATAATTTTCTAAATCTGATCCTTGTACAGAATATCCTTCTCCATGTAATACTAAAGCTAATGCACTCATTCCTGAGCCTTTTATGCCCGTAAAGTGATAAATTTTATTTTTATCCATTTTATATTCCACTTCCTATATTTACTTTTGGCTATATGGTAAGTTATCTTTTCCTTGTTCTTGTTCCATAATCCAAGATAATGAACGATTCATGGCTCTTCTTTGTTTTCCCGGTAATGGTTGTAATTCAGGAGCCAACACTTCCATCGCTTGTGTATCCGGCAAAGTCTTTAATAATGTTTCTTGTACCATTTGAGTAGACGGTAAGGAAGAATTCATTCTTTTTGAAGAAGTGATTCGATTCTCCATTTTTTCTGATTTCTTCTCAATTTCTACTTCTTCTACTGTTACTAATGGTGTTTCTTCACTCGAAAATATGAGTAATTCTTCTGGCTCTCTTTTCAATCTATTTTCTAATTCTTCATAAGCAACTTGCTTTTTTACGGATATAGAAGGAGCCATCCCTTTTAAAATCGAAGGAACCGTCGATGGAGTAAAACGAGTGTGAGTCGGTTTTTCTTGTAAAAAACTACGCCATTTATCTCGATTGTTTCCTCTTTGACTACTTTCTTTAAAAGATTGTAAAATCCCTTCTTTTTTTTCAGGATTCATTTTTTCTTCTAATGCTGAACGTGTTGGATGAGAAAAAGGTAGATAATGTTCTATAATGGTTTCTTCTTTTATCTCTTCTTGTTCAGAATCAAATGCCCCTTCCTCTTTTGGATGTAAATGATTCGGAAAATCTATCCATTTAGTTTTAAAATTTTGCTTATTTGGTAAATGTTGATTACTAATCTCTCTCATCGAACGATGGTTATTTGACACAAATACCACTCCTCTTCGATTTATTAACCTTTAAATGGCTCTCCAATAACAGCATCATCATTTAACACTAAAATTCCTTTTTTAGCAGGCGCATTTTCTAAACCTAATTCACGAGCAGAACATAACATTCCGTGACTTTCTACCCCACGTAATTCTCCAGACCAAATAATACTTCCATTTGGCATTACTGTTCCAGGAGTAGCTACTACAACTTTTTGTCCTGCTTTTACATTTGGAGCTCCACAAACAATTTGTAAAACTGTATCTTGGCTTACACGTGTTTGTGTAACATGTAAATGATCTGAGTCTTCATGAGGAACACAAGTTTCTACATAACCAACTACTAGAGTATCTTTTGTAGATAAATCTAATGATAATCCATCAAATCCTACTTCTTGGATTAATGTTTTAACGATTTCTTGCTCTTCTGAAGATAAAAATTGTTGTCCTGCTTGTTCAAAACGAATATGGTTTGAAATCCCTGCAATATTATAGCCAATCACTGTATTCGTTTTTTCATCTAATACACGTGTTACTCCATTTTTTGTTTCAATCGCTACATCATAACGGCTTGCCGCTCCTGATGTTAATAATAATGTATCTGAAATACCTTCTTGATTATAAAAACTTAACCACATAATAATCTCCTTAAATTTATTTTTAATTAATTTGTTCTTCCATCTAAAATTGTATCAACTGTACTACGGTCTAATGCACGAATCGTTTGGATAACCATTTCACGTGCTGCTTCATAGTCTTTAATCGAGAACATTGTTTGATGCGTATGAATATAACGAGCACATACCCCAATCACCGTACTTGGAACTCCTTGATTCATTAAGTGAGCTTTCCCTGCATCCGTTCCACCTTGAGAAACAAAATATTGGAATGGGATATTATGAGTTAAAGCAGTATCTTCTAAAAATTCCTTCATACGAGGTAATGTAATCAAGCCTGGATCTAATATTCTTAATAAAAATCCTTGATCTAAATGTCCAAATGTATCTTTAGAACCCGTTAAATCATCTGCCGCAGAACAGTCTACAGCAAAGAATAAGTCTGGATTGAATTTTGTAACACTTGGGCCAGTTCCACGTAATCCAACTTCTTCTTGGACATTAGCACCTGCAATTAGTGTATTCGGTAAAGTTTCATTTTTTAATTCACGTAAAGCTTCTAATACGACTGTACAACCATAACGATTATCCCATGATTTTGCAATCATTCGTTTTTTATTCGCTGTCCAAATAGTTTCCACTAAAGGCACAATGGTATCCCCAGGTCGAACTCCGTATTCCTCAGCTTCTTCTTTTGAAGTAAATCCGGCATCAAATAAAATATCTGTTACTTTTACCGTTGCTTGTTGCCCGCCAGCTGCACGTAATAAATGTGGAGGAACTGAACTAGAAATAACAGGATAATCTTCTTTACGAGTTTGTAATGTAAAACGTTGCGCTGAAACAACATATGGATTCCAACCACCTAATGGACTAACTTTTAATAAACCTGTTGCAGTGATATTTGTCACCATAAAGCCAACTTCATCCATATGTGCTGCAATCATAATTTTAGGTGCATTCGCATCTTTATGTTCACGAACCCCAAAAATGCCTCCTAAACCATCTTGCTCAATACGGTCGACTAATGGCTCCAATTCTTTTCTCATAAATTCTCGAACATTTTTTTCATGTCCACTTGTTGATTGTAATTCTGTTAAAGTTTTAATTAAACTTTCTGTTTTCTTTTCCATTGTTCTTGCCTCCATAAGAATAAAAAGCTCTAATGTACCGTTCCCAGTCCTTTCAGAGCTCCTTTTAACGTCACTCTTTTTATGAGTATTCCTTGCCCATTAGGCTGACGCTATTTTATATAAATCTAGAACTGCACCTGTTTTGGCATCAGCAAAAAATTCGTATTGCACCAATTCTTCTTGTTCTTTACGAGTAATACCACCATAGTATACATATCCACTAAAATCTTCTTGTTCAATATACACTGGTTCCATTTCAATCCATGAGCCTTCAATTGTACCAACAACTGTAAATAAACGACGAACATTTCCTACAATAATATCCCCATTTACTAGTTTCTTCTCATAAAATTTAGAAACGAGCCATGCACCAACAAAAGCACCGGCTGCAAGGAATAATCCTGCTTTAAAAGATGATTTATTTTCTGACATTTTACTCACTCCTCTATTTTACTTCATAGGGATGACGTTCTTTTGGAAAAATTGCTTCTACTCGATAAATCGGATGTCCTTTAGCAGAAAACTTTTCTTCATATTCGGTCATCACATTGCCTTCAAACTCTACTTGGTGTAAATCTAACCAAACTTGCTTTAAAATCATTCCAAATTGAGAAAATGAAGATAAACTATATTCAAATAATCCTCGGTTATCCGTTTTAAAATGAATTTCTCCTTCTAAAGGCAATACTTGTTCATATGCTTTTAGAAAATCAGCATGAGTCAAGCGTCTTTTAGCATGACGTTTCTTAGGCCATGGATCAGAAAAATTCAAGTAAATTCGATCCACTTCACCATCTTCAAAATAATCTGTCACTGTTCCACCATCAATATGTAATAATTGTAAATTTGGAACTTCTGCAGCTAACGCTTTTTCTAACGCAACAACAATCACACTTGTTTGAATTTCAATCCCAATATAATTAATATCTGGATTTTTCTTTGCCATTTCACTAACAAATTGACCTTTTCCAGAACCAATTTCAATATGAATTGGATGATCATTTCCAAAACGCTCTTTCCAGCGTCCTTTCCATTCTTCTGGATTTTGAATCACCATTTCTGGATGAGCTAACAAAGTATCTTTAGCCCATGGTTTATTTCTTAAACGCAATTTAATACTCCTCTTCTTTCATCAAACGATGATTATAAATTGATTTTACCACTAAAATCTTTTCGTTCATTTCATAATAACGACCTTCAAAATGACTTTTCTTAATAAAGTTTAAACAATTCATCAAAGCATACCATTCAATTCGTTGATAAATATTCGTTGATAAATTCAACCCATAAGCATCTAACCATTCGCCCCATTGATGAACAGGAATGTATTGAGTTAAAATCATCGTTAAATCCGATACAGGATCAGCTAAACGAACCATTTCCCAATCAATTAAATATAATTTATCATTAGCTAATAAAAAATTACGACGATCTAAATCACCATGACAAACGGTTTTGCCTGCTTCTAATACAAGAGGCAATGTTTCTTTTAAATAATCTAATACTTCTGATAAGAAACGATGACTTTGTAAACCTGATTGTAAATTTACTAAATAATCTTCAATGAAATGCTGAGCAGTATATTCTTCGCCTTGAATTTTTTGAAGCATTAATAGTAAATTAGGAGACTGATGGATTTCTTTTAATAAATCAATCACTTCCATTGAATTCATTTCTTCAGTTGTTAAGGATCGACCATTTAACCATTCTTGAGCTGTTAAAATATCTCCATTTCCTGATCTCTTGGTCCACATTAATTTAGGGGCAATTCCCTCTCCTGACAATGCAGCTAAAAATGGCGAAGAATTTCTTTTTAAAAAGACTCTCTCCTGCGCTCTCACTGCCATATAAGCTTGTCCGGTATCTCCCCCAATTGGATGTAATTCCCATCCTGCATCCATGTTTTGTTCCATATTTCTATCCCTACCGACCATTTCTTGAGTTTATTCGTTATCTTTCATTTTATGCTGTCCCAATGTTTCCGTCAAGCTTCACGGTTAAAATCTATCTTCTTTTCTTTTTACGATTTAAACGTGGTTTTAAATAACCATATAAAAATGCAGCAGATAATACGGGATACCATAAAAGTCCTGCTAATACAAAAGCATTTCTTGAGACTAAAGCTGTTAATAGACTAATCATTACACTTGCTCCAATGACTAACTGTAAAACAACCCCAATAAAATCATCCATCATTTCCTTTGGTTCATATAAGGAATGAATATAAATCGAATGAGCTTTTGGATGTTTGTATAAAGAAGCAAATTGGAAACAAATCACTAACATCATCATCGATTGAATTGCCATTATCCAATACCAAACGGAACTAACAAATGATAATAAAACTGTTACTACAATCATTTGAAGGAATACCGTAACATAATTGGAACTTCTTAATGCTGTTCGAACTAATAAATAACGATACGGATGAATACGATTAGGTGTTAGTTTTCCTACGAAAATATCTAATGATTGATTACGCTTTGCTTGATGTTTCTTTAAAAACGGTACATCTACAAACAAAGCAATCACTCTAAAAATTCTTTGTTGACGTACTTGCTCTTTTTGAATCATTTCATTCCAGTCGAAATTCACCGTTTTAGCAGATGCAAAACGATAAAGCCCAATTGCAAGAACTGCCAATACTTGTGCCATCGATAAAGAGAACACTTTTGGAATAAAAGAAAGAATTCCAAACAAACAAATACTATTCACCAAATAGAGTGCTACATTATAAAAAGAATTCTTCGGTAACTTTCCTTCAAAAATTGATTTTTGAATCATAAAATGGAATCCTTTTAGTGATAATAGCGTTACAAAAATGGCAATAAATGGAATCATTCCGTTCCCATATGCTTGCATAAAAATCGGCAACACAAAAATCGTTGCAATAAAATTCATCACTAATGGAAAAATCCAACTATAACGAATCGCACGTTTAAAATAGGGTTTAAAATCTTCACCAATCACACTTAAAAAGTGTAAATCTGCCTCTTCTACATAAGTAGCAATTTCACCAAATAAAGGAAAAATAGCTAATAACAAACTAATCAATAATATCAGAGGCCATTCTAAAATACGAATCGATTTTAACCATGTTGAATATTGAAATAATAGAAAGCCAAATAAGAAAAAGACAACAATCATAAAATGATCATTCATCATATATTTGGCATATTTCATTACTTTTTTCTGATAAGTCTTGAAACGAGTTCCCCACAATTGTTCACTATTCATGATGATCACCTGTATTCGTTGTTAAGGCAAAATACACGTCTTCTAATGAAGTTTCATCAATTTGAACTTCGCCTTTAAGCGTTTCTAAATCTCCTTGTGCTTGAACCAATCCATCATGTAATACAATGAAACGATCACAATATTTTTCAGCAGTATCTAGCACATGCGTAGACATTAAGATTGCTGCACCAGATTCTTTTTTCTCTCTCAAAACATTTAATAATGTACGAATTCCTAATGGATCTAATCCTAAAAATGGTTCATCGACCACATATAACGGAACGTCTAACATTAATGCACAAACAATAAGTACCTTTTGCTTCATTCCTTTTGAAAAATAAGCTGGAAACCAATCTAATTGCTTCGTTAAACGAAACTGCTCTACTAATTCCATCGCTCTATGCATCGTTTCAGGTGTGTCTTGTTGATAAGCACGAGCTGTTAATTCAATATGTTCTCTAAAGGTTAATTCTTCATATAACACTGGTGTCTCTGGAATAACTGCAATTAATTTACGATAATCTCGAACACTTTCTGCTACCGTATGCCCTTGAATCGAAATTTCTCCCGAAAATGGTTGAATAAAATTTGTAATACATTTAATGGTTGTACTTTTCCCTGCTCCATTTAATCCAATGAGTCCAGAAATTTCCCCTGATTGTACTTCAAAAGAAACTCCTTTAATGACAGGAACTTGAGTATAACCTGCTGTTATATTATCTACTTTTAATGTCATAACTTTCTCCAATCCTACACAATTTAGCATTATTATATCAAAAAAACACTCTAGTTCCTAGAATCTTTCATTTGAAGAAAAACTTCGCGATTTCATTGCATTCCTTCACTACTCGTGGTACGATTTGCCTATACAATTTAAGGAGGTTTTTATCATGTCAGATTGTATTTTTGATAAAATTATTTCTAAAGAAATTCCAGCACATATTGTTTATGAAGATGAGGTAGTCATTGCCTTTTTAGACTTAGGGCAAGTAACCCCTGGTCATACATTAGTCGTGCCAAAAAAACACGTGAAAGATATTTTTGAATATGATGAGGAATTAGCTGCAGCTGTATTTAGCAGAATTCCAAAAATTGCTCGTGCTTTAAAAGCAATGAACCCAGATGTAAAAGGTGTAAATATTTTAAACAATAATGGAGAAGTTGCTTTTCAAAGTGTATTCCACTCTCATATCCATTTAATTCCTCGTTACAAACACGAAGAAGGTTTCGGATTGAAATGGGAAACTCATGACTATTCTCACGAGGAATTAGCAAATATCGCACAAAACATTGCCAAACATGTGGAGGGATAAATATGAAAGTCATTTATGTATTAGATAAAAATAATGGTGTTCTTTTCAATCATCGTCGTCAATCAAGAGATGCTTTTTTAGTTGAAAACATCATAAGTAAAGTAAAACAGGAAACCGGAACTTTATTTGTATCAGATTATTCTAAAGAATTATTTGAAGATACAGATGTTTCTATCCAGTCATTAGCTGAATTCGATCTTTCTGGAGCAAAAGAAAATGACTTTGTGTTTATTGAAAATGAAGATATTCAACTTGAAGATTATAAAGGCGATTTAGATTATTATTTTTATAAATGGTCAAGTATTTATCCAAGTGATAAAACCTTAGAATTACCTTTGAATGATGCTGAAGTCGTTAAAAAAGAACAATTTAACGGAAACTCTCACGATGAAATTTACTTAGAAATTTGGAGAAAAAATAAATGAAAAAATTTGTCAAAGGATTACTCTTCGGAAGTATTGTTGGTGGTACAGTAGCTCTATTAACGACAAAGCAAAATGGTAAAAAAAATCGTGAACAATTATATGAGAATATCGTCAGCTTATCGGAGGATATTTCTACTTTAAGTAATGGAATTCCTGTTCTTCAAAAAGGGACACAACAATTACAATATCGAATTATTCCACAAGTAAAAGAACTATCTGAAGAAATAATGGAAGATGTACAAAATTTTAAACATATGAGCCAACCTCGTATTAAAAGAATTCAAGCACATCTATCATTATTAAATAAACATATTCAAGAAGCAAAAAAGGGGAACGTATGATTCGATTATTTGCAAGCGATATGGATGGTACGATTTTACAAGATCATTCTACAATTCATCCGGACAATATCAAAATGGTACACTATTTACAAGAAAAGAATATTCCATTTGTCATTTGCTCTGGAAGAGATTTTTACCAAGCTTCACTCTGCTTAGAACCTGCAAATATTCAATGCCCTATCATTGGATTAAATGGAGCCGTTATTTATAAAGAAGACGGCACTATTATAAAAGAAGTCACACTTTCTCATGAAGATACACGTGAACTGATTCAAAAAATTGAAAAGCACCATAACAATTGGGATATAATGACTTCAAAAGGATTATTCTCTTTACACTTCGCAGAAAAATTTGCAAAAAGAGTGGCTACTTTTAAAGAAAATCATCCAGAACTAACTCCAGAACAATTTGAAGCTGAACTCGAGAAATTAAGAAAACTTTTTGATGCAACAGATGTTTCTAGTTTAGAGGAAGTTTTAGAAGACCCAACCATTAAAATTTATAAAGTTCTAACTTCCAATTACGAATCTAAAGATTCATTAATGGAAATTACAGCTTATGTTGAACAAGAACTTCCTAATCTAGTTGTTACTTCTTCTTTTAAAACAAATATTGAAGTCACTCACAAAGATGCTCAAAAAGGAATCGCTCTTCAATACTACGCAGACACTTTAGAAATTTCAATGGACGAAGTTTTTGCGATTGGTGATAATTCAAATGATGTTTCTATGTTAAAACTGGCTGGTTATAGTGTAGCGATGGGAAATGCTAATCAAGAAGCTATGCAAACTGCTACCTATCAAACAGATGATAACAAACATGGTGGCGTTGCTAAAGCGATTCAAAAATGTTTAGATCAACAAAATTAACAAATTACCTCCTTGATGGGGGTAATTTTTTCGTAAAATCTCCTTTTTAACAGTAGGAGGTGATTTTATGGAAACGGATATTCTTAAACCGTTCATTGCTTTAATTAGCAATATGGGGTTTCCAATTGCAATGAGTATTTATTTACTTCATCGAATGGAACAACGGTTAGATACAATGATTCATTTGTTAACTGAACTCAATCATCATTTAAAGAAAGAGTGACTCCATCACAGGTTTCATGTCAGAAAATGTAACATGACATGAAACCTGTTTTTTGTTTTTCACATTAAAATCTAGTAAACTAAACTCACATTAATTTTTAACAATATGGAGGTCTTTATGAAAATACATACGAACATTAAGAAAAAGAGCTTCTGGATTAGCTTATTAGGAATTTTATTTTTCCTTCTTTCTACTCCAATTGAAGCTGCAACAAAAAAATATACGATTGCGACAGATACTACTTTTGCTCCATTTGAATTCCAAGATACTTCTGGTAATTATGTTGGGATTGACATGGATTTAATCAAAGCAATCGCAAAAGAAGAAAATTTTGAAATTGAAATCAAAGCTTTAGGATTTAATGCTGCGGTTCAAGCTTTAGAAGCTGGACAAGTTGACGCAGTTATCGCAGGAATGAGTATGACTGATGAAAGAAAACAAAAATTTGACTTTACTGATTCATATTTCGATAGTGGTATTGGAATGGCAGTAAGTACTTCAAGCAATATTAGCACTTACGAAGAACTTCGCAATAAAAACGTAGCGGTAAAAATCGGTACACAAGGAGCAAGTTTTGCTTCTTCTATTCAAGAGAAATATAGTTTTACCATTTCAACATTTGAAGATTCAGCAAATATGTATCAAGACGTAGTCAGTGGAAATAGTGTGGCTGCTTTTGAAGATTATCCAGTTTTAGGATATGCGATTCGTAGTAATCACTTACCAATGACATTAACTTCTTATAAAGAACAAGTCACTCAATACGGTGTTGCCGTATTAAAAAATCAAAACACTGAATTTATCGAAGCTTTCAATCGTGGCTTAGCTACTTTAAAGTCTAATGGTGAATACGATAAAATCATTAATAAATACATTGGAACAGATGATTCAACAACTACTTCTACTGAAGATACAAGTTTATTTGGATTATTAAAAACAAATGCTCCTACATTATTAAATGGTTTATGGAATACCATTTGGATTACATTTGTTTCTCTAGCAATCGCAACAATAATTGGTGTTCTTTTAGGATTAATGAGAACAAGTCGTATCTCTGTATTAGAAACAATCGCAACTATCTACATTGATTTTATGCGTGGTATTCCACTAATTGTTTTAACATTCTTCATTTATTTTGGAATTCCACAAGCATTTAATATTCGTTTAGATGCAACAGTTGCAGCTATTACAACATTAGGATTAAATGCTGCTGCTTATATCGCTGAAATTGTTCGTGGTGGTATTAATGCAATCGATAAAGGACAAAGTGAAGCAGCGATGAGTTTAGGATTGCCATATTACAAATCAATGCAAAAAATTATTTTGCCTCAAGCAATTCGCTTAATGGTTCCATCATTTATTAACCAATTTGTGATTACTTTGAAAGATACTTCAATTTTATCCATCATAGGACTTGTAGAATTAACACAAACTGGTAAAATAATTATTGCAAGAAACTTACAATCAAGTTCAATGTGGTTTATTGTTGGTATGATGTACTTAATCGTTATTACTCTATTAACAAAAATTTCAGCATGTTTAGAAAGGAAGGCATAAGATGGCAATTATCGAAGTAAAAGGCCTTAAGAAAAATTACGGTGAATTAGAAGTCTTAAAATCGATTAATTTAGAAATCGAAGAAGGACAAGTCGTTTGTATTATCGGTCCTTCTGGATCAGGTAAATCAACATTTTTACGTTGCTTAAATCGTCTAGAAAAAACAACCGCAGGAAAAGTTATCGTTGATGGATATGATTTAACTGATAAAAATACAGATTTAAACTTTGTACGTCAAGAAATTGGAATGGTATTCCAACACTTTAATTTATTTCCTCATTTAACAATTAAAGAGAATATTACATTAGCTCCTGTTGAATTAGGACGTGAAACAAAAGAAGATGCAGACAAACATGCCTTAGAATTATTAGGAATGGTTGGACTTGAAGATAAAGCAGATGTATATCCAAAAACATTATCTGGTGGTCAAAAACAACGTGTAGCCATTGCTCGTGCTTTAGCGATGAAACCAAAAATGTTATTATTTGATGAACCAACTTCTGCTCTTGACCCTGAAATGGTTGGAGATGTATTACAAGTTATGCAACAATTAGCAAAAGATGGGATGACAATGGTTGTTGTTACACACGAAATGGGATTTGCTCGTGAAGTAAGTGACCGTGTTATTTTCATGGATGGCGGTTATGTCGTAGAAGACGGTACACCTGAACAAATCTTTAAAAATCCTCAACACGATCGTACAAAAGACTTTTTAAATAAAGTTTTACATTAAAAATAAAATAAGACTTTTGGAAATTCCAAAAGTCTTTTTATTCGATATAAGAAAGGAATACATCATGAATCATAAAGAAATTATTCATTCGATTCAAAATGAAATGAAAAAATTTTTTACTCAAGAACATACTGGGCATGATTGGTATCATATTGAACGAGTATGGAAAAATGCTAAAAAAATTTCTGTACATTACCCTGAAGCTAATCAATTACAAATTGAGTTAGCTGCTCTACTTCATGATCGATATGATCACAAAATTGTTTCTAATGTAGAAGAAGCTAAACTGGAAGTGAGAGATTTATTACTACAACATGGATTACCCGAAGATTTAATAAAAAAAATTCTCTACTCCATTGATGCAGTTGGGTTTCGTAATGGAAAAAATCATCTTCTGCCTATTTCAATTGAGGATAAAATTGTTCAAGATGCGGATCGACTAGATGCGATTGGCGCAATTGCCATTGCTCGTACTTTCGTTTATTCAGGTGCACACCAACGTCCAATTTATACAGGAGAATCTCAAGATGTGTTAGAAAAAGCTCATGATCTTGAAGATACTGCCATTGGACATTTTTATGAAAAATTATTAACTTTATCTGACACTTTACATACTCCCGAAGCTCGTGAAATCGCAAAAGGACGACACGAATTTATGAAAGATTATTTAACCCAATTTTTCGCAGAATGGGAAGGATTAAAGTAAAAGTAAATTTACTCGTGAATAGAAAGAAAAAATCATTTTTACTGTTGCGGGACGCCAGCAGCTTTGCTTTCGCAAATCTCATGGCTAAAATTTGAGCCTTGGTCTCAAATTTTCCCGTAATATAAGCCACTACACTTGTGGCTTATATTACTGCTACGGTAAAAATGTTTTTTCTTTCTATTCACTCTCTTTTATGTGAGAAACGTATTTGTCTTTATTAATACTATAAAATTTGTTTTATAATCATGGAACTAATTCTCATATTTTGAACCTTCTTATCTACAGCACGTCAAAATATAAATTTTTTTCTAATAGGATTAATACGAAAAATGTGAAAAACTTTACAAGTAAATAGAAACAGAAAAATTTTCATAGTAGCAGTAATAAAAGCCACAAGTTCAGTGGCTTTTATTACAAGGAAAAATTGAGACTCTAGGCTCAATTTTTAGCCAAGAGACCCCAAAAAGGGGGCTACTGGCGCCGGCTACCATGAAAATTTTTCTGTTTCTATTAACTTTTCGTCCATCCAATAAAAGAGACTTTCCCCAGTAGCATTGTTGAATAAGACTCGCAAAAGCGAGGCTGCTTGCGTCCTTTGCTACATTTAGAAAAGTCATTTTACGGACTCTCATAAATTCAATTCCAAATGAGAAAGACTTTTCTCCATAGCAGGAGTAATATCAGCCTTTTCGGCTGATATTACTGGAAAAATTGAGACCTTAGGCTCAATTTTTAGCCATGCGACCGACAGGTCTGCTGGCGTCCAATGCTATTTCTAGAAAAGTCTTTCGAATGATATTTACAGTAATTCAATACGCTTTATAAAGTCTTTGTTACTCTTTGTTTCTCTTAATTGCTTCACCATTTGCTCGCTTGTTTCTAGTCCGTCACCCTTCATCGTATTACGAACTTTCCAAACTGCTTCTAAAACATGAGGTTCCAGTAAAATTTCCTCTTTACGAGTACCTGAACGTTTCACATCAATTGCTGGAAACACACGTCTTTCTGCTAATTCACGAGACAAATGCACTTCCGCATTACCAGTTCCTTTAAACTCCTCATAAATTACATCATCCATACGGCTACCTGTTTCAATTAAAGCTGTTGCTAAAATCGTTAAACTTCCACCATCTTCAATATTTCTAGCAGAACCAAAAAATCTCTTAGGACGATAAAAAGCTGCTGGATCAATCCCCCCACTTAATGTACGTCCAGAAGGTGGAATTGTTAAATTATACGCACGTGCTAAACGAGTAATGCTATCTAATAAGACAATGACATCTCGACCATCTTCTACTAAACGCAATGCACGCTCTAACACTAATTCACTCACTTTAATATGATGTTCCGGTGTTTGATCGAAAGTTGAAAATACAACTTCAGCATCCACTGTTCGCTCAATATCCGTTACTTCTTCTGGTCGTTCATCAATTAATAAAATAATTAATTCCGCTTCAGGATAATTGGTTGTAATTCCATTCGCAATTTCTTTTAATAAACTTGTTTTACCAGCTTTTGGTGGCGCCACAATTAATCCACGCTGTCCAAATCCAATTGGGCAAATTAAATCTAGCATTCTAGAAGCAATTCTACCAGTAGTCGTTTCTAATTGCATTTGTTTTTCAGGATAAAGTGGTGTTAATCCTGGAAAATGATCTCTTTCTTTCGCTTCTTCAGGATCTTTTCCATTAACCGCTCCAACTTGCATCAATCCATTAAACTTTTCACCTGTACGTGGAGGACGAGCAGGCCCTGCTACTAAATCTCCATTTCTTAACGCAAATTTACGAATTTGAGAAGAGGAAATATAAATATCTTCCTGACTAGTAGAATAATTAATGGGACGAAGGAAACCAAATCCTTCTGCGTTATTAATATCTAATACTCCTTCTACTTGGAAGAATCCAGTCGCTTCTTCTTGAGCTCTCATAATAGCTAGAGCTAATTCTTTTTTATTCATTTTCCCATAATAAGGAATTTTATAATTCTTCGCCAAAGCAAAAATTTGTTTTAAAGTGTTTTGTTGCAAAACTGGTAAAGTTACTGTTTCAATTGTTTCTGACATCTTAATCCTCTTCAATCATTTGAATATCGGCACCTAATTGTTGTAGATTTTCTACAATATGAGAATATCCTCTTAAAATATGTTCAATATTGCTAATCTTTGTTGTACCTTGAGCCATTAAACCTGCAATCACTAATGCTGCTCCTGCTCTTAAATCGCTCGCTG
Source organism: uncultured Granulicatella sp. (assembly GCF_963528195.1). Taxonomy (GTDB): domain Bacteria; phylum Bacillota; class Bacilli; order Lactobacillales; family Aerococcaceae; genus Granulicatella. The sequence continues at coordinate 89,910 of NZ_CAURVN010000003.1, forward strand.
CAACTTCACAACCTGTTAATGGAGTTGGACCAGTAATTGAAATCACATCATTTTCTACACGTCCTACAGCACCCATACGATTTAATTCAGGAATATGATTCACACGTTTTGGATAAATCGTATCAATAATTTTTGCTTCCCCACTTGCTTTTATTAATAACGGCGTAATCGGTTGTTGTAAATCAGTTGCAAAACCAGGATAAGGCAATGTTTTAATACTCACTGCTTTCAAATCTTTTGATGGGAAAACATAAATATCTTCTTCGCCAATCGTCATTTTAACGCCCATTTCTTCCATTTTTGCTAAAAATCCTTCAATATGTTCGAAGATAACATTTTTTACAGTAACTCCTTCACCTACTGCAGCTGCAATCGATAAATAAGTTCCTGCTTCAATTCTATCTGGAATAATCGTATGACGACATCCGTGTAATGCTTCTACACCTTCAATACGGATTACACTAGTACCCGCACCTTTAATATTAGCACCCATTTTATTTAATAAATTAACGACATCAATAATCTCAGGTTCTCTTGCAGCATTTTCAATAATCGTTTTACCTTTTGCACGAACTGCTGCTAATAATATATTAATCGTCGCTCCTACAGATACAACGTCCATATAAATACGAGTTCCTGTTAATCCTTGTCCATTTGTAGATAAATAAATAGCTCCCATTTCATTACGGACATCTGCTCCTAATGCTTTGAAGCCTTTAATATGTTGGTCAATTGGTCTTGGACCTAAGAAACATCCACCTGGAAGTCCAACAACCCCTTCACCAAATTTTGCAAGAGTTGCTCCCATAAAATAATAAGAAGCTCTCATACTTTGAATTTTACCACTTGGCATTGGAATAGATAACATATTTGTTGGATCAATGGTCAATACTCCTTCTTCAAAAGTAGTATGAACATTAAAATCTTTCAAAATTTCAATTAATGCGGCTACATCTTGAATATCTGGAACACCTTCTAATACAACTGGTTCAGATGCCAAAATAGCAGCAGGAATTAAAGCTACTGTACTATTTTTAGCACCACTAATGGTTACTTCTCCAGTTAGTGGTTTTCCTCCATTAATGACTAATTTTCTCATTGATTCAAATCCTCTCATAACATCTTCTCTTCCATTATACCATGCCTTTACAAAAAGGCATACTTAAAACTTCCTCGAAAATTGTCACCCGTTTATTGATGTTAAGTTGACAATTTTTTCTTATCTCGATACAATTTGAATCAAATAAAGGGGGATTTTTTATGAAAACAAAAGAAGCTGTTTTACTCTATCTTCAAGAACACACTGGTGAACCAATTTCCGGAGAAAAAATGGCACTAGCTTTAAATAAATCTCGAACTTCAATCTGGAAAGCCATTCAATCTCTAAAAAAAGAAGGCTATGCTATCGATTCTTCTACGAATAAAGGATATACATTATCTGAAAATAACGATGTATTATCTGAACAGCAAATCAACCAAGAACTTATTCAACAGCATCATCCCATCGATTGGGTCATTCAAACAATGGAAACTACGACTTCAACAAATGATTTAGCAAAACTTTATGCAAATCAAAACTCTACTACTCCTGCTATCTTTATTAGTGAAGAACAAACAGCTGGTAGAGGACGTTTAGGAAGAAAATTTGTTTCTCCTGCTAAATCAGGATTATATATAAGTCTCTGTTTATTTCCAACAGTAGCATTGGAAGACTTGTCTCTCATTACTTGTGCAACAGCAGTTGCATGTGTAGAAACTATAGAACAATTAACAGGGAAATCTCTAAATATCAAATGGGTAAATGATTTATTTTATCAAGATAAAAAAGTTGGAGGAATTTTGACGGAAGTCATTAGTGATTTTGAGTCTCAACAAGTTCAAGCACTCATTGTTGGGATGGGAATCAATCTTATTGAAAATCCCCACTCCTTTCCAGAAGAATTGCACTCTATTGTAGGTAGCATTTTTTCTTCTAGAAAGGAATATGAAGGACATTCTTTTAATCGTAATCAATTTATTGCGACATTTTTAGAAAAATGGGCATTTTATTATCAAAATCTTTCTCAAAGAGAGTTTATCTCTTCTTACAAGGAATATTCTAATGTCATTGGAAAATCTATCAAAGTTATCGAAGGAAACCAAGTTTATCATGCTTATGCTAAAGACATTGATGAAAATGGACATTTAATTATCGAAAAAGAGGATAACACTTTACACTCATTATCGTATGGTGAGGTTAGTATTCGTACGAAATAATAAATTAATTTATTTATAGGTTTGTCAAAAGTTGTATAGGTCGCAAGCAGCCACCTTCGGTGTCTCATTGCTTAAATTCGAGCCTTGGTCTCGAATTTTATTTGAAACAAAGTACGAAAAAAAGACAA
>NZ_CAURVN010000004.1:0-87732 GCF_963528195.1 uncultured Granulicatella sp.
AATCTGGGCTTATAGCCCCGGTTCAAACCACCCGTTAGACGGGTGGTCATGATTTCACAACAGCGCCCAATCCCAGGTGTTTCGGTCATAATACGAGGGTACGTTTAGGATGTAGTGTATGGAAATCTCATTAACGTTCTTTCGTTTAGCAAATGCGCTTCGCTGTTTGCTTGATGGGGTGCTATTTAAGATTGTTAGTTAGTTTGGTAGTAGCTCCATTATTGTTTCGCTCATCCGTTTGAGCGTTTTGTTTGATTGATATTTTTATCTGTGCTATACTATTTATGAATTAAGATGACGTGGAAAGGAGAGTGAGCAGGAATGCTCACTCTTTTTACGCAGTTATGTAAAGGAGGTTATCTATGAGTAAAGTTGCAGAATTAGTTTCAACACTCGCTTTGCCAGTTATTGAAGCAGAAGGGTTTGAATTAGTCGATTTAGAGTTTGTAAAAGAAGGGAAAAATTGGTTTTTACGTTTTTACCTTGACAAACCAGGTGGAATTGATTTAGATGATTGTGCGTTTATGAGTGAAAAATTTAGTGAATTATTAGATGCACAAGATCCAGATCCGATTCCTCAAGCGTATTTCCTTGAAGTATCTTCTCCTGGTGCTGAACGTCCTCTGAAAACTGAGAAAGATTTGAAAGAAGCGATTGGACAATATGTTCATTTATCTTTTTATCAACAAGTTGAAGGTGAAAAGTTTTTAGAAGGATTTTTAACAGAAGTAACTGATGAGTCAGTGACTTTAGAAGTGAAAATTAAAACGCGTAAAAAATCAGTTACGATTGTACGTGAAAATATTGCAAAAGCTCGATTAGCGATTCAATTCTAGGAATCAATTAGAAACATTTTTGACAAAGGAGTCACATTATGAGTAAAGAAATGATTAAAGCATTAAATATTCTTGAAGAAGAAAAAGGGATTTCTAAAGAAGTTGTGATTACAGCTTTAGAAGCGGCTCTTGTTTCTGCTTATAAGAAAAACTATGGACAAGCACAAAATGTTGAAGTTGAATTTGATGCTAAAAAAGGAAAAATGCATGTATACGCAGTGAAAGAAGTTGTGGAATATGTATTTGATTCAACACTTGAAGTGAGTATTGACGAAGCTCATGAATTACATAAAGCTTATGAAGTTGGAGATAAAATTCGTTTTGAAGTAACTCCAAAAGATTTTGGACGTATTGCTGCACAAACAGCGAAACAAGTCATTATGCAACGTTTAAGAGATGCTGAACGTACAAATATTTATAACGAATTTATCGAATATGAAAATGAAATTATGACAGGTGTAGTTGATCGTCAAGATTTCCGTTATGTATATGTGAATTTAGGTAAAATTGTTGCAGGAATGACAAAACAAGATCAAATTCCTACTGAAGAATATTTACCAGATCAACGTATTAAAGTATTAGTATCTAAAGTTGATAACACAACTAAAGGTCCATTAATTTTCGTAAGTCGTACACATCCAGATTTATTAAAACGTTTATTTGAACAAGAAGTTCCTGAAATTTACGAAGGAGTTGTAGAAATCGTTTCGATTGCTCGTGAAGCAGGAGATCGTGCGAAAGTTGCAGTACGTTCTAGAGATACGAACTTAGATCCAGTTGGTACTTGCGTAGGACCTCGTGGACAACGTGTACAAAATATCGTAAATGAATTAAATGGTGAAAATATGGATATCGTTGAATGGAACGAAGATCCATCTGTATACATTGCGAATGCATTAAATCCTGCACAAGTTGTGAAAGTAGATTTTGATTCTGATCGTAATAGCTGCATCGTTGTAGTTCCAGATCATCAATTATCATTAGCGATTGGGAAACGTGGACAAAATGCTCGTTTAGCTGCTAAATTAACTGGTTTCCGTATTGATATTAAATCAGAATCAGCTTATCAAGAATATTTAGACCAATTAGATTCAGAATTACCTACAGTTGAAGAAGCTTCAAGCGAAGAAGTTCAAACTGAAGAATAATCAAGAAGGAGGCATCTTATGAAAAAAAGAAAAGTTCCAATGCGTCGTTGTATAGCTTCTGGAGAAATGATGCCTAAGAAAGAATTGGTACGGATTGTTCGTAACAGTGAAGGTGTCGCTCAAATTGATCCTACTGGAAAAGTCAATGGAAGAGGAGCTTATATTACATTAGAACCGACTCTTGTTGAAAAAGCGTGGAAGAATCATTTATTTGAACGTCAATTAGAAATCGAAATCCCAGATAGTTTCTATGAAGAACTATTGCAATATGTGGATCACCAAAAAGCTAGAAAAGAGTTATTTAGTGATGGAAAGCATTGATAAAAAGAAAGCTCTCAATTTATTAGGTATGGCGACTCGTGCTCGTAAACTAATATCTGGAGAAGAGCAAGTACTGCAAAGTATTCAAAAAGAAAAAGTGAATCTCGTTATTTGTACAACAAATAGTAGTGAGAATACCGTAAAGAAAATCAAAAACAAATGTGAATATTATGAAATCCCTTTTATTCAGCAATTTACAACGGAAGAAGTTTCGCAGGCGATTGGAAAACAACGTTCGATTATCGCCATTGCTGATCAAGGTTTTACAAAAAGTCTGATGAAGATGAAAGGATTTAACGATATGAACGAATAGGAAGGTGAACGTATGTCAAAAACACGTGTATATGAACTTGCAAAAGAGTTAAAACTACCTAGTAAGGACATTATCGAAAAAGCAAAACAATTAGGCATTAGTTATAACAGCCATATGTCAACAATGGAAGATGGAGAAATCGCAACAATTAAAGCTTCAATGTCAACAAAGAAAGAAGCTCCAAAAAAAGTTGTTGAAAAGAAAGAAACTCCTGCGCCTAAAAAAGTAGAGGCAAAAAAAGAAGCAGCGCAACCTAAAAAGGAAACTGCTAAAAAAGAATCAGTGAAAAAAGCTGAACATAAACCAGCACATTCACCAAAACAACAGGATAAAAATCATCAACCAAACCAAAATCAAAATAAACATGGACATAAGAAGGAATCTATGCAAAAACAAGAAACAGTAGCAAACAAAGGACCAAAACATCAATCACGTGATGAAGAATCATATTCAAATCATCGTGAATCTAAAAAGAATAATGATTTCAAACGTGGAAATCAAAAACGTGGTGGCGAACGTAATCAACAAGAAAACTTTAATAAGAAAAATCGTCATCAAAAAAATAATCGTAAACAACAAAAGAATGCTGAACAAAAACCAGCAGTTCCAGCACGTAAATTCCATGAATTACCAGATGTATTAGTATATACTGATGGAATGACAGTTGCTGAATTAGCTAAAAAGATTAAACGTGAACCAGCAGAAATTATTAAAAAATTATTCTTATTAGGAGTAATGGCAACATTAAATCAAGGATTATCGAAAGATGCGATTGAATTATTAGCAGCAGACTATGGTATGGATGCTGAAGAAAAAATCGAAAAAGATATTTCTGATTTAGATGTATACTTTGAAGAAGCAGCTGCTGAGAGCGACTCACATGCAGTTCGTCCTCCAGTTGTTACAATCATGGGACACGTTGACCATGGTAAAACAACTTTACTTGACCAATTAAGAAATTCTTCTGTAGTAGCTGGAGAAGCTGGAGGAATTACACAACATATTGGTGCATACCAAATTAAAATTGATGGCAAACCAATTACATTCTTAGATACACCAGGTCACGCGGCATTTACAACAATGCGTGCTCGTGGTGCGGATATCACTGATATTACAATTATTGTAGTTGCTGCTGATGACGGTGTAATGCCACAAACAATCGAAGCAATTAACCATGCAAAAGCCGCAGATGTTCCAATTATTGTTGCTGTAAACAAAATTGATAAACCAGCTGCTAATCCAGGTCGTGTAATGCAAGAATTATCTGATTTAGGTTTAGTTCCTGAAGCATGGGGTGGAGATACAATCTTCGTTGAAATCTCTGCTAAATTCAATCAAAATATCGAAGAATTATTAGAAATGATTTTATTAGTAGCTGAAATGCAAGAATTAAGTGCAAATGCTAATCGTTTAGCCTTAGGTACAGTTATTGAAGCTCGTTTAGATAAAACAAAAGGACCTATCGCAACATTATTAGTTCAAGAAGGAACTCTTAAAGTTGGAGACCCTATCGTTGTCGGAAATACATTTGGTCGTGTTCGTGTAATGGTGAATGACCAAGGTCGTCGTGTGAAAACAGCTGTTCCAGCAACTCCAGTTGAAATTACAGGGTTAAATGCATCTCCACAAGCAGGAGACCGCTTCGTAGTATTTGAAGATGAAAAATCAGCTCGTGCAGCCGGTGAAGAACGTGCAAAACGTGCTTTAATTGAACAACGTAATGCATCAAGCCGTATTACTTTAGATAACTTATTCTCAACATTAAAAGATGGAGAAATGAAAGAAGTTAACGTCATTATTAAAGCTGACGTACAAGGTTCTGTAGAAGCATTAGCTTCAAGTTTACAAAAAATTGAAGTTGAAGGCGTACGTGTGAAAATTATCCATACAGCTGTTGGGGCAATCAATGAAAGTGATATTACTTTAGCAACAGCAAGTAATGCGATTATTATTGGTTTCAACGTAAGACCTACACCTCAAGCGAAGATTCAAGCTGAATCTGATCAAGTAGATATTCGTTTACACCGTATTATTTATAATGTTATTGATGAAATTGAAACAGCGATGAAAGGTATGTTAGATCCTGAATTTGAAGAGAAAATTACTGGTTCTGCTATCGTTCGTGAAACTTATACAGTATCTAAATTAGGTACAATTGCTGGTTCATATGTTACTGAAGGGGTTGTTAAACGTTCTAGTCAAGTTCGTTTAATCCGTGATAACATTGTTATTTATGAAGGTGAATTAGCAAGCTTGAAACGTTTCAAAGATGATGCTAAAGAAGTGAAATTAGGATTTGAATGCGGAATTATGATTGAAGGCTACAATGATATTAAAGTAGATGATATTATCGAAGCATTTGAAATGGTTGAAATTAAAAGAAAATAGTCATTAAATGATGGAATGAAGAGAGGAGAGTATCAAATGGCGAATTTCCGTGTTGGTCGTGTTTCTCAAGAGATTTTGAGAGAAGTGAATGATATTTTGTCAAAAAAAGTTCGTGATCCTCGTGTGCAAGAAATTACGATTACTGAGGTAGATGTAACGGGTGATTTACAAATTGCGACGGTTTATTATACAACTTTGCAAACTTTAGCGAGTGAGCGCCAAGCAACTGAGTGTGGATTGGAAAAATCTAAAGGTTTAATTCGTCGTGAATTAGGGAAACGTTTATCTCTCTATAAAACGCCTGAATTAATTTTTAAACGTGATGAGTCTGTTGATTATGGAAACCATATCGAAGAATTGTTGAAGAGTATCCAACAAGAAGACGAGGATCGTTAAATACAAGCAAAAAAATATGACTGCTAAAACAGTAGTAAAGGACGGCAGCAGCTTCGCAAAGCGAATCTCATGCCTAAAGTTCGAGCCTAGGTCTCGAACTTTCCTAGTAAAAGTAGCCAATTGGCTACTTTTACGCTTACTACTGTGGGCAGTCATTTATTTTATAACAAATAAAAAAACTCTCCTTAGTAGCTCCAGTAATGGAATCCTTTATCAGGATTCCATTACTGGAAAAATTGAGACCTTAGGCTCAATTTTTAGCAATGAGACTCGCAAAAGCGAGGCTGCTTGCGTCCCAAGCTACTACAGAGAAGTCAAATTTTATTTATAAAAAATAATAAATTTAAATTAACTGTGGTATAATAAAAACACTATGAATAAAAGAGGTGTGTTATGATTTCTGCAAATGAGACATGGATTCTTTGGTCCATTATTATCGTCATTGCAACAGCAAGTATTTATTTAGAAAATCATTATGAATGGGCATCGAAAATTAGTGGTCCTATTATTGGTTTATTAGCAGCAGCTACATTAAGTAATGTTGGCATCATTCCTGTTGAATCTCCTGTTTATGATCAAGTATGGGATGTTGTAGTTCCATTAGCGATTCCGATGTTGCTATTCACATGTGATTTAAAACAAATATGGAAAGAAAGTGGACGTCTATTAATGATTTTCTTAATTAGTTCTGTAGGAACTATATTGGGGGCTTTAGTAGGATATGCTTTCTTAGGAAAATTGATTCCCGTATTGAATCATATTGCCGGAATGATGGTTGGAAGTTATATCGGTGGTGGAGTTAACTTTGTGGCAGTTGCTTCTGCATTTGATATTCCAAAAGAATTAATTTCTGCAGCTACCGTAGCTGATAATTTATTAATGGTATTTTATTTCTTAATTTTATTAATGATTCCATCTATGGCATTTTTCAAAAAACATTTTAAATCTGCTTATTCAAATGAAGAATTAGAAGACTCTAAACAATATCATTCAAAAACAGTAGTAACGTTACAAGATATTGCCTTTGTATTTGCGATTGCAGTAGTTATTGTAACGGTAAGCTTTAGTTTATCAAAAGGAATTGCGACTCTTGGACAAAATAGTGTGATTCAATTTATTTCTAATAAATATTTGATTCTAACAACTTTAACAGTTGCGGCTTCAACAATTTTTTCTTCATTTTTCAAGAAAATTCATGGAGCAAATGAAATTGGAACTTTCTTAATTTATTTATTCTTTGTTGTAATCGGGATTCCTGCTTCAATTGAGGCAATTATTGCGAAATCTCCATTACTTTTAGTGTTCTGTGCCATTATGGTCTTTGTAAATATGTTCGTGACATTCTTAGGGGCAAAAGTGTTTGGATTTACCATTGAAGAAGCTATTTTAGCATCAAATGCAAACATTGGAGGCCCAACAACAGCAGCAGCCATGGCAGTATCAAAAGGCTGGCATCGCTTCGTAGCACCAACCATGCTAGTAGGAACATTAGGATATATATTAGGAACCTATATTGGAATATTAATAGGAAACTTACTCATGTAAAACAAAAGACAAACATCAACTTAGAAAAAACTAAGAAGATGTTTGTCTTATTTATTTGGAAAAAGACTTCCTATAGTAGTATGGGAACGATAAGCCTCTGGCTTATCGTTCAGGAAATTTTGAGATCAAAGGCTCAAAATTTAGGCATGAGACCGCAGGTCTGCTGCCGTCCTAATACTACTATCACAGGAAGTCTATAAAAAAGATAAATTATTTTGTTAGGTAAGTAACCGCCATTGCATCTACGCCTGTATGGCTCATAATAATTGGTGAAGTCATTACAATTGTAAGTTTAGCGTCTGGGAATAACTCACGTAAAGTATCGATTTGAGATTGATTAAACTCATTCAATCCAGCATGCATAATCCCAATTTCTTGAATCCCATTAGGGGAAGCTTTCATTTCCTCAAAAACTTCATCATATTTCTTTTGAAGAGACTTTAAACCTCTCCCTTTTTGAACAATTTCAATTTTACCATTGATGACTTCTAAGAATAGTTTAATGTTTAATAAATTCGAGAAAGCTCCCATGACACGACTAATACGGCCACCTTTAATTAAATTATCTAAGTTTAAAACCGTTAAATATAATTTTGTGCGTTGACGAGTACTTTCAATAACTTCTAAAACTTCTTCAGCACTTTTGCCTTCTTTGGCAGCATTCGCAGCTTCACGAACAATAATTCCCATTGAACGAGAAGTGAAGTCTGAATCAACAACCGTTACAGTTGATTCAGTAATATCTGCTGCTTGTCTTGCAGCATTTACAGTTCCACTAATCGAATTCATCAAGTGAATAGAAATAATTTCAGAACCGTCTTTTCCTAATTCATCATACAGTTCTACAAAACGACCAATAGAAGGTTGAGCAGTCATTGGTAATTCAGAACTTGCAATCATTTTATTTTTGAATTCTTCTTTTGTAATAGTTTCACCGTCTAAATAATGTTCCTCTTGAATGGTAATATTTAATGGAACTACATGAATATTGAAATCTTGGATTTCTTGTTCGGTTAAATCAGCAGTTGAATCTGTCACTATGATTATACGAGACATGTTGTCACTCCTTTTAACTTAATGTATTTCTATCATAGCATATTTTTTTACTAAACACCTAGCATTAATATTTTTTACTAAGGATAGAGGAGTATTCTAGCATAGGATTTGTTTTTTTTTAAGAAAATCTGTGATAAAATATGATAAGTTATTAAGTTAAATTTATTGAAAAAGGAAGAAATCAATGGACGGAATTTTACCACTATGGAAAGAAAAAGGAATGACTTCTTTCGACTGTGTCTTTAAAGTTAGACGCTTATTACAAACGAAAAAAGTAGGGCATTCAGGTACATTAGATCCAGAAGTAGATGGAGTTTTACCAATTTGTGTTGGAAAAGCAACAAAAGTGGTAGAGTATTTATTAGAATCCAATAAAGTCTATCAAGGAGAAATTTGTTTAGGGATTGCGACTGAAACAGAAGATGCTCATGGAGAAATTGTGAAACAAGAAGCGATTATGACTCCATTTACAACTGAAGAAATTGATGCCATGATGGAAACCTTTATTGGAGAAATTACTCAAATTCCTCCAATGTATTCTGCTGTGAAAGTTAATGGTAAAAGAATGTACGAATATGCTCGAAAAGGAGAAGTTGTAGAACGTCCAGAAAGAAAAGTAAATATCTACGAGTTTAAACGAACTTCGACTCCTAAATATGATGAAGTGACGAAAACACAAAAATGGACTTTTGAAGTTAGTTGCAGTAAAGGGACTTATGTTCGTACATTAGCTGTTGATTTAGGAGAAAAACTAGGAGTACCTTCTCATATGTCGCAGTTAACTCGTATTAAAAGTGGACCATTTATGTCAGAACAATGTGTGACCTTATCACAATTAGAAGCTTTAGTGGAACAACAGCAAGCAGAATCGATTCTTCGACCTTTAGAAGAAATGTTTAGTACATATCCTAGAGTAGATATTAGTGAGGAATTCATGACAAAAGTAAAAAATGGTGCCATTTTAACTACTAAAGAATTACCTCAAGTGGTAGAACCTTCAACTTTTTATATTGAAGGTGAATTAATAGCCTTATACGGACCTCATCCTGAGAAAAAAGGACTATTAAAACCGATTAAAATGTTTTAAGGAAAGAGAGATAACATGCAAATTATAAAAATCACCCATCCTTATGAACCTTCTCAAATTGTTCAAGAGCCGATTGTGTTGGCACTAGGATTTTTTGATGGAATTCATTTAGGGCATCAGGAAGTGATTCAACAAGCAAAGGAAAAAGCTCAAGAATTAGGCGTGAAATTAGCGTTAATGTCATTTGACCATCATCCTTCCATTATTTTCCAAGGAGCAGATCCAGATGAGTTACAATACCTTTCTCCTTTTGAAAGAAAGGTAGAGTTATTAGAAGAGTTTGGCGTAGATATTTTCTACGTTATTGATTTTACAAAAGAATTTGCTTCATTAAGTCCTCAAGAGTTTGTTGACCAATATATGGTTGGGCTAAATGCTGTAACGGTTGTTGCTGGATTTGATTACACTTATGGAAAAAAAGAGATTGCTAATATGGAATTATTACCCACTAATGCAAAAGAAAGATTTTCAATTGTTACGATTTCTGAACAGCAGACAGAAAAACAAAAAATTGGTTCAACAGCGATTCGACACTATTTAGAAACGGGTCAAATTGAAGAAGCAAATGCCTTATTAGGCTATGAATATACAATGATTGGAAAAGTTGTTCATGGTTTTGGACGTGGAAGTGCCTTATTAGGATTTCCAACAGCGAATATTGATGTTTCAACGGACACTTATTTATTGAAAAAAGGAGTTTACATTGTAGAAATTCAAGTAGAAGATAAGTGGTATCCTGCGATGGCTTCGATTGGAGTGAATCCAACGTTTAATGATGTAACGAAAATTACCATTGAAGTTTATATTTTAGATTTTCAAAGAGATATTTATGAATTCCCTGTAAGAGTAAAATGGTTACATTATTTACGAGACGAATTAAAATTCGATGGAGTAGAAGCACTTATTGCTCAATTAAAAGAAGATGAAGTAAATACTAAAAAATATTTTAAAAAATAATGGTGAAAAATATGTGGTACTTGAAAAATTTTGACGAATTATCTAAAAAAGAAGTCATTGAAATTTATAAAGCAAGAATTCAAACTTTTATTGTTGAACAACAATTAAATTATCAAGAAATTGATGAGATTGATAAAAGAGCGTGGCATTTATTTGAAACAGATGAAAATGGTAAAGTGATTGCTTATTTACGAATTTTCCAAGAAGTGGATGGAGCTCATATTGGACGTGTCATTGTTGATGAAGATTATCGTAGACAAGGAAAAGGAACTGCACTGATGGAAAGAGCGATAGAAATTTGTCAAGAATGGTATGTCGATCAGCCGATTATGATTCATGCACAAATGTATTTACAGCAGTACTATGAATCATTAGGCTTCGAAGTTTGGTCACAACCTTATCAGCTAGTTGGAATTGAACATATGGATATGATTTTAAAATAGGAGGCATTTGTATGATTACTCGTTACACAAGACCGGAAATGGCCAATATTTGGTCAGATGAAAATCGTTATCGTTGTTGGTTAGAAGTTGAGATTTTAGCTTGCGAAGCTTGGGCAGAGTTGGGAGAGATTCCTAAAGTTGATGTCCAAAAAATTCGTGAGAATGCTAGTTTTTCAGTGGAAAGAATTTTAGAAATTGAAGAAGAAACAAGACACGATGTTGTAGCTTTTACTCGTGCAGTGAGCGAAACATTAGGGGAAGAACGTAAATGGGTTCATTATGGTCTAACAAGTACAGACGTTGTGGATACTGCCTATGGTTATCAATTAAAACAAGCGAATGATATTTTACGCAAAGATTTAAGACGTTTCTTAGAGATTATCCAACAAAAAGCACTTGAACATAAATATACCGTCTGTATGGGAAGAACGCATGGGGTACATGCAGAGCCAACGACTTTTGGATTGAAGCTTGCATTATGGTATTCAGAAATGAAACGTAATATCGAACGATTTGAACGTGCTGCCCAAGGTGTTGAAGCTGGAAAAATTAGTGGAGCCGTTGGAACTTTTGCCAATATTCCAACTTCTGTAGAAGCGTATGTATGTGGGCAGTTACAAATTCGTCCTCAAGAAATTTCAACACAAATTTTATCGAGAGATTTACATGCGGATTATATTTCAACGATTGCTTTAATTGCGACTAGTATTGAAAAATTCGCCACTGAAATTCGTGGCTTGCAAAAATCAGAAACACGTGAAGTCGAAGAATTTTTTGCAAAAGGTCAAAAAGGTTCTTCTGCAATGCCACATAAGAGAAACCCGATTGGTTCAGAAAATATGGCTGGCTTATCAAGAGTGATTCGTGGACACATGGTAACAGCGTATGAAAATGTCAATTTATGGCATGAAAGAGATATTTCGCATTCTTCAGCAGAACGTATTATTATTCCAGATAGCACAATTTTACTAAATTATATGTTAAATCGTTTTGGTAATATTGTTAAGAACTTAACGGTATTTCCTGACCGTATGCTTAAAAATATGGATGCAACATTTGGATTAATTTATAGCCAACGTGTTTTATTGAAATTAATTGATAAAGGATTAAGCCGTGAAAAAGCTTATGACTTAGTACAACCATGTACAGCATTAGCTTGGGATGAACAACGTTCATTCAGAGAAATTATTGAAAACAACGAAGAAATTATGTCACATTTAACGACTGAAGAATTGAATGATGCCTTTGATTATCACTATCATATTCGACAAGTTGATGAAATTTTCCACAGAGTTGGACTTGACTAGTGCATTTTTCTAAAAAATATGGTATAAACGTATAGTAAACAAAATATGAAGGAGAGTTAACATGATTAACGTAAGTGATTTAAAAGCAGGAATGACTTTCATTCTTGATGGAAAATTAATTAAAGTGTTGGAAATCAGCCACCACAAACCAGGTAAAGGAAATACTGTAATGCGTATGAAAATCCGTGACGTTCGTAACGGATCAACAGTTGATACTACTATGAGACCTGATGAAAAAGTAGAACGTGCTCACATTGATACAAAAGACGTTCAATACTTATACAGCCAAGATAACGTTGGTGTATTCATGGACTTAGAAAGCTATGAACAATATGAAATTCCAGAAGAAACAATCGAAAACGAATTGAAATACATTTTGGAAAACATGGAAGTTAAAATTCAATTCTACGGAACAGAAGTAATTGGGGTTTCATTACCTTCAACAGTTGTATTACAAGTAACTGAAACTCAACCATCTATTAAAGGTGCTACTGTTACAGGTTCTGGTAAACCAGCAACAATGGAAACAGGATTAGTCGTAAACGTTCCAGACTTCATCGAAGCTGGCGAGTACTTAGAAGTAAACACTTCAGAAGGTACATACGTACGTCGTGCAACTAAATAATGAAGAAAGAAAAGAAACAGTTTGCGAAAGCAAACTGTTTTTTTGATACGCTTCTGTTTCCATTTCTACTATCCTATGTTACACTAGCAAAAAGTGAACAAGAGGTGATAGAGATGAAAATTGCAGTAATGGGTGGAACGCCTGTTGATTCAAGATTAGGAAAGGAATTATTAGAAAAGCATGGCTTTGTAGATATTTTGCCAGTGCCTATTTCGAATAATCCGATTGAACAAACAACTTTTCAATCTTCCTCTAGTGAATATAGAATGGCTTTTATGAGAGAAAAAGTTGAAAAACTACGTGCGGAATATGATGCCATTTTTGTTTATTGTAATTCTCTTAGCTCGGTAGTAGATTTTGATCAATTATCTCAGGAGTATGAGATGCCAATGATTACGCCAATGCAAATGTATCGTCAATTAGCAATGGATTATCAACAAGTAGCTGTAATGGCAGCAAACTCTCATGGATTAATGGGAGTGGAGAATAATTTATATAAAGCTAATCCTAGTTTACAAGTCATTGGAATTACGTTACTTGAATTAGTCAAATCGATTGAAGCCAATCTCTCACCAAAAGAAATTGCAACAAAGTTTGACTTTAGTAGTTTATTTTCATTTTTCAATGGAAGTAATGTAGAGGCTGTTATTTTAGGATGTACTCATTTTCCATATATCAAAGAAGAATTAGAAAGTTTGACCAAACTCCCAATTATTGACGTTGGAGAATACATGGTTCGCACCTTAAAAGAGAAACTATAATAAAGGTCAAAAAATATTAGACTGATATGTAGTAGCAAACTATAGGGAAAAATTAAGACTACTGTCTTAATTTTT
Source organism: uncultured Granulicatella sp. (assembly GCF_963528195.1). Taxonomy (GTDB): domain Bacteria; phylum Bacillota; class Bacilli; order Lactobacillales; family Aerococcaceae; genus Granulicatella. The sequence goes on from NZ_CAURVN010000004.1 coordinate 13,259, forward strand.
AGCAATGAGACAGTGTTAGCTGGCTGCTTGCGACCTTGTTACTACATAGTACAGTCTATATATTATTAGATTATATAAGGTTATGTAAAAGGATAAAATCCCGATACATAGCCTTTTTTAATATATAAAAAATATTTTAAAAATCAGACTAAAGTCCGAGTGTTTTATTATTGACTTACTTTGACCAATATGATAAATTATACATGTGGTTAGCACTCGTCTTAGTCAAGTGCTAAAGAGAGGTGACCAAAATGTTAACCGATAGACAATTGCTAATCTTACAATCGATTATTCAACTATATACGGAAACATTAGAACCAGTTGGATCAAAAAAGTTGATGCAGCAAACGGGTTTAGCAGTTAGCTCTGCAACCATTCGTAATGAAATGATGAAACTAGAAGAGATGGGATATCTTGAAAAAAACCATTCCTCTTCAGGAAGAGTTCCATCGAATCAAGGGTATCGTTATTATTTAGATAATATTCTACCCGTTCAGAACAGTCCAGTTTCATTAAGTATTCGAAATCAAATCCGTGAAACTTTCCAACAATCGACCATGGAAATTCAAGATGTCTTTAAAGTTTCGGCAGATATTTTGTCGACACTGACGAATTACACAACAATTTCCATTGGACCCGAAGTAAGGAGTGCTACATTATCCGGATTTCGACTCGTTCGACTAGGGCTAAACCAAGTGATGGCGATTTTAGTCATGAGCAATGGTTTAGTTGAAAATAAAGTTTACTCGATTCCAAGTGCGATTGATGATTCCGACTTAGATAAAGTCGTTCGAATCATTAATGAGGAATTGATTGGCTTGCCACTAGAAACAGTTCTCCAACGTTTGAAGTCTGATTTACCAGCTTTAATGAATCGATATATGAATTCTCAAATTCAAATTGTTAAAGTGATTCAAGATATGATGAACCAATTTGAACAAGATAGACTCCATGTTGCAGGAAGAAGATATTTATTAAACTACTTCGACTCACATGCCAATGTCCATCATTTAAAAGAAATTTATCGATTAATGGATGACCAATCGAAGATGCACGAATTAGTGATGCCTTCTAACCGAGATATCCAAATTCGTTTAGGGTCTGAGATGGATGATCCATTATTAGGAGAATTTAGTATTATTACAGCAAGCTATGAAACTCCAAAACACGATAAAGGAATCATTGCTTTATTAGGACCTAAAAATATGCCGTATTCGAATGTCCTATCGATTGTTAAAGGATTACAAGAAGAGCTCACAACAACAATGGAGCAATATTATAAAAATTTATAAAAGGAGATGGAAGCTTGGAAACAAATGAAGAAAAAGACGTTCAACAAACTCAAAAAGTAGAAGAAGAGAAATCTCCTGAAGTAGAAGAGTTTGAAGAAACTGTCGAAGAAACCGAAGAAGTTGAGCCTTCTGTTGAAGAAAAATTACAACAAGAAGTTTCTCAATTAAATGACCAAGTATATCGCTTATCTGCAGAAATTGCGAATATTCAAAAAAGAAATGCAAAAGAAAGACAAGATGCAGCGAAGTATCGTAGTCAATCTCTAGCACAAAACTTATTGAATGTCATTGATAATCTAGAAAGAGCGATTGCCTCACCTAGTGAATCAGAAGAATCGAAAAATCTTAAAAAAGGGATTGAAATGGTATATGAAGGTTTCTTATATGCCTTAAAAGAAGAAGGTATTGAAGAAATTGAAGCATTAAATCAACCATTCGATCCAAATAAACATCACGCTGTTCAAGCAATTCCAGCTGAAGAAGGACAAGAAAGTGATGTTGTTGTTCAAGTATTTCAAAAAGGCTACATGTTGAAAGACCGTGTATTAAGACCAGCAATGGTTATCGTCTCTCAATAAGCCAACTAAAAAATTTAAAATTAAAATTATAGGAGTGTATGAATTATGAGTAAAATTATTGGTATTGACTTAGGAACTACAAACTCAGCAGTTGCTGTATTAGAAGGAAATGAATCTAAAATTATTCCAAACCCAGAAGGAAATCGTACAACACCATCAGTTGTAGCGTTCAAAAATGGTGAAATTCAAGTAGGGGAAGTTGCAAAACGTCAAGCTGTAACAAACTTAAACACTATTTCATCAATTAAACGTCATATGGGTGATGCATCATATAAAGTTGAAATCGAAGGTAAACAATATACACCACAAGAAATTTCAGCAATGATCTTACAATACTTAAAAGGCTATGCTGAAGAATATTTAGGAGAAAAAGTTGAAAAAGCAGTTATTACTGTACCAGCTTACTTCAACGATGCTCAACGTCAAGCAACTAAAGATGCAGGACGTATCGCAGGTTTAGAAGTAGAACGTATCGTGAACGAACCAACTGCAGCAGCTTTAGCATACGGTTTAGATAAAGTAGACCACGAAGAAAAAATCTTAGTATTCGACTTAGGTGGTGGTACATTCGACGTATCTATCTTAGAATTAGGAGATGGCGTATTCGACGTATTGTCAACAGCAGGAGACAACCACTTAGGTGGGGACGACTTCGATAACAAAATTATTGAATTCTTAGTTGCTGAATTTAAACGTGATAACGGAATTGATTTATCTCAAGATAAAATGGCAATGCAACGTTTGAAAGATGCTGCTGAAAAAGCTAAAAAAGATTTATCAGGTGTAACTTCAACACAAATTAGCTTACCATTCATTACTGCTGGTGAAGCTGGACCATTACACTTAGAAGTAACACTAACTCGTGCTAAATTCGACCAATTAACATTAGATTTAGTAGAACGTACAAAAGAACCAGTTCGTCGTGCATTAAGCGATGCAGGTTTATCAGCAAGTGAAATCGACCAAGTTATCTTAGTTGGTGGATCAACTCGTATTCCAGCAGTTGTAGAAGCTGTTCGTAAAGAAACTGGTAAAGAACCAAACAAATCTGTAAACCCTGACGAAGTAGTAGCAATGGGTGCTGCAATCCAAGGTGGAGTTATCTCAGGTGATGTGAAAGATATCGTATTATTAGACGTTACTCCATTATCATTAGGGATTGAAACAATGGGTGGTGTATTTACTAAATTAATCGATCGTAATACAACAATTCCAACAAGTAAATCACAAGTGTTCTCAACAGCTGCAGATAACCAACCAGCAGTAGATGTTCACGTATTACAAGGGGAACGTCCAATGGCAGCAGACAATAAAACTTTAGGTCGCTTCCAATTAACAGATATCCCAGCTGCACCTCGTGGTGTGCCTCAAATCGAAGTAACATTTGATATCGATAAAAACGGTATTGTAAATGTTCGTGCAAAAGACTTAGGTACTGGTAAAGAACAAACAATCACAATTAAATCTTCATCAGGTTTATCAGACGAAGAAATCGAACGCATGGTAAAAGATGCAGAAGCGAATGCTGAAGCAGATAAAAAACGTAAAGAAGAAGTAGATTTACGTAATGAAGTGGATCAATTAATCTTCACTGTAGATAAAACATTGAAAGAATTAGAAGGCAAAGTAGATGCTGAAGATGTTAAGAAAGCTGAAACAGCTCGTGATGAATTAAAAGCAGCTGTAGAAGCAAATGACTTAGAAGCAATGAAAGCTAAACGTGACGCTTTAAATGAAGTTGTTCAAAACTTATCTGTAAAATTATATGAACAAGCAGCAGCAGCTAGTCAAGCAGCTCAAGGAGCAGCAGGAGCTGAACAAGCAAGCTCTCAACCACAAGATGGCGTAGTAGATGCTGACTTCGAAGAAGTACAAGACTAATATAGAGCAAGTAAGAGTGGGAGAACTTCTTCCACTCGCTCTTTTGTAGAATGATATGATAAGGAGGGATAATGGTGGCAAAACGTGATTTATATGAAGTACTCGGAGTCTCCAAAGATGCCTCCGATGCAGATATTAAACGAGCTTATCGTAAATTATCCAAACAATACCATCCAGATATTAATAAAGAAGCTGGAGCGGAAGAAAAATTTAAAGAAATAGCAGAAGCTTATGAAATTTTAAGTGATAGTCAAAAACGAGCTGCGTATGACCAATATGGTCATGCTTCATACGATCCAAACTCAGGATTCTCTGGTGGCGGTTTTGGTGGCGGTTTTGAAGGCTTTGGTGGTTTCGGAGGTCAAGGATTCTCTGGAAGTTATACAGGTGGATTCGAAGATATTTTCGATACATTCTTTGGTGGCGGCGGTGGTCGTCGTGGAAATCGTGCCAATATGCCACGTCAAGGGGCAGATTTACAATATGTCATGGACTTAACATTTGAAGAAGCGATTTTTGGTAAAGAAGAAGTGATTCATTACCATCGTAATGCAGAATGTGAAACTTGTCATGGTACTGGTGCAAAACCTGGTACAGATCCTGTGACATGTTCTAAATGTCATGGTTCAGGTGTGATCAATGTTGAAAGAGCAACACCATTTGGTAGAATGATGTCTCAAACAACGTGTGATGTCTGTGGTGGTACTGGACAAGAAATCAAAGAAAAATGTGAGACTTGTCATGGGCACAAACATGTAGAAGAAACGCATAAAGTGAAAGTAAAAGTCCCAGCCGGTGTAGAAAATGGAAATCAAATGCCATTACGTGGACAAGGGGAAGCTGGAGAAAATGGCGGCCCTTATGGTGACTTATATGTGATTTTCCGTGTTGGTAAGAGCGATACGTTTGAACGTGAAGGGGCAGATATTTTTTATGAACTTCCAATCAACTTTGCTCAAGCTGCATTAGGAGATGAAGTGGATGTTCCGACTGTTCACGGCAAAGTGAAATTAAAAGTTCCTGCGGGAACTCAATCTGGTACGGTTCTTCGTTTAAGAGGAAAAGGTGCGCCTAGACTTCGTGGTAATGGAATGGGTGATCAGCATGTTACAGTACGTGTTGTAACACCTAAGCATTTAACGGACAAACAACGTGAGGCGATGCAGATTTTCGCAAAAGAAGCGGGTACTCATGTTGAAGGTGAGGGAACTTTCTTCGATAAAATGAAGGATGCTTTTAAGGACAGTTTTAAATAATACATTAAATTTTTGAATGACTTCCTGTCATAGTAGTATTAGGACGGCAGCAGACCTGCGGTCTCATGCCTAAACTTTGAGCCTAAGGTCTCAAAGTTTCCTATAAGATAAGCCAAGTGGGCTTATCTTACTCATACTACTATAGGAAGTCTTCTTTTTTTGTTCATTTTATGATTTTTTTCACAAATATATTGTATTTCCTTAATAAATCCATATAATTATAATTAGAAGGAGGACAGCGTTTTCAAATTTTATTTTAAGAATTACGAAACAAGAAGATGATTAGGGGGAGTTAACAATGAAATGGTGTAAAATTATAAAATTTATTATATTAGCATTACTTGTCTGTTCGGTTTCTCTTTTATCAAGTTGTTCAAAAGAAATAAAATATGCTATAAATCCTTATACGAACCTAACAGTTGATTCTGAAAATGATGAGAGCGATGAATTGTTATTTGAACGAGAAGGCGAAATAGATTCAACTTATCTAGAAAGAGCTAAGCAAGTATTTTTAGTAGACTATCCAAAAGAAGAGAAGGAACAATTAGTCGGTAAGACGATTACGATACGTGAACCATATACTCTTTTTAACAATAATAAAAACGTTTCTTTTCACTTTATGGTTTATGTAGAAGATGAGCCTTATGCTTATATTGGTTTAAGAAAAGTTGATAAAGATAAGTTTTCTACCTCATTTATGCAAGCGAAATTTTTGCCTGAGAGATTTCCGATGAAACATGGGTGTTATCGTTTTACAGCGCTTGATAATGGAATGCATATTGAATCTGTGAAGTATGATTCAACAAAGGAATATGGAAATTTGAATAATGTAGTTTATACTTTTGATCCAACAGAATTGTAATAGTTTTCGAATGACTTCCTGTTATAGTAGTAAAGGACGGCAGCAGCCTAGCAAATGCGAGTCTCATGCTTAGCCTACTACTATAGGGAGTCTTCTTTTTTTTGCATAAATTTTCTTTTTCATTGTTTTTCTGAAATTATTCTGAAGAGGGTACTCTACAATGAATTTATAAAGAGTATGAGGAGTGATTTTATGGAAAAAAATATTGAAATTAAGAATTTATGTAAAGTATATGGAAATATTACCATTTTAGACGATATAAATTTTGTAGCAAAGGAAGGGAGAGTGACTGCATTTTTAGGTCCAAATGGAGCAGGTAAAAGTTCTACCTTAAGAATATTATTAGGATTAGATCAAGCAACTTCGGGTAGTGCAACAATTGCAGGAATAAACTATAAAGATATCCGTAATCCTTTATTTGTTGTAGGAGCAACTTTTGATGGACTAGGATCACCTAGTGATCGAACGGTTTATCAACATTTAAGAATTGTGGCAGCCTCTAATGGAATTAAAAAAAGTAGAATTGATGAAGTATTAGCAGTAACGGATATTGCCCATAAAAAGCATGAATCCATTGGACATTTATCTCTTGGGGAGACACAAAGGGTTAGTCTTGCAACTGCATTACTAGGAAATCCACAATTTCTGATATTAGATGAACCGACAAATGGATTAGATCCTAGCGGTATTCGTTGGCTAAGAAATTTTTTAAAAGAACAATCTGAAAAAGGGAAGACTATCTTATTATCTTCTCATATTTTGTCAGAGGTAGAAGCTGTTACGGATGATGTAGTATTCATTCATAAAGGAAAAATTATTGCAAATGGAGAATTAAAGAAAATTATGAAGGATACGGTAAGTCTAGAAGAAGTCTTTTTCAACCTTATTCAAGAAGGAGGAAAAAAAGATGAAGTTATTTTATAGTGAATTATTAAAGATTACTTATTCCAAACTTTTCAAAATTGTTTTGCTAATCCTTTTTATCGTACAACCATTTTTTGCTTATCTTGGTATAAAAGCAGTTTTAGAAATAGGGTTACACGCTACTCCTGAGAATACAGCTATTTTGGCAGAAGCGATTCCTCCGATTGAATATTTAGGATTTGATACAGTTATGTTAGGAGTGATGCCAATGATTATTTTGGGTGCTGTTTATGGTGGAAATGAATTCAAAAATCATCAACTGCGAACTACTCTACTAGCTAATAGTAATAAGAAGAGATTATACTTTTTTAAATTAATAACGTTAACACTTTTATCAGCTATCCTTTCATTTCTATCGATTATAGTTACCATTGAAGTGGCTCATTTTACATTAGGAAATTTAGGACTAAGTGTTTTATTAAGTTTTAAAGTTTGGTACTTTATTTTATTGGCGATACTAGCATGGGTAAGTCTCACGATTTTATCTTACTTTATAGCTTTTCTATTTCGAACAGCTATTGCTAGCTTATTATTTTTAATTCCTCAAATTTATAATGTTGGGGAGTTTCTCTCTACTCATTTTGTATGGGGAAAGGTTCTTCCGGTTGCTTTAGGAAATAGCTTCATTGCATCATCGGAAATTAGATTCTCACCTCATCCATTTTGGACAGCTACTTTATTATTCCTTTGGGTTTTTATTTTTGGGCTAATTGCTTATTGTCAATTTAAAAAAAGGGATGTAGGAGGGAAATTTTAATGCTAGGAAATCAGATAAAAAGTGAATATTTAAAAATAATATATTACAAAGGATTATCGGTAACGTTAGTATTTTCTATTTTATTTCTATTAGCAATGTTACTGGCATTAAATCCTTCTTTTCTAATGATTAATGGAGATTTTATAGTGACACAGTTTTTGCAAAGTATCTATTTAGCGCAAACAATTTTTGCAGTTTTTTCTGCGGTGTTTTGGGGAAGAGAGTTTCTTAAAAGTTCTTTAAGGACAAGTTTATTATCGACCTCTAGTCGTGTGAAATTTTTTTGCATTAAGGTAATCGTAACTTTGTTATCGATTTTATGCTGTTTTTGTATAGCTATTGGAATAGGAATTGGATTAGTATCGTTTTATTTTAAATTTCAATTAAATCCAGAATTTGTAAGTTTACTATTGTCAAAACTTATTCCACCTATAATTGCTACGATTCAAATTAGTATAATTACATTCTGCTTAACGATACTTATGGAATCGATGGTTTCTTCTTTAACAATTGTATTATCCATGATATTAGGACTAGGGCAGTTATTATTACAATATTCTTCTATGATGAATGTACTTCCTGTATTGGTGACTATGAATAGTTTTTCTATCAAAGAAATTTCTATCTATCCAACTGTTACAGAAGGACTTTTCCTTCAATCATTATGGACAATAGTTTTTATTGGATTAGCCTATTACCATTTGCATCTAAAAAGTGTAAAATGAAAGCAAGATAGGAGTGTTGGGGTATGTCATATAAAATTCTAGTCATTGATGATGACGAATCTATTTTAAGATTAATCAAAAATATATTACAGTTAAATAATTATGATGTTACTACTAGAAATGGCATTGAGGAAGTAAATATCTGTGACTTTGTCGACTTTGATTTAATATTATTAGATATTATGATGCCACTAGATGGCATAGCGATTTGTAATGAAATTAGAGAACAGATTAAAGCGCCAATTCTTTTTATTACGGCTAAAGATATGGAGGAAGATTTAGTGAATGGATTGTTAGCAGGAGCAGATGATTATATTACTAAACCATTCTCAGTAAAAGAGTTTTTAGCAAGAATTAAAATGCATCTTAGACGTGAAGAACGAAATAGACAAAATGGTAAACGATTAGAATTTGGTTCGATTTTGATAGATATGAATTTAAAAACAGTTTTTGTTGAGGAAATTGAAATCAAATTAACGAACCGGGAATTTATGATTATACAGTTACTAGCTAGTCAAACCTCAAGAATATTTACCATTGAAGAAATTTATACTGTTGTCTATCCTAATAGTTCTAATACTCAATTTCGATCTATCTCTGAATATATGTATCAAATACGTTCAAAATTTAAACCCTACCACTTAAATCCGATTGAAACAATGAGGGGAGGCGGCTATAAATGGAAAATAAATTAAGCTTTAAACAACTTGTTCAAAAGACATGTCTTACCATTTTAGTAGAGTTTGTGATTGCTATTTTAGTATTGTACCTACTTCCATTATTGTCGATTTCTATTAAAGTCGCTGGTGAAGAAACAGCTCATCCTGTATTATTGAATATTTTTTCTTGGATATATATATGTATCGCTTTATTAGTAATTGTTAGTTTTAATATACGACAATTACTATTGCAAATTCATAAAGAGATGAATATTGTTTACCATCAATCCATGTGGTTAGAATCTAGTGATTTAACAGAATCATTAACGATTACAGAATTTATCGAAACGAATCAAAAAATTAATCAAATGCAACAACAAATCAAAGGGATGCTTGAAAAAGAACGACAACAAAAGGAAGCATTAGTGTTTAAAGTATCCGCAGCTTCCCATGATTTAAAAACACCATTAACTGTTATTCAAGGAAATTCTGAACTATTATCTCATTCAGCTATTGAAGAAAAATATCTCCCTTATATTCAAGATATCAATATAGCAAGCAATCGTATGATTGAATATATTAACCGATTACTATTGTATTCGAAAACTTTTTATGAGAACGAAAATGAATGGAAAGATTATTCCTTACAAGATGTCATCGAGTCTATTGAACAAGAAATCCATTATTTGCTAAAAGACAAAACTATTGTTACTTTCCAATATGATGAACAGCTAGATAAAAATACAACAGTTTATCTTCATTTGAATTATGTATTAAGAGCAGTGATGAATATGATGCAAAATGCTCTGGAATATAGCACAGCAGATAAAAAAGCAATAAAGGTTAATGTACAATACGCTTATCAGCAGTTAGTGATTAGTGTTTGGAATAATGGTTCCCATTTAACTGAAGAAACATTACAACATGCAGATTCATTATTTTATAGGAAAGATAAAAATCGAAAAATGAATGATTCACATTTTGGGATAGGACTAGCATTTGTTAAAAGGGTGTCAGAATTACATCATGGAACATTAGAAATTAAAAATGAAGATGATGGAGTGAAAGTAACGATTAGTGTTTATACAGGAAAAAAATAAAAAATAGTGACATAAATTTTTTTATCGTTCTAAATTAGAATAAAACGATTTTTTTCACAAAGATATTGTATTTCCCTAAAAAATCCATATAATTATAATTAGAAGGAGGATAGCGTTTTCAAATTTTATTTTAAGAATTACGAAACAAGAAGATGATTAGGGGGAGTTAACAATGAAATGGTGTAAAAATTTAAAATTTATTTTATTAGCATTACTTGTCTGTTCGGTTGCTCTGTTTTCGGGTTGTTCTAAAGAAATAAAATATTCTCCAAATCCTCATTTAAATGTAATAGTAGATTCCGAAAATGATGAAAGCGATGAATTATTATTCGAACTGAAAGAGCCATTCGATATGTCTTATGTAGAAGAAGCAAAACGATCTTTTCTTGATTTTTGTGATGAACAAGAAAAAAAAGAATTACAGGGAAAGACTGTAACAATTCGAGAACCATACAACATCTATAATACTCAATCTGAAAATCCGGGATTTCATTTTGTAGTGTTTGCCGACCAAGAACCTTATGCTTATATTGGTGTTTCAAAATATCCTAATGGTAAATTTTATGGTTCATATGTAAAAGCTGCAAATTTCCCTAAATGGTTAACAATGAAAAAAGGCTGTTATCGATACACTCTTATTAAGAATGGAAAAAAAATTGAATCTGTTAAGTATGATTCAGCGAAGAATTATGGAAATATAAATTCAATTCTTTATACCTTTACTCAAAAAGAATTAGAATGAATCTAATTAGTTATTCGATTAAATAGGATAATAAAACAATTTATTAAAGGAATTAAGCAATGTTAGAGAGCTTGATTCCTTTTTTCGTTATAATTACGGAATTGTACATGATTTTTATAACAATGATAAGATTAAGAACTTTAATATTTTCAAGCAAAATAATCTTACAAACAACAGAGATATCTTGAGGGTATCTCTTTTTTTATATCGCTAAAATATGGTATACTACTAATAGTATGTTTACAGAATGGAGTGATAAAACGATGGATATGTCCAAAGTCATTGAACAAATGGTTGAATCGAAAGATGTCAAAAGAATTAGGGAATTATTCAACCAGAATTATCCGATCGATATTGCTCTAGGATTGGAAGAAGTAACCGATGAAGTGCTTAAAAACTTCATGTATACTATTTCCAATACACGATTAGCTTCTATTTTAGAAGTTAGTGACCCCGAACTTCAAATTCGAATGTTAGAAAAATTACCTTTCCGACGTGTAGGGTTATTATTCCAACAAATGTCTAATGACGATGTCGTGGATATTTTAGGAAATCTGCCAATTGGAATTCGTAAAAAATATTTGAATATGATGAAGGGTTCTTCTCAAGATGAAATTCAAACGATGTTAAAATATCCTCAAGATTCTGCCGGAGGGATTATGACGACAGAATTTATTTCCGTGAAGGAACATTTAACCGTTGAAGAAACATTGACGAAGTTAAGAGAAATTTCTCCAAATACAGAAGTCATTCATACAATATTTGTCACAACATTCCAAAATCAATTAATTGGTTGGATTGATATTCGTGACTTATTTACAAATGAATTAGATGTCAGTTTACACGATTTAATGCATACAAATATTATTTCTGTAGTTCCTGAAGAAGACCAAGAGGAAGTTGCTCGTCTATCTTCAAAATATGACTTATCAGTTGTACCAGTAGTTAGTACGAAGGGCGTTTTAATTGGGATTATTACAATTGATGATATCGTCCACGTTCTTCAAGAAGAGCATCATGAAGATATGCTTTTAATTAGCGGGGTTGAAGGAACAGAAAGAATTGGTGGCCCATTTATCGAATCTATTAAGAAACGGACACCTTGGTTATTAATTAATTTAATTACAGCCTTTATGGCTTCAGCAGTTGTTGGGATGTTCCAATCAACGATCGAACAAGTGGTTGTTCTTGCGGTTGCCATGCCGATTATTACGGGAATGGGAGGAAATTCAGCTTCTCAAACTCTAGCTCTAGCAATTCAAGAAATTGCATTAGGACAATTATCATTGGAAAAAGACAAAAAGTATGTTTGGAATGAAATTGTTTTAGGCTGTATGAACGGACTTATTACTGGAGTTGTAGCGGCACTTGCGCTATATATTCCTTATCAAAACTTTTATTTATCGATTATTGTAGTTTTAGCGATGGCAATGAATTTAATGGTGGGAGCGATTTTTGGGTTCTTTGTACCTTTAGTTTTAAAAGCTATGAAATTAGACCCAGCCATTTCATCAACCATCTTTGTAACAACGGCAACAGACGTTCTAGGATTTTTCTTTTTCCTAGGAATTGCACAAGTCTTTTTACCGTTATTAATTTAGATATGAAGGAGCTTATGAATGAATTTAGAAGAAATGAGAAAACGACAAGAGCGCATCAGAAACTTCTCAATTATTGCGCATATTGACCATGGAAAGTCAACTTTAGCCGATCGTATTTTACAAGCAACAGATACTGTAGCTGACCGTGAAATGCAAGACCAATTATTAGACTCTATGGATTTAGAACGTGAACGTGGAATTACAATTAAATTAAATGCGGTTGAATTAACATATGATGCCAATGATAGAACAGAGTACATTTTTCACTTAATTGACACTCCAGGGCATGTAGACTTTACGTATGAAGTGAGCCGTAGCTTGGCAGCCTGTGAAGGAGCAATTCTTGTAGTAGATGCTGCTCAAGGGATTGAAGCTCAAACATTAGCGAATGTGTATTTAGCGATTGATAATGACTTAGAAATTGTTCCAGTTATTAATAAAATTGACTTACCTGCTGCAGATCCTGAACGTGTGCGTACTGAAATTGAAGATGTAATTGGAATTGATGCAAGTGAAGCCGTTCTTGCAAGTGCTAAAGTGGGAATTGGAATTCCAGAAATTTTAGAACAAATCGTTCGTAAGATTCCAGCACCTACTGGGGACTTAGAAGCGCCATTACAAGCGTTGATTTTCGATTCAGTTTATGATGCGTATCGTGGAGTAGTCTTAAATGTTCGTATTCAAAACGGAATTGTAAGACCTGGTGACAAGATTCAATTAATGAGTAATGGAAAAACATTTGATGTTGTTGACGTTGGTATTTTCTCTCCAAAACCAATTAGTCGTGATTACTTAATGGTTGGGGATGTAGGATATATTACAGCTTCTATTAAAACAATCCAAGATACTCGTGTAGGGGATACTGTTACATTAGCGAATAATCCAGCAAGCGAACCGTTATCCGGTTATCGTAAAATGAATCCAATGGTTTACTGTGGTTTGTATCCAATTGATTCTTCTAAATATAATGATTTACGTGATGCATTAGAAAAATTACAATTAAATGATGCTGCGTTACAATTCGAAGCAGAAACTTCTCAAGCATTAGGATTTGGTTTCCGTTGTGGTTTCTTAGGATTACTACATATGGACGTTATTCAAGAACGTTTAGAACGTGAATTTGATTTAGACTTAATTACAACAGCTCCATCGGTAATTTACCATGTTCAAAAAACTGATGGAACAGAAGTAGTGGTTTCTAACCCTGCTGAAATGCCAGATCAATCAAGTGTTCAATCGATTCAAGAACCATATGTAAAAGCATCTATTATGGTACCGAATGAATATGTAGGAAGTGTCATGGATATTTGCCAACGTAAACGTGGTACCTTTGTAACGATGGATTACTTAGATGAATATCGTGTTAATGTGATTTACGAAATGCCTCTATCTGAAATTATTTTTGATTTCTTCGATTCATTGAAATCAAGTACAAAAGGATATGCATCATTAGATTATGATTTAATCGGATATCGTGAAAGCAAACTAGTGAAGATGGATATTATGTTAAATGGTGAAGTTGTCGATGCCTTAAGTATTATCGTTCATAAGGACTTTGCTTATAATCGTGGTAAAGCCATTACGGAAAAATTAAGAACATTAATTCCTCGTCAACAATTCGAAGTGCCAATTCAAGCAGCAATTGGAAACAAAATTTTATCTCGTACAAACATTAAAGCACTACGTAAAAACGTATTGGCGAAATGTTATGGTGGGGACGTTTCTCGTAAACGTAAGTTATTAGAGAAACAAAAAGAAGGTAAGAAACGTATGAAACAAGTGGGATCAGTTGAAGTACCACAAGAAGCGTTCATGTCAGTGCTTAACCTTAACGAAGAAGAGAAATAGCATTTTAATAAACTTTTCTATTGTAGCAATGGACGGCAGCAGACCTACGGTCTCATGCCTAAAAATTGAGCCTAAGGTCTCAATTTTTCCAGTAAAAGAAGTCTTTCTAGACTTCTTTTACTCGTGCTACAATGGAGAGTTTTTTTATTTCCATTCATTTATGACAATAATATATTTCTTCCATTTGAATTTCTTAAAACGTACACAATAAGTCAGCTAAAGCTGTCTCATTGATAATACTACGGTAAAAAGTCATTTTTGTAATTATCTATTTAAAAATATTTTTAAATAACTCTTGCATTTTGATTTCAGAAGGAGTATTATCTATTTAAAGAAAATTTTAAATAGAAAGAGATGATTATATGTCTGTAAATGATATTTTGTCTGCATTATCGGATGAAAACCGTCGTAAGATATTAGAAATTTTACGACAGGGACGAACGAATACTGGAGACTTAGCACAGAGCTTACAAATCACACCACAAGCATTGTCGTATCATTTAAAAAAATTAAAAAAGGCAGATTTAATTTATGAAACAAAGGAAAAGAACTTTATTTATTATGAATTAAATTTAACCGTTTTAGAAGAAGCAATTGTTTGGATGAATTCAATTATTGGAGGAAATTAATATGTTAGTAGAACAAAGAAAGATTTATTTATTAGATGTCATTTTAACCTTTTTACCTATCTTACTTGCTTTATGCGTTGTTTGGTATGCTCCTGAGACAATCGTATCTCGTTTTGATTTGGAAGGAAATGTTGTCGCAACAGCTTCACGTTGGACAATTCTGATATTACCAATCCTCATTCTATTATTTTCAGGTTTGATGAAATGGATTGATGATAAAGAATTAGTTGGAAGTCAAAATAAGGAAGTTAGCCGTTATATTTTTAGACTCACATTATTATTGTTTAATGCTATTGCCTATTTTCAATTTGTCTTAATTTTGACAGGAGTTAGCATAGGTACACAAAAGGTACGTTTTCTTGCATTTCTTATGGGATTATTTATGATATTCATTGGAAATGTTAGTCCTAAAATCAAAGAAACGAATAAACACTTTGGGTTCCGTGTTCCATGGATTATGAATAAAGATGAAGCTTTTCGAAAAACACAACGATTCTTTGGATTTGCGAGCATGGTTTCTGGTGTAATCTTTATCTTAATTTCATTATTTGCGGGGAACAAATTAGCATTGTTTCTTGTAAGTATTGTTTTAGTACTAACGATTGGCATTACTATGGTGTATTCGTATAAAATTAGCAAATAAAGTATAAGTGACTTTTCTTCGTAATAGTTTTGGGTAATATTCTCAATTACTACGGAGAAAAGTCTTTTTTACATTGCTTTTTAATTTAATGAGCAGTATACTATCTGTGAAAACGATAACAACTTAAAGAAAGGAGATTATGATGCAAAAAGGGCAAAAATTATTAATCGGTATTTCTATTGTAGTAGGAGTGATATGTATTGAATTAAGTATGTATGTCATTCCTTTTATAGAAGAAGTTAAGGACTTTGAATTCCCTATGTTTGTCGTAGGTGTTATTCTTTGCATCATCTCCATTATTTTTGGAATTAGACATCAAAAAAGTTAAGGAGGGTAGAAGAATTGGGTTACAATCATTTATTTAACAGTAATAGGGGGAGTCTTTATGTTAGGAAAATATAGAGTAGTTAGTATTGTATTGTTAAGTATTTGTTTAGCTTCTTGTGGTCAACAGAAAAATACACAAGAAACAACGGTTCAAGAAAGTGTTACAACGGTGGAACAAAGTAAAACCACTAACTTTCAATTAGGAAAAGGAAGTAATCAGTTTAATACTGTTTCATTTAATGAAATGTTTAAGGACAAGAGTGTAGTCGCTCATTATGCAGATGAGTATCCAGACTTTATTCCGCAAATGTTATCAGAGGATGGAAAATTATACGGAAGTGTGGATCATGTTGGAATTTTGGAAATTGATTTAAAAACAAATACTCATTCATTGGTTCATGAAATGAGTGATGCAACAGTTTCCCATCAATGGGTTCGAGAAGTCGACAAAAATTGGGTATTTTTTGAGGAATATACAGACTCAAAAGAAAATGCAAACTTCTACTTATTGAATCGTACAACGGGTGAAGTTACAACTGTCAAAGAGAATGAAAAGATGCCACTAGTTCATCAGATTACAGCATTCTTTACAGAAGATTCGAAGTTAGTATTTAATATTGTTAAAGATAGTAAAGAAGATACATCTTTAAACACGCTTCATCAATTGGAAACAACAACGATGAAAGATAAAGTCATTGATCAAAATACTTTTTCACCGATTCAATTCAATGGAAAACTTTATTATATTCGCTATGATGCAAGTGCTAACCATTCAGAAGTTGTTCAATACGATATGAAGAGTGGAGAGAAAGAAGTAATGTTGACGCATCAAAGTGCAACAGAACATTTCAATCAATTATTTACGGACCAATATGAATTATATGTTTCACTAGGAACAGATTTGAAGAGTGGAACCATTTACCACGTCAATCAAGCAGAAAAGAAATATGATTGGGTGTATGGGTATACAAGCACAGGATTTATCCAACAAAATCACCTTGGATTCATGAGTTTCTCAGCAACTGATACTGAATCAGGACGATACAAAACACCTTATCGTTTGATTGACTTACAACATCAACATGAATATGACTATGATGGAAGCATGGTATTCCTATCAGAAAAAGGCATGGCATGGATAGCTTTCAAGAAAGATACAAAAGACATTCCAAAAGGTGAAACATTCCGAAACGAAAATTCAGAAATTCATTATGTTGAATTTGAAAGAAGATGAAAAGTGATATACAACTACAAGCTCCTAGAATGAACTAGGGGCTTGTTTGCACTATAAAGTTCTTTGAGGAAATTATTAGTATTAACTCTTGACTTTTGTTCTTAAAAACATTATATTTTAAGCACGAAAAGGTGGTGTTAGTATGAGTAAAAAAGAATTATTACTTGAAAAAATAAAGGAAAACAATGGAGTCATTACTACTAAACAAGTTATTGAGTATGGTATTCATAAAGACGTATTAAAAAATATGGTTATTAAAGAAGAACTGGAAAAAATTGCTAATGGACTATATGGACTTCCTGGAGAAAGTATTGATGAATATTTATACTTTACACATCGAATTCCGAAAGGAATATTTTCTCATGAAACCGCAGCTTATTTACATGGATTTACTACAAAATTGCCATTTAGTTATGTTATGACAGTTGCTATAGGGGATAATGTCAGTCGTGTAAAGTCTGTAAAAAGTAATATACTATTCAAGTATGTTAATAAAGAGTTTTATAAAATTGGGAAAAGCACTTCCCTAAGTCCATTTGGTAGAGAAATTGTAGTATATGATAAAGAACGTACGATATTGGATCTTATAAAAGACAAAGATAGAGTGGATACCCAAGTTTTTACTGAAAGCATAAAAAACTACTTTTCGAATAAAGATAAAAATATTTTACGTTTATCAACTTATGCTATGCAACTAGGAATGGAAAATGAGTTAAGAGCTTATACAGAGGTGTTGTTATGAAGACATCAGAACAAATTAAAGGAGCAATAAGAAATATATCTAAGAAAACTGGTGTAAATGCAAATTCTTTACTACAAATGTGTCTGTTTGAAGGGATACTAGAGAAAATTTCTAAATCTAAATACAAGAATCATTTTATCTTAAAAGGCGGTTTGTTGATTTCTTCGCTAATAGGTGTTGAAATGAGAAGTACACTTGATATGGATACAACTATTAGAGGACTTCCAATGAATGAAGAGAATATCTCAAAAATCCTTCAAGAGATACTGGAAATATATATTGATGCAGATATTGTATATCGTTTAGTAAAATTAGAACGTATTAGAATAGAAGATTTCTATGAAGATTTTTCTGCTACAATATCTTGTAGATATGGAAAAATTAATACGAATTTAAATATTGATATCACAACCGGGGATATTATTACTCCAAATGAAGTACAATATTTTTATGAAAAAATTTTAGAGGAAGGTAGTATTTCAATTTTGACATATACTATTGAAACTATTATTGCTGAAAAATTTGAAACAATTTCAAGTAGAAATATTACAACTACAAGAGCCAGAGATTTTTATGATTTGTATATGTTATATAATCTTTATAAAAGTAAGATTGACAAAAATATACTCAAGGAAGCAATAACACTGACCAGTCAGCACAGAAATTCTTATTCTTTAGTATTGCAAAATAAAGAGATAGTAAAATTATTTTATCAAAGCGATTCTCTAAAAAATTTGTGGGCGAAATATGTTCAAAACAATTCATATGCTAAAGATATTTCTTTCAATGATACAATATCAATTTATGAAGAGATTGGTTCTATTCTTGAAAATAATTAAGAAAAGAGGAGTAGGAATGAATAAGACTAATGCAATTGGTAGTAATTGGAAAGAGATTCGAAAAGAACTATTCTCACAAGAAGAAATTCATAAAACTGATGAAAGAGTTGCAAGTATTCGTAAAAAATTGAAGAAAAAAGAAAGAACAGCAAAAAAGATTAGAAATGTCCATGAGTATTAATTCTGATTAATAAAATGGAATCTATATAAAGTAATTATTAGTATCAACTCTTGACTTTTTTTCTTAAAAATATTAAGTTTTAAGTACAAAAAGAATTATTAATTGAAAAAATAAGGAGATAAGTAGTTATGAACACCGTACTTTGTATATACAGTTTAATGTTATGTATGTTAGCATTTTTTGCTTATAAAAATGAGTTAGGAATATCTATTACTTCAATTGTACTAGTTGTATTGTTAACATTTTTTGCAGGGATTCATCTGTTTTATACACATATCATTATTAAAGTAGTAATTTCCTGTTTGTTGTTATTGGTTTCGTTCATGTTTTTTGTGGATAGAAGGAAGAGTCTTAAGGAAGTACATTTGTCGCATCATATTATTAGATTACTGCTTCATTTAGTTTTAATATTTAATTTATGGGTAGTTTAGATTTAAAGAAAAGAAGAGTAGAAATGAATAAGACTAATGCAATTGGTAGTAATTGGAAAGAGGTTCGAAAAGAACTATTCACACAAGAAGAAATTCATAAAAGTGATGAAAGAGTTGCAACTATTAGTAAAATAATTGAAGAAAAAAGTAAGAACAGCAAAAAAGATTAGAAATGTCTATAAGTATTAATTTTGATTAATAAATTGGAATCTATATAAAACAAGCTCCTAGAACGAACCAGGGGCTTGTTTATGTTATTGGTAAGTCTTTTGCGTATGCTTCTTTAGCTTCAGATAGTGTCATTATATTAGGGCCCCATCAATATTCGTTTCACCAGTATTTTGCCAATGGCAGGTATCGCATATATCGTAAGTTTCAACTAGATTGCCACAAACGGGGCAATGAACGTGCTCCCAACCGTCAATGAATATTAATTCCTTTTTTCATTCTTACTCATCATTATCACCCATCAATAGATTTTGGACTTCTATAAACTACTTTTTTAATGTCATCGATTGTAATAGTAATCGTATCCCAGTCTTCAGGAGAGTCTCCAATATCAGCTATAAACGTATCTTCACTTAACTTATCTAGAATTGCTGCTGTTTGTCCATCTTTTAAAAGAACAGTATCAAATTCTTCTATATGCATATTAACACTACACTCATACGTATTTTCAGGGTTATTAAATCGTAAATATGCAAATAAAGCACTGTAAAACATTAGCTGTAGTACCAATTGAAAAATAAGAATTTTAACTACACCATGGCATTTCCCACAAAGCGCAAAAATAACAAATCATAGAGGCATCTACTGAGAAGTAGGTGTCTTTTTGCATCATTCATTGAAATCAAACATCGACTATGTTAACGTTAAGGTACTAACAAATTTAAAGGAAAATGACATGAAAAAGAAAACAACAAGCATCATAGAAGAACAATTACAACGACTAAACCGTTCCCCATTATTTGCCATCTCCTTAAGTGGAAAGGAATTATCTCATTCTAATTTCTGGGCATGGTTATTAGAACAAGAAGTCGAAGGAAAACATCCATTTATCGAAGTATTTATCCCTGATTTTTATCAAAATGGATGTACCTTCATATCAGTCGAAAGAGAAAAGAAACATGTGGATTTAACGATTACTTATAAAAACAAAGCCAATGAAACAGAAGTACTGATTATTGAAAACAAAATCAAATCTATTCCAACAAAAGAACAATTGATGAGATATGAAGAAGAATTAGGAAAACAAGACTTAACGATTACAGGAATTCTAACAGGATTATACGCCTCATTAGATATCCGAGATCTAGGAAAATGGTCATTCTTAAGTTACCAAGAAATTGCTAAACGTATCATAAATATCCAAGAACAATATCCAACAATGGATTTTGCAGATTATATCAGACAATATGCAGAGGATATCGAAGTACTCTATGACTTATTCCAAAGCAAAATGGAGCAAAATAAAGGCAAATACATTATTGGAGACAAAGACTTAGAAAAAATCCGCTATTCTGATATTTATGTAAAACTTAAAGGATCAGAATTCATGGAAGAAATTAATAAACGACTCAACTTTGAGAATTATAAAGAATGGACAAAACCAGTTTGCGGACTTAGTTTCAATCATAAGAAACCAACTCTCAGTATCGTGTTTTCTCAAAGAATTTATGGAGATCCAACAAAAGAAATTGGAATGATTGGTGTACAAATAGAAGGAGAACAATTCAGAATTTATGGAGGAGCTTCGCAAGAAGGTGATTATCACGAGAAAACAGTGATTGATAAATTATACAATTGCGATTACTTCAAGAGAAATTTTTCATTAGAAATCGCAAAACAAGGTCGTACTTCTAAAATGAGAAATAACTATTGTAAGTATGGAAATGTTGCAGCTAAATATTGCCATTGTTACCAATACTGGAAAATAGAGGATTTTAGATATGATGCTATTATTGATGAGTTAATGAAGCAAATGAAAATTGCAGAAGAGAAGATTATGGACGGCTTGACGTTTTCGGAGTAGAAGACGGCGTGAGCCGTTTTTTGTGTAAATAGGAATGATTAGTTAAATGTATTAATAGCATAAGTAATCAACTTAAAAAACACTATATATTGTACTATGATTGAAAATTAAAACAATATAATGTATGATATTTGTGTAAAAATATAAATTCAAGTAGGTGACATATGGGTGAAAAAGATATAGTAAAAACTATTCGTAAATTAGCAATTACTAAACAACTTAATTTTTTAATTGGATCGGGAGCTTCATTACCAGCTATTCCATTAATGAGTGATTATAGTGTAGAAAATAGGAATGATGCTTTACTCAAGAAGGTTATAGAAAAGAGTAAAATAATTTTAAGTGGTGAGGAAGCAATACAAAATGATACTGATATCTTAGAAACTATTCAAAATTATGAACGTTTTATATTGAGTATTATACAATTACTAAATTATTCAAATTCACGTCAAACTCCAAAAAATATAAATATATTTACAACAAACTATGACTTATTTATTGAAAAAGCGATAGATATTCAACAACAAAAAAACTATTTCGTATTTAACGACGGAAGTCGAGGATATTTTAATCGTATATTGGATAGTTCAAATTATAATAGCACTGCTTCATATAAAGGATTAAATGATAATTATATTAATGAAATCCCTTGTATATCGTTAATTAAGCCACATGGATCTGTAAATTGGGAAAAATTTCAATATAAAAATTCGAAATTTATAAAAGTAAATAATTTTGTTCCAGATAATCCAGTTGTTGTACCCCCTACCGGATATGAACAACAAGAAACTTTTTTAAATGATCATTTTCATGAGATGTTAAGAGTATTTCAATTGGAACTTGATAAACCTCAGTCTGTTTTATTTGTTATTGGGTTTTCATTTCAAGATAGTCATATTGCCAAAATGATACGAAGAGCATGCTTAAATCCTGAGTTAATGATATATATATTTGCGTATAATATCGAGGATAGAGTAAAAATCATGAAAAATTTAAATTATATTTCTGAAAATTTAAATTGTAAAATCTTAATTCCTGAAGATTTTGGAACATTATATGAAAATTCTATTCCATGTTTTACAATAAAAAATTTAACAGATTTACTAAACATCGGAAAAAATGAGGATGATTTTAATGATTGATATTTCAAAGAAAATTGGTGTTATAGTTGCTGTTGATGGAGATTCATCACAAGTTGGTATGTATAGTTTAACCAATGATGTTGAGTATATTTGGAGAGGGGAAATTTTAACAGGACCAAGAGTAGGTGCTTATTTGACAATTAATCAGAATGATATAAAGATTATAGCTTCAGTATCTAGTGAAAAAATGATTGATACTCAAAATAATGTTAAAAGTGAAGTTTTTGATAATAGATTTAGTAAGGGATCAGTAAATAGAATTTTAACTTTAAAGACAAAAGGTGTTATAGAAGGAAATAAATTTACAGTAACAAGTAAATATTGTCCAATGATAGGAAATGAAATTTCAATAACAACAAAAAAAGAATTAGATATTATTTATGGAGTAGAAGCAGTAGAAGATTCGATTTCCATTGGAACTTCAATTCTTGAAAATCAGCCGATTCATATCCCAATTAACAACTTTTTTCCTTCTCATATTGGAATTTTTGGAAATACTGGTAGCGGAAAATCAAACACATTGCATAAATTATATTTAGAATTATTTAGATCAAAATATAAAAATATGATACTACAGACTTCACAGTTTTTTATTATAGATTTTAATGGAGAATACACTTCTGAAAATATGTTTGGAATAAACCAAAATAACAAGTGTGTATTTAATATCAATACCAGAGTATATGATAGAAGTGATATGTTACCTATAAAAGAGGAATATATTTTAGATCCAGAAATTCTGTCTATCCTTTTTGATGCAAGACCTGCTACACAGGTACCATTTTTAAGACAAGCTTTAAAATTATATAAAGAAGTTACTTCTCGTAGCAAGTTTAATTTTGGTAATTTTGTTACAGGGACACTAAGAAAAATATTAACCTCAGGTAATTCTATTCCACAAGATAGCTTGGATAATTGGATAGAAACAGCTAAAAAGTATTCTGATAATAATGATGATATTTTTTCAGAAATAGAAAAAATTCAATTTAATTCATCTAAAAATAGTTACTATTATAAATGTGAAGAATTTATATACTTTAACTCAGGAAGTAAAGATTCGATTCCAGATTCAAGTTTAGAAAAAATCAAGCTAAATAGAATAATTGAAAAACTAAATGAAAAGTTTACTGAATCTCAAAATTTAATTGATCGTTTGTTAATTTTTTTAGATTTTCAAAAAGAACATCGAACAGCATGGGATAAAGTAAATAGAGAACACTTAATACCATTATTCAATAGAATTTATTCATCACTTGATAGTTTAAAAAAGGTTGTTTTAGTTACACCAGATATATCAGATTCTTTTAAGGGTGTAAATATTATAAACCTTATAAATGCAAATCAAGAAATTAAAAGATTAATACCAATGTTATTATCTAAAATGATTTATGATGAACAAAAAAAATTAGTTTCTAGTAATGTAGTAAATAATACTAAGCATCTTATTATAGATGAAGCTCATAATATTTTAAATTCTGAATTAAAAAATATAGGAGATAGTTGGCAAGATTATAGATTATCTGTTTTTGAAGAAATCATTAAAGAGGGAAGAAAATTTGGCTTTTATTTAACTTTATCTAGTCAGAGACCAGCAGATATTTCGCCTACTATTATGTCTCAACTTCATAACTATCTTATTCATCGGTTAGTGAATGAAAAAGATTTGAGAATGTTAGAAAGTACCATACCCACACTAGATAAGACATCCTATAATATGATATCAATGTTAGGGAAAGGGGAAGCTATTTTCACTGGAAAGGCTATAAAAATACCTGTGTTTGTTAAAGTTGAAAAAGAAAATCAAATTAGACCAAATAGTGATGATGTTGTTTTAACAGATATTTGGGCAAATGCTACTCAAGTAGAAGATTGGAAAATAAAATTCTAGTATCTTTTATAAATATTATTTTAAAAAGAAATCTCTATGAAATAATTTTATTACTAATGTTAAATATGGAGGAATAAAATTTTAAAAGGAACAACATATAGATGACGACTTTCTAATTCCACTCGGGAAATTGAAAATGAAATTACAACAAAAATAATATGGCGTCGTCTGGGAACAACATGAAGAAGAAGTAGATGTTAAGAGGAAAAATTTTAGAAAAAAATAATGCACTGGAGTTTATTTCAAATTCATTAAAAATGGAGAGGCGAATAGAATGATTAAATATTGTAATTATTCTAGTTGTTAATTTGAGATGGCTATTAGTGTAGCATATAGTTCTTTATTTAAATTTAGGTGGTGATTTTTTGAGTCGTAATAAGATTGAATGTAAGTTATGTCATAAGTTATTTGATTTTGATGAAATGAGTGAAGAACATTATCCAGCTAGGAGTGTTGGAAACGAAGATATTGTTTTGTTAGATATTATTAAAATGATAGATTTTTTTCAGACTGATGGAATGAAAAGATTTGAAAAAAGATATCTGCAAGGAGAAAGTATAGGACAAATTTCTGATGATATTTTTGACAATGAATTATCTCTGCCACTATATCCAAATGGACGTACTGCTAGAACACTTTGTAGAAAATGCAATACTTTTTTAGGAAAATATGATGAAGCGTATTTAAAGTTTTTTTTCTATAAATGGAGAACCAAAGATTGTAAAAGGCTTTAATAAAATAACTAAGCTTAAAATCATAAAATCAATTTTCGGAAAGTTTCTTTCTCTTCCTGAAACGATGGATGAGAAATTTGATTTTCTTGATTTTCTTAATGATGAATATGCTGTAGAGTATAGAGGAAAATGGAAGATATATTTTATAAAAAGAGATTTTAGCAGTGACATTATGGGAATGAGAGATATAGGTACAGGTAAATTAGAATTTAATGAAGGAGTGGTATACGAATTATCTGATGATAAGTTTATATTTAACCTTATGAATTTTGAGAAACATTCATGTTATGATATGACTAATTTATTTGATATTTTGAGAAAAAATTACAAATTGGTTACTGGTACTGGATCAAATGGTGGATACCATGCACAAGTACTACTTTCTCGTTTATTTAAAGAAATATATTGAATCTTAAGTTAATTACCTTTATTTGCTTCACTTTATAGAACCAAAAGTCGGCAATAGCCGTCTTTTTTTGCGCAATAAAACAAAAACTTCCATCTTAAAAGACTGGAGTTCCAAATTCAAAGAAACCAATTGCTTGTTTGTGACGCAAACATATGACGCTTACCTAGATAACGGCACGAGAACAAGACTTACTGTTGGTGAATGTATATTAGTACGTATTTATGAAAAAAACAAATATTAATTGAAATTATTTCATAAAGATATTATGATTACGGTAAGAAAGTTGGAGGTAGTTATATGGAGAGAATTGCTGAACCAATAATATATAATTTAGATTATACTGAAAAAATGGATAATCAGTATGAGATTGTTGAACTAAATGATGAAAGAGTAATTTTTAAGTTTCCTACTGTTTATATTGTTCATCACAAAAAGGATTCTAAGTATACTGTTTATGTCGGAGAAACTACAGATATTAAGAAACGAACTTTTCAACATTTAAAAGTAGATATAAAATCAAGAGAAGATTGGTTAAACTTTTCAGAGGAATCTGATGTAAAAATGTTTGTAATTGGACATGAAATGTTTAATAAATCATTAACATTAGATATTGAAAATAAATTAATGCATTATTTAAGTAGTACAGATACTGTAAGTGGTGTTAATAATAGACGATTAAATCAACAAAATGAATATTATACTTCAGATAATATGGAGACAATTTTTTCAAAAATATGGAGAAAATTGCGTTCGTTTGAACCAGATATTTTTCCTACTAGAAAAAGAATTGAAGACGCGGCTGTATTTAAAGCATCTCCATTTCATAAATTAACTCAAGAACAAGTAAACGCAAAAGAACAAATTATGTTAAGAATCGTTAGTAATATAGCCAATAGCATTTCTTCTAATGATGTAGAAAGTAAATTAATAATGGTGAATGGTGAAGCTGGTTCCGGGAAGACAGTTTTAATGAGTAATTTGTTTTATGAACTATCTCAGGAGTCTAGTTTAGGGAAAAGTGAAACTGTATTGAGTGGAATTACACCATATCTTTTAGTGAACCATGATCAGCAATTGAAAGTATATAAAGAAATTGCTAAAAAATTAGGTATTAATAAAAAGGGTGAAGAGAGTTTAGTTCAAAAACCAACAAGTTTTATTAATAATCATTCTCCTGAAAATAAAGTTGATGTAGTTATAGTGGATGAAGCTCATCTATTGTTAACACAAGGTAAGCAATCATATAGAGGTAAAAATCAGTTATTAGACTTATTAGAGCGAGCAAAAATAGTTGTAATTGTTTTTGATGAAAATCAAATATTATTAACTGAACAAGTCTGGGAATCAGAATATTTAGATAAGCTAAAACATGATTGTAATTTAAATCAAAATTACATTGAATTAAAAAATCAAATGAGAATACATTCTGGACAAGAAACAGTTCGTTGGATAAGAAATATTATTGATAATAACACCATAGATGATATTCCTAGAGATTCAAAAGGTTATGATTTAAAAATTTTTAATTCTCCATCTGAAATGGAAGAAGAAATTATAAGAAAAAATAATAATGAAGATATGGGCTTATCTCGTATGGTAGCTACTTATGACTGGGAATATAGTCAAAATAATGCCCCTGAAGGAGAGCTATGGAAAGTTACAGTTGGTGATTGGTCAATGCCATGGAATTTTGAACTCTTAAAGTCAAAATACAAAAAATCTAATAATTCTAAAAAGTCGATTAATGATAATTCATTAGCTTGGGCAGAAAATCCTCATTCTATTGAAGAGATAGGTTCTACATTTTCAGTACAAGGATTTGATTTAAATTATGTTGGTGTAATTATTGGTCCATCTGTAAGTTTTAAAGATGGTAAGGTTGTTTTCTTGCCAGAGCATAGTAAAAATAAAAAAGCAGTTCGCAATAGAACTTTTGAATCTGAGCATGAAAAACCAAAAAAACAAAAGTTTGGTGAAACATTATTAAAGAATGAATTGAATGTACTTCTGACAAGGGGAGTAAAAGGATTATATATTTATGCAGTAGATCCTGATTTACAAAGAGAATTATTAAAGAGACAGGGAGAAAAAAGTAATGCCTAATGAAAATAATATCAGTATGAAACGTATTAATAAATTTCATGATGATCATAAATGGAGACAGTTCCATAATGCAAAAGATTTAGCTTTATCCATTTCTATAGAATCTGCAGAATTATTAGAATTATTTCAATGGACAACAGCTGAAAAAGCAGTAGAAAACAAGTATGAATCTATTGAAGAAGAATTAGCAGATATTTTAATTTATTCATACACACTTGCAGAAAAACTAGGTATGGATATAGATGAAATTATAGAGAAGAAACTTGTTAAAAATTTAAAAAAATATCCTGTTTAGTTGATAGTATTTATTTGCAACTAATTTACTGTATACAGTGTAATAAAAAGTTTTTTTAAAAGGATGGATTATGTTACTAAAATTATTATTATTTTCAATAAATGAAGAATTAGAAATAAATAGAAATATTGTACTAAATTATTTATCGAAAAAATTTATAATAGAAAATGATAAATTATTTTTGAATAATATTTCATTCGATTACAAATTATTTGAAAGAGAAAATTCTGTATCATTATTTTTATCTAGTAATAATAGAGGTACTATTAAGGAAGCACAAGTATTTGATAGTGTAAGAAATACTATTATTTCAGGTAAAGAAAGAAAAGATTTTGGTATAGTTACTCTTTATAATGAAGCATCCAATTTATTTAATTCAAAGTTAAACAAATTAATTTCAGAGTTTGAAAATAGGTTACGACAAGTTATGTATTTAACTCTTATAAATGCATATGGTAGAGAGTGGGTTGTTAAATCATTCTCTAAAGAACAAAAAGATTACTTAAAAAATAAGAATATTAAAGTTTTAGATTTATTAGATAATATTTTTGAATCTTTAACTTTCTATGATTATATTGAATTTTTATTTACTGAGATTGCAATAATGACTCCTGAGACTGCTATTGAAGAAGCGTTATTAAAAATTGAAAATAATCTTTCAGATACTTTAACAATAAAAAATGTACTTTTATCTTCAAAACAAAAAATTTCACTGTGGAATAAGTTATTTAAAAAGAATTTTGATATTTTTAACAAAAAAATTTTAGAAGATATCAAAAATATAAGAAACAAAGTTATGCATAATAAAAATATTAGTTTTAAAGATTATTCAATGTATTCATCTTTATTAAAAAGGATTAATAAGGAGATAAATAAAGTAATTGATGTATTAGAAAATCAGGATTTTCTTAAAAATAAACCAGTTAAAGATGTAATAAATTCATTTAATCAAATCCTTATTAAAAATAATAATTTTTATAACCAGTTATTAGATATAAATAATAAGATATTAGAGCATTCTAAAATATTACAAACAACTTTTCAAAATATTGCTTTAAAGTTTAATCCAGCTAATCAAATCCTTATTAAAAATAATAATTTATACAACCAGTTATCAGGTACAAGTAATAAGATATTAGACCATTCTAAAATGTTACAAACGACTTATCAAGATATAGCTTTAAGTTTTAATCCATTGTTGAAAATGAGTGGAAATTTTTATAAACAAGAAGGAATGATTAAAGTCTTTAATAATATAGGTTATTATCAAACATTAATGTTAAATTCTTCAATAGGTAGTAATAGATTCAATTTTCCTACAAACAATCTATACTAACATCGTAGCAACATAACTGATTGAGTGTAATAACGAGGTGATAATATGTTCGTAACGTATCCAGCAATTTTTTATAAGAACAAAGACAATGAAGGTTACACAGTTGTATTTCCTGATTTAGAATATGGAGCAACTGAAGGTAGAAATGAAACAGAAGCTGTACAAATGGCACAAGATTATATTGGAAGTTGGTTATATGAAGATTATTTAGAGAATAAGGCTTTTCCAAAATCAAGTAGTATCGAAAATATCATAGTTGAAGAGGATGAATTTTCTGATATGTCTAAAACATTTGTTAGTTTGGTTGGAATGGACATTGCAGATTATGTTAGAAAAATAGAAACAAAAATTGTTCGTAAAAATGTTTCAATTCCAAGTTATTTAAATGAATTAGCAAAAAATAGAAATTTAATTTTTAGTCAAATTCTACAAGAAGCATTATTAGCTGAATTAAATCGTGTGTAAATTTTACCCTCGCCTAATCGTAGCATCATACGATTAGGCGAGGGTTTGCTAATTTATAATAAAAGTTCATAAATTTCCGGAATCACACTTTCAATGCTATAATGATGTAACAAGACATTCGTTAGTTAATTTCTAGTGTAAAGAAGGTGTAAAGTGAATCAAAAAGAAATCAGAAAACAATGTGAACAGATATGGGCAAGAAATAAATATTACGTATTGAGTAAATCGCATAAAGTTTATTTGGAAATAAGAGAATATTTAAAAGAACCAGAGGTTGAGTTAGAAGTGTTATTTCAACAAATCAATAAAGTGAATGAAATACAGGAAAGTAAAAAAGATTTTCATAACGCAATCCTTCATATATGGGGTTATTTTAAAAATACAGCTGAAAAAGACGAAAAAGATGAATTGTTTCGTTTACTAGATGAATATAGAACTACCGCAATAGATAAAAGTTCTATCATTCATTATATCCATACTTTATTAGAGAAATACCCCAATCACTATTTACAACAATCAACATTAATAACAGGAGAACAAGATGAGATTATGGCATGAACAAATGATACCAAAATTACCGAAGAATCAATTATTAGGACAGCATAGAGAATGTTGTGCGCTTAGGGGAAATGGATGGAATAAGAAACATAAAACAGTCGATTATGTGTTTTTATATTCTCCTTATCATCTATTTTGTTATCATACATTGATTATGAATGAGATGAATAATAGAGGCTATAAAGTAGCAACTGAGTGGCGAGATAAGAATTATCGTGGAAAGATTGCAGAAAGCTACTGTAATCTCGAGAAAGTAAAGACAAATACTCCAATTTATAAAGAACATAATGAAGCATATCTACAGGAATGTATCGAGAATTTACGAGTAAAAGGGATTGAAATTGAAGAGTAGTTAATCATATAAATGATGAAACCCTGCACCCAAAAGTATAGATTTTTTGGTGCAGGGTTCTTTATGTCTTATTGTTTTTTCTGTTTTGCACGTTGTTCTAACATTCGTTTAACGAACTCCGGCATTTTTACATTCTCTCTACCTTTTTTAGCAATTAATTTCTTTACAAATTCCGGCATTTGAATATCAGATTCTTGGTCTAGAATATCTTTTGATGTTTCTGGCGGTAACATTTCATCCAGTGTTTCTTCTTCCTGTGTTTTAATAGTGAAGCTTTCTGTTTCGTGAGCTCGAACCGTTTCGTATAAGGCTTCGACTAAGAGTGGATGATCATCTGGCATTGGTGGTCTGTGATAATGTACGCCAAACTCATCGCATAAGTCCTTACATTCGATATCATTGTCGTATAAAACTTCGATATGTTCGCTAATAAAGCTAATTGGAATGAAGATATAATGTTCAGGGTGTTCCGTTTGTTCTCGTAAGTATTCTAGTACATCTGGTTTCATCCATGGTAGTCCAATATCACTTTCGCTTTGCCATGTATGAGTGTACTGATGTTTTTTCAATCCTAATCTTTCTGCAATGATTTGTCCATTTTTGTAAATTTGGTCGATATAAGGATCTTCGAATTCCAATGCAATAACGGGTACGCTATGTGCTGAGAAGAATACTTTAAAACTTTCATCTTTGACTTCTTCGGTTAAAATCTTTTTAATTTCATTTTCCCAAAATTGTAGTAAGTTTGGATTATGATACCAATCTTTTACAACGTGAAAACGAATCGTTTTGCTTTCGATGAATTTCTCATATCCATAAATGGAGTAGTAAGAGTAATGGGGTTCAAGAGCTAAGCCAAGGCATTCTTCGATTCCGTCTTCTTCCATTTGTTTAACGACTTCTGGAATGAATGGAGAGGAGAATTTATTAGCAAAATAAACGGTATATTCTCCTTGTAGGCGTTCTTGTAATTTTGCGGCTTGCTGTTTCGAAATTTCTTGTAGAGGACTTCCACCAATTTTTTGGTAGTTGTCATACAAATGTTGAATTTCTTGATCTGTTGGGCGAACGCCACGTCGAATATTTGTAAAAAATCTTGCGATATCTTCAAAAGTATATCCTTCAGGTGACCCAAAGGTCATAAGTAAAATTGCTTTTTTTGTCATATAACCACTTTCCTATGTGAATTTTTTCTCATCATAACATGATTTAGTTCATCTGCATAGTAGTATACATTGAAAAGCAGTATACGAAGAGTTTATAATAAAGAAAACAAATGATAAGGGGGTTTTTCTATGTATCAAAAAGTAGTAGATCAATTAAATGAATTAGGCATTCCATTTCAAATTGTAGAACATGAACCTGTACTAACAACAGAACAAGCAGATCGTTTTATTGAAGGAATTGAAGGTGTTCGTACAAAGACAATGTTTTTAACAAATAAGAAAAAGAGAAATTTTTACTTAGTCATTATAGATGATGCAAAACGATTAGATATGGATGTTTTTAAAGAAATCGTAGAAGAAAATCGAATCAAAATGGCTTCAGCTGAAACGTTAAATGATAAAATGATACTCCTACCAGGAACTGTATCTCCATTTGGCTTATTAAATAATAGAGACAAAGATATTCAAGTATATTTCGATCAAGAAATTGTATCTGAAGAACGAATGTGCTTCCATCCAAATACAAATGAGAAGACGATTTTTGTTAATACGGAAGATTTGTTTACCTTCTTAAAAGAGATTGGATATGAACCGCACGTGATTCAGTTGTAAAGTGAAACTGACACTATCAATGAACTGCTAGTTTCCAGAAAAAATTAAATACTACAAAACTAACCCCAGAAGATTAGGAGAAATACATGACATATAAATTTTGGACCATTCAAAAAAGAGAAATTTTAAAAACAATTGAAGAGACAGGAATGTATATTCCGAAACGTCAATTAAGTGAATATGTACAAGGGAATGAAGAAATGACGGAGTTATATGACTTTATAACAGATTCCTTTAATCGATTGAATGATATTGAATTAGAAGGAGTGTTATTTGCTTTTGCAAAAGGGACTGAAACGGGAGTTTCATTTTTCCAAGACTATGAAGAATTTGTCACTTATATGAGAGAACATAAAGACGTTATTAAAGGTTTGTGGAAGAGATTTTTATCTGATGATTATGTGGTCATTGAAGTAGATTTTCCAAGAATTTATAATCCAATGTTTGTTGATTTAAATGACTTCCAATTTATTATGCCACCATTTATGTTAGTTCCACCATATACAGAGCAAGATTTTTTACAGATTGTACAAGCGTTAGAACAAGGGAAGTTTTACCCTTCTGTATTTCCAAGTTACATTATTCAAGGGCTTGTACCATTTTTACGAGATGAAAATGTGACAAATATTTATCCAATGTTTGAATTAGAATGAGGTGATGATATGAAAAAACTACAAAAAGGAATGCATATTCGAGTACTAAGTCCATCTTCGTCAATTGAACGAGTTGGCGGATTTGAAGCGAATAGGGCTGCTAAAGAAAGATTAGAAGAGTTAGGGTTTAGGGTTAGCTATTCAAAACATTATTTTGAGCATGACTTACTTGATTCTGCAAGTATTCAAAGTCGTGTGGAAGATTTACATGATGCATTTTTAGATTCTACAGTAGATGTCATTTTGGCAACCATTGGTGGATTTAATTCAAATGAGCTTCTTCCATATTTAGACTATGAGTTAATTGCGAAACATCCTAAAATCATTTGCGGATATTCCGATACAACTGCTATTTTAAATGCCATTTATGCTAAAACTGGAATGCTAACGTATATGGGACCATCCTATACAAGCTTTAAAATGAAGGAACTACAAGAATATCAAACAGCATCATGGCTTAAAGCATTAAGTAATACAAAGTATGAATTAACGCCAAGCAAAAAATGGGGGAGTAATGCTTGGTATTTACCAGATTCACCTTTGATGTTTCAACCGACAAAATGGAAAGTATACAACCACGGTAAAGCTACTGCAACTGCAATCGGTGGAAACTTATCAACCTTTTCATTATTAAGAGGAACTCCTTATGCTCCAAAACCAGAAGAGTATACCTTTTTCATAGAAAAATCTGAAGATAGCGACTACTTTGAATTTGACAGAAATTTAGCAGCATTATTACAAGCTTATCCGAATCCAAAAGCAGTACTAATTGGAAGATTCCCAAAAGAATGCCGTATGACTGAAGAATTATTATTGTATATATTAGACAAATATCCAGTCTTAAAACAAATCCCAGTGATGTACGACTTAGACTTTGCACATACACAACCATTATTTACGATTACTATTGGAGCAAAAGTAACGGTGGATACAGAGGAAATGTCTATTACAATGGATGAAAAAGGATTATAAAATATACAGTAAAAGATACGAAGAAAAGCACAAATTTTACAAAATTTTCAAAAAGCCTTTTCATTATTGTTATAATTTAGTACAATAGCAATGTAGATCAATGAAGGGAGAGAACTTGCATGAGTACAGGTGTATGGATTTTAATCGTCGTTGTAGCTGCTATCTTAGGAGCAATCGGTGGATTCTTTATCGCACGTAAAACAATGATGAATTACTTTCTAGAAAATCCTCCATTTGATGAAAGTATGATTCGTAGTATGATGACTCAAATGGGTCAAAAACCATCCGAACAAAAAGTTCGTCAAATTGCTGCTTCAATGAAAGCACAAGCAAAGAAAAATGCTAAAAAATAATTGAGTAGAAGAGTAGACGCTGTCTGCTCTTTTTGTTTTGATTGAAAGAAAAAGAAAAACCACTCAAAAGTGAGTGGTGTCTAAAATAAATCGGAATGTGAACCAGTATCGATTAAAGTTAAAGTTAAAATATCATTTTCTATAAGATAAATAAGTAGCCAATCCGGTTTAATATGACATTCATAATAACCAGTATAATCGCCTGTTAACATATGATTACGATATTTCGGTTCAAGTGGAATCCCTTGACTTAGTTGATAGATAACTTCTTCTAGTAATGAAATATCACAACCACGTTTCTTCATCATCTTATAACTCTTTTTAAACTTATTTGTAAATTTTAATTTATACATTATTCTTCATCCAATGCTTTAAAAAGTTCATTAATGCTTGAATACCCTTGAATATCTGGATCTCTTGAAATTCTTTTTGCATCTTCCATCGCTGCTAATGTTTCTTCATTATATTTTGGAACTTCAACTGAAAAAGGTAAACCACCTCTTAAAAGACATTGACGTAAAAAAATATTAACGGCACTAGACATATCAAGACCCAGTCTTGAGAATAAGACGTTTGCCTCTTCTTTAATGGTAGTATCAATTCTAATTTGAGTAGGACTTGTTGCCATATTCATTACCTCCTAATTTTCTTTAATTATATTACAAATGGTATACATTGTAAATTTTTTAGTTTTTCAATAGAATCAAAGATGGTGAAAATTAAACTCACGACTGACCGTCAAGAAATGCAACATAAGCACTAAATAAAAGCAAGAATCTCCACTCTACAGTGGCAGTGATAATCAGCCATGATTATCACAAAGGAAAATTTGAGACCAAGGCTCAAATTTTAGGCATGAGCCCCATAGGGGCTGCTGCCGTCCTCACTGTAGCAGTGGAGATTCTTGCTTTTAATTTATAAAAACATTATTTCCGTTTCTTCTCCGGAATCACATAAACAAAGTTAGGATTAATTTCTTTATCCAATTCATCGAATTTTTGAATTAATAATTCATCATATTGCGCTAATTCTTCCTTAGACAAACGTCCCTCAGGTAAATGAATTGGCTCCCCAATTTTTACAAACATCTTTTGACGTTTCAAAATGTTCATAAAAGTAAAAGGTCCCTGATAAACAATCGGTACAATCGGAGCTTTTGCCATACGAGCAATTGTTACAGCCCCACCTTTCATTTCATTAGAGTAACGAGTACCCGTTGGGAAAATCACTAAAGCTTTCTGATGTTCCTTAATCTGAGTAACCGGATGCTTAATTGCACTCGGACCAGGTTTCTCACGATTCACCGGAAACGCACCTAACTGACGGATGAACCATGCAAAAGGTTTCGGTTTAAACAATTCTTGCTTTGCCATCAATACTAATGACTTTGGATATACCGCAATCGCAATTAGTACTGGATCTAACCATGATCGGTGCGGAGCAACAATCACATACCCAGAATCCTTTGGCAGATTCTCCAAACCCGTTACTTTCGTAAATCCATTTAATAAGATAATTAATAAACGAACAATAAATATAGTTATTTTATAAATCATATGAAACTCCTTAAAAGTTGATTACTCAAACAGTATGAAGTAGAAAGGCATATTTTGCAAGATTTTCGATAAAAATTTTACAAAAAATCTTAAAGAAATCTTGTAAATAAAGAACTTTGACAAAAAAATCATAAAAATGAAAACGTTCATAAAACTCGATTAAAGATTGATTACACAAGATGCGTTGTTATAGAAAACGTTTTATTATATAATGGTTTCATTAATAATTACTAGTAATTATGAAATGATCATGAATTAAGAGACGTCTTAAAAGTTATGATTATTTCAAATTTTTGTGTGGCAAAAGCCCTGAGAGAGAAAAGGAGAATGACAAAATGGCAATTCCAAATTTACAAGTTGCATTAGACCATTTACGTATCGAAGATGCGTTAAAAGATGCACTTGCTGTTGGTAATGAAGTAGACATTATCGAAGCTGGTACAATTTTAATCTTGAATGAAGGGGACAAAGCAATTAAATGCTTACGTAATGTATTCCCTGATAAAGTTGTCATTGCAGATACAAAATGTGCCGATGCTGGATCAACAGTTGCTAAAAACTGTAAAGATGCTGGTGCCGACTGGATGACTGTCATTTGCTGTGCTACCATCCCTACAATGAAAGCTGCTCAAAAAGAAATTGGCACTTTACAAGTAGAATTATATGGTGACTGGACATTTGAACAAGCAGAGCAATGGCGTGAAGCTGGTATCGACCAAGTAATCTATCACCAAAGTCGTGACGCTCTATTCGCTGGAGCAACTTGGACAGAAAGTGATTTGAATAAAATCAAACGTTTAATTGAGATGGGATTCAAAGTTTCTGCAACTGGTGGATTAACAAAAGATACATTGAAAGTATTCGAAGGTATCGATATTTATACATTCATTGCTGGACGTGGAATTTACGCTACAGAAAATCCTGCACAATCAGCTCGTGAATTTAAAGAAGAAATTAGAAGAATTTGGGGCTAATCTCAAGGAAGGAAAGAAATATAATGGCAAACATTAAAGATGTAACAAAAGAATCATGGATTTTATCAACATTCCCAGAATGGGGTACATGGTTAAACGAAGAAATCGAACGTGAAGAAGTTAAACCAGGAACATTCGCTATGTGGTGGTTAGGATGTACAGGTATCTGGTTAAAATCAGAAAAAAACACTAACATCCTATGTGACTTATGGTGTGGAACTGGTAAACGTAGCCACGGAAACGGAAAAATGAAAACTGGACACCAAATGCAACGTATGAGTGGTTGCCAAAACTTACAACCAAACTTACGTACACAACCATTTGTTATCGATCCATTTGAAGTGAAAAATGTAGATGCTTTAGTAGTAACTCACATTCACTCAGACCACTTAGATATCAATACAGCAGCAGCAGTTGCTAACAACTGTCCAGAAGCTAAATTCGTTGGACCACAAGAAGTAGTAAACACTTGGTTAGGTTGGGGAGTTCCAGCTGAACGTACAATCGTTGTACACCCAGGAGACTCAGTGAAAATTAAAGACATCGAAATCGTTGCTTTAGAAGCATTTGACCGTACAGCTTTAGTAACTGCTAAAGATGGCGAAGTATTAAAAGGTAAAATGCCTCAAGATATGGACGAAATCGCAGTTAACTACTTATTCAAAACAAGTGGTGGTAACTTATACCATGCTGGTGACTCTCACTACTCAAACATGTTTGCTAAACATGGTAACGAACATGAAATCGATGTGTGCTTAGGTGCATACGGTGAAAACCCTCGTGGTATTACAGATAAAGTGACTTCAGTTGATATGTTACGTATGGCTGAATCATTAAATGCTAAAGTGGTTATTCCAGTTCACTATGATATCTGGGCTAACTTCCAAGCAGATCCTAAAGAAATTACAGAAATCTGGAAATTCAAAAAAGATCGCTTAGAATATAAATTCAAACCATTCATTTGGCAAGTAGGTGGTAAATACACTTACCCAACAGATAAAGATAAATTAGAATTTAACTTCTACCGTGGATTTGACGACGTATTCTCAGTAGAAAACGACGTTCCATTCCCATCATTCTTATAATATAAACATCTGATTGACCGTTACTACGGTAACGGTCAAATATTAAAATATAGATGTATACGATTTCTTAACTAAAATCGTCAAAAAGGAGTTTTATCAGTGTTAAAAGAAATTATTCAAAACAATCGTTTTAGTTTCCAAAAAGGTTTTTCTTCTTGGGAAGATGCGATTCGCACAGCGTGTCAACCATTGTTAGACCAAAACATTATTACTGCTGACTATCCAGGTTACATTATTAATAATGTTCACGAATTTGGTCCATACATTGTAATCGCACCAGAAATTTGCATTCCACATGCACAAGAAGGAAAAGGTGTTAACGAAACAGCGGTTGCCTTCATGAACGTTGAAGAGGCAGTTGACTTCGGACCTAGTTCTGAATATAAACCTCGTTTATTCTTTGTTTTAGCTTCAACTGACAATGAAAAACATTTAGGCAATTTATCAGAACTTGTAACATTAGTTGAAGATGAAAATATCATCAATGCTTTTGTTAATGCACGTTCAAAAGAAGATCTAGAAAAGGTGAATAATATGGAATTCTTATTTGGTTTTTGGCAATTTTTCTATACAAACATTTTTACTAAACCTCAATACTTTGTAGGTTTAATTGTATTAGTAGGTTACTTATTATTAGGTCGTAAATGGTATGACGCATTAGCTGGTTTTGTTAAAGCTGTTGTTGGTTATATGATTTTAAACGTAGCAGCTGGTGGATTAGTTTCAAACTTCCGTCCAGTATTAGCAGCTTTAGGTGACCGTTTCGGGTTACAAGCAGCAGTTATCGACCCTTATTTTGGTCAAGCAGCAGCAGAAGCAGCTTTAAAACAAGCTGGTCATGCAACTGGTTTAACAGTACAAGTACTTTTAGTAGCATTCTTAACTAACTTAGCACTTGTAATTTTCCGTAAATTAACTAAAGTACGTACTGTTTTCATCACTGGTCACATCATGGTACAACAATCAGCTACAGCTACTTGGTTAATGGCATTAGCTTTAGGTGACAATGTACAACAATTACAATTTGTAGTTTTATTAGGTATCGTGTTAGGGGTTTATTGGGCAGTAGCAGCTAACTTAACTGTAGAAGCAACTCAAGAATTAACTGAGGGTGGCGGATTTGCAATTGGTCACCAACAAATGTTCGGGGTTTGGTTAGTAGATAAATTCGCACACAAATTTTCAGGTAAAAATGACAAGAAAATTGAAGATTTAGAATTACCAGGATTCTTATCAATCTTTAAAGAATCAATCGTAGCAACTTCTATTTTGATGGTAGTATTCTTCGGAGCTATCTTATTAGTATTAGGTAAAGATTACTTAGTAAGCGTAAACGGTCAAGAAATCGTAGTGATGGCTTCTAAATTCAAAATGGCGACATTAAAAGAAGGTGACAACTTCTTCTTCTACATTTTACAAATTGCTTTAACATTTACAGTTTATGTACAAATTTTACAATTAGGGGTTCGTTTATTCGTTGCTGAGTTATCAGAAGCGTTCCAAGGTATCTCTAACAAATTATTACCAGGTTCTATGCCAGCCGTTGACTGTGCTGCTGTATACGGATTTGGTTCTCCAAACGCAGTAACAATCGGTTTCTT
Source organism: uncultured Granulicatella sp. (assembly GCF_963528195.1). Taxonomy (GTDB): domain Bacteria; phylum Bacillota; class Bacilli; order Lactobacillales; family Aerococcaceae; genus Granulicatella. The sequence continues at coordinate 52,796 of NZ_CAURVN010000004.1, forward strand.
ATTTGGGGTTTTAGGACAAGTAATTGCAATCTTAGGATTAATCGTGTTCAAATCACCAGTATTAATCATCACAGGTTTCGTTCCTGTATTCTTCGACAACGCTACTTTAGCAGTATATGCTAACCACAAAGGTGGTTTACGTGCTGCTTCAGTTATGACATTCTTATCAGGTGTTATCCAAGTTTTAGGTGGAGCAATCGCAGCTGGAGCATTTGGATTAGCAGCATTCGGTGGATGGCATGGTAACTTCGACTGGGATACAGTTTGGGTTGGATTTGGATTCTTAATGCAACACTTCCAATATGTTGGTTTAGGTATTGTATTAGTTATTCTTTTAGCAATCCCTCAATTACAATACAGCCGTAATAAAGAACATTATTTCTTAATCGCTGAAGATTACGAAACATATTTAGAAAACAAACAAGCTTAATTAGTTTTAAACAGAAAAATTTTATTATAAAATAGGTAACGGGTAAGACAGACTTACCCGTTATCAAATTCTAAAGGAGAGATATCAATGAAAGTATTAGCAGCATGTGGAAGTGGAATGGGTTCAAGCCAAATTATCAAAATGAAATTAACAAACGTATTCCGTAAATTAAATATTCCATTGGAAGTACATCACTGTGCAGTTTCAGAAGCAAAATCATCAGCTAAAAGCTATGATATGGTAGTTGTTTCTCAAGCATTATTAGACATCTTCGACGGATTAGATTTACCAAACACTAAAATCGTTGGTTTACAAAACTTATTATCAGAAAAAGAAATGACTGAAAAAATTTCAGCAGCTTTAGAGCTTTAATTAAAAAGGAGTCTTTTTATCATGGCATATGAAGCATTAAAACAACGTGTTCTTGAAGCAAACTTATTATTACCAAAACATAATTTAGTATTATTCACTTGGGGGAATGTTTCAGAATACGACCGTGAAGCTGGCGTTATCGCTATTAAACCTTCCGGGGTAGAATATGATGTAATGAAAGCAGAAGATATTGTTATTGTAGATATCGATGGAAATAAAATCGAAGGAGCTTTAAAACCATCTTCTGACTTAGATACACACTTAGAAATTTACCGTAATTTCCCAGATGTTAAAGGGGTAGTTCATACTCACTCAACTTGGGCAACTACAATGGCACAAAATGGCCAAGAAATTCCTGCATTTGGTACAACACAAGGGGACTACTTCTACGGAACAATTCCATGTACTCGTGCTATGACTGATGCAGAAATTAAAGGGGCTTATGAGTTAGAAACAGGTAAAGTAATCGTAGAAACATTTAAAGATAAAGATCCTAATGCAATTCCTGGTGTATTAGTATTTAACCACGGACCATTTGCATGGGGGAAAGATGCTTTTGATGCTGTTCACAACATTACTGTTTTAGAACAAGTCGCTAATATGGCTTGGCATAACTTAGTATTAAATCCAAACTTACAACCAATGTCTCAAACAATTTTAGACAAGCACTATTTACGTAAACATGGTGCGAATGCATACTATGGACAAGGGTAGGAGTTAAGCATGTACGAATTAGGACTATATGAAAAATCAATGCCAAACACATTATCATTCAAAGAAAAGTTAGAAACTGTTAAAGCAACTGGATTTGACTTTTTAGAAATGAGTGTGGATGAAACTGATGAAAAATTAGCTCGTTTAGAGTGGACGAAAGAAGAACGTCTTGAACTTGTTAAAACAATGTACGAAACTGGCGTTTCAATTCGTTCAATGTGTTTAAGTGGACACCGTAAATATCCATTTGGATCACATGACGCATCTGTACGTGAACGTAGTATGGAAATTATGGAAAAAGCGATTGAATTAGCAGACGATTTAGGAATTCGTGTCATTCAGTTAGCTGGTTATGATGTATACTATGAAGAAGGCGATGCAGATACATTAGAATTCTTTATTGATAACTTGAAAAAAGCTACTTTATTAGCAGCTCAAAAAGGAATCGTTTTAGGATTCGAAACAATGGAAACTCCATTTATGAATACAGTGGAAAAATCAATGCGTTTTGTAAACTTAGTAGATTCACCTTATTTACAAGTTTATCCAGATTCAGGAAACTTAAAAAATGCTTCTTTAGAACCTGGTGCGAAAAATGTTTATGAAGATATCGAATTAGGAAAAGGTCACATTGTGGCTGCTCACTTAAAAGAAACAATTCCTGGACATTATCGTGAAATTCCTTTTGGAACAGGACAAATTGACTTTAAGAAAATGGTGGACACTTTCTTATCTATTGGTGTTCGTCGTTTCACTGGTGAATTCTGGTATGTTGGACAAGAAAATTGGTTAGAGGATATTCATTTCGCTAACAAATTCTTACGTTCATATTTCCCAGAAAAATAATTGAAGAAATTAATGAAACATTCTTAGAGCAATCTAGGGATGTTTTTGCATACTTATGGACGTATAAGTGAATAACTATATTCTACCTCCCTGGGATGTTGCAGCGCCGCCAGCAGCCTTGCTATGCAAGTCTCATGGCTAAAATTCGAGCCTGTAGTCTCGAATTTTGCGGGAATATATATTTATATATATTCCTTTTGCAACTGAGAAAGGTAGAATCTAGTCATTCACTTTAAGTGTTTTATGTCGTTTATACTATATTCAAATAATATGTTCTTAACGTACAGATTCAGTATACATAGAAAATACATCATAGTAGCAAAAGCAATGAAAGTAGCAATAGCTACTTTTATTGCAGGGAAACTTTGAGACCTAGGCTCAAAGTTTAGCCATGAGACAGCTTTAGCTGGCTGCTGGCGACCTTGCTACTATATCAACAGTATTTTCAATGTATACTGAATCCTATTTATTTTTATTTTCTAATCGTTTAAAATAAATATACTGAGGCTACGTAAAAGAGGAGAGTGAGATAGTTGTATTCTTATATGAAAAAGTGTATTGATAAAAATTATATACCTATTACGAAGGATTTTTTGATTGATAAGTTTTCACAGTTAGGAATTAATCAAGGGGATACTTTATTAGTTCATGCTTCTTTATCTTCTTTAGGATATGTTGTTGGTGGTGCTGAAGCTTTGTTTTTAGCGTTAAGAGATGTTATTGGAGAACAAGGAACGATTGTAGTGCCTTCTCAAACGGTTGAAATTTCTGATCCTGCTAGTTGGCAATATCCTCCAGTGCCAGAAGAGTGGCATGATGTCATTCGTGATGCTATGCCTGCCTATTCAAAGGAGTTATCGTATAGTAAGGCTATGGGCGCTTTTAGTCAATTTATTGGAATTTTACCTGATTCCATTCGAAGTAATCATCCTATGTATTCTTTTACAGCGATTGGAAAGAAGGCTAGTGAAATTATTGGTCAGGATTCTTTTGATTTCCCGTTTGGAGACAAATCACCATTAGGAAGAATGTATTCAATAGGTGCTAAAGTATTAATGATTGGAACTGATTTTGAAACGAATACATCACTCCATTTAGCTGAAAATCGGTTGAATAGAGAAGTCATTTATGAAAAAAGTAAAATTTTAACGAAAGATGGAGAAAAATGGATATCGTTTAAAAATATTGAATTGGATATATACGATGACTATTTAGAAATTCAAAAGAACTTTACGGAACATTATACTGTTAATCATATTTCAATTAACGAAAGCAATGTTTATTTATTCGATATGAAAGAATGTGTCGATTTTGCTGAACACTATTATCAATTAAAGGAATAAAAAAGTGTTTTACATATAGATTCAGAATACATAAGAAAATACTCAAATAGTAGCAAAAGCAATAAAAGTAGCAATAGCTACTTTTATTGCAGGGAAACTTTGAGACCTAGGCTCAAAGTTTAGCCATGAGACAGCTTTAGCTGGCTGCTGGCGACCTTGCTACTATAAAAAGTATTTTCTATGTATTCTGAAGAAGTTAAAGAGTTAAATACCTTTTCAAACCATCACGAAAATAACTGAACGTTATAAAACAAAACGTTCGGTTATTTTTATATTTTTTGATATATAATTTGTTACATTATTTACTAATTATTCATTATCTATGCTTTCATGCATATAATGTTCGTGTTTTACACGTTTACACTGTTTGAAAATGAATTATTTTTATGAAAATGTATCTAAAAATGTATTTTTTAAGTAAAATCTCTTGTAATTATCGTTCGTATTTTGTATGATTGTACTTGAGGTTGAAAGTTCAATCTTGTAGAACACATATCTTAGGGGGATATATTTTATGAAGAAGTCTTTTTGGTCAAAATTAGCACTTGGAGTATCAGCAGCAGCTTTACTTGCAGCTTGTTCAAGTCAATCTAGTGATTCAGGTTCTAAAGGTAATGGATCTAAAACAATTGATACATTGAAAGTTGCATTTGTACCTTCTCGTGATCCAGAAGCGATTGTAACTGCTACTGAACCATTGAAAGAATTATTAAAGAAACAATTAGCTGATGAAGGTTATACCGTAAATAATGTTGAAATCAATGTTGGTACAAGCTTTGATGCAGTAGGGGAAGCTTTAGCATCAGGTACAGCAGATGTTGGTTTCATTCCTGGTGGTACTTATGTATTATTTGACAAAGAAGTTGATGTATTATTAACAGCAACACGTTCTGGTTTAGAAAAAAATTCATCGAATCCAAAAGATTGGAACGATGGTCAAGAAACAAAACGTTCTAATGAACAAGTTACTTCTTATAAAGGATTAGTAATTGCTGGCCCAACAGAAAAAGGGAAAGCAATTGCTGAAAAAGTGAATAGTGGTCAAGATATTTCTTGGGATGATTTAAATTCAGCAAACTGGGGAGTTTTAGGAACTTCTTCTTCTTCAGGATATATTTATCCTACATTATGGCTACAAGATAAATTCGGTAAAAACATTTCAGATTTACAAAATGTTGTTCAATCTGATTCTTATGCTTCATCTGCAGCTCGTTTAGCTTCAGGACAAATTGATATTATGGTTGGATATGCTGACTTACGTTCTGACTATGCTAAAAAATGGTCAAGTGAATATGGACGTTCAGATGAAATTTGGAAAGAAACAAATGTTATTGGTGTAACTCCAGATATTTATAACGATACAATTTCAGTAAGTAAATCTTCTCCAATTGTAGACGACGCATTCAAAGAAGCTTTTGCTAACGCAATGATCAAATTAGCTGGAACAGATGAAGGTAAAGAAGTAATTAAGATTTACTCTCATTCAGGATATAAGAAAGCTAATGCATCTGATTACGATAAAGAACGTGAAGCTCAAAAAGTTCTTAAAAAATTAAAATCAGGTAACTAAGGAAAGAAATGATGATCAAATGAGGGTTAGGAGCGAATCCTGACCCTTTTTTTGAGAAAGAGGACAGATATGATTAAATTTGAAAATGTTTCAAAAACCTATCCAAATGGAGTTAAAGGTTTAAAAAATATTAATTTAGAAATTGAACAAGGTGAATTTGTTTCAATTATTGGTTTATCAGGAGCTGGTAAATCAACTTTAATTCGTACAATTAACCGTATGATTGAAATTACAGAAGGAACTTTAACGGTAGATGGTACAAATGTATCTTCATTAAAAGGGAAATCTCTTCGTAAATTCCGTAGAAATAAAGTAGGGATGATTTTCCAATCATTTAATTTAGTAACAAGAACAACGGTTATTAAAAACGTATTAACTTCTATTGTTCCAGATATTCCATTTGTTCGTTCATTATTTGGAATTTATACAAAAGAAGAAAAATTACACGCTTTAGAAGCTTTAGATAAAGTGGGGATTGTAGATAAAGCCTTTATCCGTGCTGACCAATTATCAGGTGGACAACAACAACGTGTTGCATTAGCTAGAACTCTTGCGCAAAATCCTGAAATTATTTTAGCAGATGAACCTGTTGCGGCATTAGACCCAATTACTGCTAAGCGTGTAATGGAAGACTTCAGAAAGATTAATCAAGATTTAAATATTTCTATTTTACTTAATATTCACCATGTGGAATTAGCTTTAGAATATGCAGATCGCATTATTGGTATTCGTGATGGAGAAATTGTTTATGATGGTCCAAGTAGCCAAGTAACGAAAGAAGTATTAGATTTAATCTATAAAGGAAAGGCGGAGGAGTTACATGAAGGATAATAAACTCTTCGCTTCAAAAGAATTTACGTTAAAAAATGGTACTACAGTGACTGAGCCAAAATCAAAAGCTATTTTTGTTGTCATTGGTTTGTTAATTGCAGTGTATTTTTCAGCTAAAATTACTGGATTTAATTTACATACTATTTTAACACGTGGTGTTCAATTTTTTGTTATTATTGGTCGTATGTTTCCACCTGCCTGGGAATATTCAAGTAATATTTGGCAACCATTAATTGACACGATTAAAATGTCATTATTAGGTTCATTATTAGGATCTATTTTAGTAATTCCATTTGCCATTGTAGCTTCTAGTAATATTGTTAAAAATAAATGGATTATTAGTTTAAGTCGTTTATTTTTAAGTGTAGTTCGTACATTACCAACACTTGTAACTGCCTTAATTGCAACTTATATCTTTGGCTTAGGAACAATGGCTGGTACATTTGCGATTGCAACTTATACTTTTGCATACTGTGGTAAACAATTATATGAACAAATTGAAACAGTAGATATGGGAGCTTTTGAAGCAGCTGAGGCTTTAGGAGCAACAAAAGGTCAAGCTTTTACAAGTGCGATTATTCCTCAAATTTTACCAACTTACTTAGCAAGTTCATTATATTGCTTTGAAGGTAATGTTCGTTATGCATCTATTTTAGGATATGTAGGTGCCGGTGGTATCGGAATTATTTTAAATGAGAACCTTGGTTGGCGTGAATATGGTAATGTAGGGATGATTTTAGTAACATTATTCTTTACTGTAGTCATTATTGAATCAGTAAGTTACTACTTACGTACGAAATTAACATAGAAGGGGAGTTAAACACATGAATGAAGCAGTATTAAAACAATATGAAAAAGCTCCTCGTACTTGGATTGTTCAATTAGGCGTTTTATTCTTATTCATTATCATTTTTGCATGGTCTGGATCAACGATTGAATTAAGTAAAATTCCAGAAAATGGATTACAAATTTCTCAAAGTATTTTACAAGGGATTGTAACTCCTGAAACATCCTTATTGTTAAACTTTACAACGAAAGGTGTTCCATATTTATTATTAGAAACTATTGCAATTGCATTTCTAGGAACATTAGTAGGAGCAATTTTAGCAATTCCATTTTCATTTATTTCAGCAACAAATATTGTACCAAAACCAGTTGCAGTGATTGGACGTACAGCCATTATGGCCATTCGTACCGTTCCAACTTTAATTTACGGTTTAATGTTTATTCGTGTAACAGGTCCTGGTGCTTTTACAGGGTTGCTTACAATGTCTGTAGCTTCGATTGGGATGATTTCTAAATTATATATTGAAGCAATTGAAGACTTAGATTACAAGATTTTGGAATCATTAGATGCTAGTGGATGTAATTTCTATCAAAAAATTCGTTTTGGAATCTTACCACAATTAATCCCAGCATTCATTTCAACAGTTATTTATCGTTTTGATATGAACTTAAGAGATGCAACTGTTTTAGGGATGGTAGGTGCCGGTGGTATCGGTGCTCCATTAATCTTTGCCATGACAGCTTACAAATGGCATGAAGTAGGGGCTATCCTATGCGGATTAATCGTATTAGTATTAGTAATTGAATACTTATCAACGAAAATTCGTACTCATTTAGCACGTGGGTAAAATAAAAAAGCATGATGGTTTATCCTTCATGCTTTTTTTCTACTTTTGAAAACATTTTATGAAATAATGGAGCTAATGCATATCCCATTAATGAAATCCCGATAATTCCCATGAAATATAATACCGTTTCTTGGAAAATACTAAATCCGATTAAAATAACTGGAATTGCCAAAATAGCAACAGCTTCCTTTAAAGCAATAAAAATAAATAAATATCCATCACGAATATAACTCTTAATCGTACCAAAATACTGAGTTCTTGCTAATGAAATCAACATTGCAGTGATCGTCATAGATAGGAATAAAAAGAAAATTATCGCTAACATCATGCCAAAAATATTTTGAAAACTATACCAAAATTGAATCACATATACAGTAGCAGCAATGATTGCTGTATAAATTAAAGAGACAGCAACACGTACAAAGAATAAATGTTTCAATTCATTCCAGAACGTTTTCACTAAATAACCATCTTCATTTTCAGAAAACTTCATCATTGTATAAAACAAAGCCGCCAAAACAGGCCCAATCGTAACAATAGGAATACTAATCACAATTACAAAAAAGTTCAACAAAATAAAATCCGCCAACATCGTAGCAAATCGCCAAAAAGGACTTTCCTCATTAAATTTCATCCAAACCCATCCTTTAACTATATAAAATACAAAATACATTATACGATTAAGCCCAAAATTAAGCAAGTTTTCGTACATAACCTTATATTCCTAATTAAAAGTAAGAAATAATTGATACAGTAGCTAAAATAAACGTATGATAACGTAAAAAGTGAGAAATATTTTTTGTAGTATCAAAAGCAATAGAAACCAGCGGATTCTATTGCAGCAAAATTTGAGACCAAGACTCAAATTTTAGCCATGAGACAGCAAAGCTGGCTGCTGGCGTGCTTGATACAACAAAGGAATATTTCGAACGACACTTAGGTTTACATAATATATATTAAAGAAAGTTGTATATCGAAAAATAAACCAACCAACACAAATCCTCCACCATCAACCAAACAAACATAAAAGGACGCTCCTCACGAACGTCCTTCTTTCATCTATTAAACATTAGAAATATCAATTGATTGACCAATCGATAATAAACATAACATACGTTTTGTAACTTTCTTTTGATAACTTGTTTCTAATGCTTCAGCATATAAATTCAATTGCTGTTTATACTTATCAACGACTTTCTGTATTCCTTTTTGTGTAGGAACCACATGATCTGTCTTATAATCAAATAAGATAATCTCATCGTCTAATTCCACAAATCCGTCGATAATCCCGTGAATTAACATCGAATCTTCATTATCTGGTAAATGCTTAAAGATACGTTTTGCTGTTACAACATGTGAAAATGCTTGTTCACGGTTTAATAATGCTTGATGTTCCTGTATCCATTGTCCAAATTCACTTTGGAAGAAATGATAAACTTGGTCAACTGGAATTACTGTGGCAACTTCTTTTTCTAAAAATTGTGTCTCAACTAATTGTTGAATCGTTTCTTGAATGAATTCAGGAGTAATTTCCTTCGTTAAGTCTAATTTTTGCATTAATAAATGTAAACCGCTTCCACGTTCTGCAGCTGAAACTTTTTGTTTACTTTCTATAAAGCTTGGTTTCGTTAATTCAGACGTTAAGTAAATATATTGTTGAACAGGTTTATCTGATTGTTGAGTTTGTTCTTCTAAATGTGGTAATTGTTTCACATCTGGTTCTTCATTCATCCGTTTTATTTCAGATACACTCTGATAACTTGCGGTTGTAGATGCTAATAAATATGGATACGTTTGTTTTAATTCTTGTAGTAGTTTTGGAAGATTTTTAACTGTATTCCCTACTGCTTGCTTTTGTAACCACTCTTCTTCATTCATAGAAGCTGTTTCAGTTTCTTGTATCCAATTGAGCGCATTCTTTTTAATTTGTTCAAATTCAATTACTTCTTGATGGAATGGAACTTTATCCTGCTTTCTAAATGTAGCCATTAAAATCCAAGTTAAATAATTATCAACATGATAACGAAGAGCAAATGGTAATACTTCTTCATTCAAATCATCGATCATAGAATGTTCTTCTTTGAATTTTTCAAAATCTTTTAGAGAACCGACAATAATGAGTTTTTCACGTGCACGAGTCATTGCTACGTACAATTTTCTCATTTCTTCAGATAGTAATTTATTTTTCTCTGCTTTATAAGCCATCACATATGGAATGGTTGTATATTGAATTCTTTGAGGAAGTTGTAAATATTTAACACCTACTCCTAATTCATCACTACGAATGGCTTGTTGACGAATATCTTGTTGGTTAAATTTCTTTCCAGCATTCATTAAAAATACAACTGGATATTCTAATCCCTTACTAGCATGAATCGTCATGACACGTACTGCATCTTCTTCATCAGAAATTTGAGTAGGTTCTTCTAAATCTTGCTTTTTATGCTGCATTTGCTGAATAAATCGTACAAAATTACGTAAACCTTTAAAGCTAGAATCTTCGAAATCTTTCGCATACTTATATAAGGCATGTAAATTCAACACACGTTGCTGTCCAACAGATTGCCCATGTACATATGTTAAATATTTCGTATCCATATAAATTTGCCAAATTAGCGTACTGATTGACTGATGATTCGCAATATCTCTCCACGATTCTAATTGCGCTAAAAATGCTTGTACACGGTCTTTTAATTGCTGTTGTTGAGCACTATCATAATAAGTCACTTCTTCTAGTTTAAAATGCTCCACAAATTGAGCGCAAGCTTCATAAAACGAACAAGATTTATTGTGTTTACGAATATGAGCAAGATCTATTTCATCTAATCCAACGATTCCAGAACGTAAAACGGCTACAAATGGAATATCTTGAGTCGGATTATCAATAATTTTTAACGCTGACATCATAATGGCAATTTCTGTTCGTTTAAAATATTGAAGATTCTTTTGGACTAAAACAGGAATTTGATATTGCGTAAAGATTTCCTCAATTAATCCATTATTGGCTTTTGTTGGAGCTAAAATAACAATATCTTTATATTGAATTGGTCGTTTTTTCGGATTTTCCTTTGTACTTTCTTCATGCATGATTTCGAATTGATTCGCCATCATTTCTTTCATTTTACCTGCAATAAAATGAACTTCTGCAGTAGCTGAACTATCAATCATACTTTCTGTCTCTAATTCAGATGTTTCTTCTTCCTCATCGTTCAAATTAGTATTTTGAATAATATAGCATTCGCTAAATTTATCCGTATCCTCTGAATAATTTAAGTTTCCAGTTTTTAACGCTGCATCATCATCATAGTCAATTTGACCTAATTCATGGTCCATAATTTGTCTAAAAATTAAGTTGGTAAAGGACAATACTTGATCTCTAGAACGGAAGTTTTCAGCTAAAATAATTCGTTTACCGCCATTTTCATCTGCATAGGCTTCATATTTATCTCTAAATAAAGATGGATCTGCTAAACGGAAGGCATAAATCGATTGTTTCACGTCTCCTACCATGAAGAGATTATTCTCTTTAGCCACACTTGTTAAAATTGCTTCTTGAACACGGTTTACGTCTTGATATTCATCAATTAAAACTTCGGTAAATAGTTCTTGGTAATATTTTTTAGCAATTAGAACTCCATTTTTCTCAGTAGAAAGAATAGATAATGTATCATGTTCTAAGTCAGAGAAATCAATTTTATTAGAAGATTTCTTTTCTAATTGGAAAGCTTCATAGAATTTCAAAACAACTTGAGATAAATGCAACATCATTGGATAAATATCTCTTAAATGCTTCATTTGAACTTCAGGTGACTCGAAGAATGCAGTTGCTAATACTTGGTCTTCCCAATGTTTCTTTAAGCTATCTCTTTTACGTTTAATGGCTTGAACAGCTTCTCTATCCGTCGTTTCATCTTTTTTTGGAACAGTTGGGAAACGGTCAAATTTTACCTCTTGTGCTAATTTATAGGCTGCTGTGTAATTCCCACTTTCAAATGCTGAGTACACTTCTTGAATTTGTTGGGCATCAGCTTCAACCACATTTTTACACTTTTCAAATCCGGTTAATTCAGCTAATTTCAGTAATTCATCATAGGCAGAAACTAAATATTTTAATTCTTCTCGAATATAAGGAACAAATTGATCCTTAATAATCGGAATTTCTCCATAGTTATCCTTTGTTTCATATAAATCTGCTAAAGAAGAAATCCATTGTTTAGGATTTGGTTTTGAACGTGAAAAATCATATAGTTGATAAACTAATGTAGTAAATCCATCATCATTACGGTCGCTTGAAAAATAGCGCATTAATCCATCCATCCAAGAATGTTCTTCTAATAATTCATCTTGTATGTTTCTCCATACTTTTTCCTTTAATAAAGTTCCTTCCACTTCATTTAATAGTGAAAATACAGGGTCTAATTGACTTAAATAGAAATAACGACGAATGACTTTCATACAAAAACTATGAATCGTAGAAATCGTTGCATTTGGTAATAAACTTAGTTGTTTGACATACATATGCTTCTTAGCAAGATCTGTTTCTTTTGTAATAGCTTTTTCTAAATTTATCCGCAAACGTTCTTTCATCTCTTTAGCCGCAGCTTCTGTAAAAGTCACTATTAATAAGGAATCAATATTCACACCATCTTCGATATATCCCATAATACGGTCAACTAATACTTTTGTTTTTCCTGATCCGGCAGAAGCAGACACTAATAAATTATCCCCTCTTTGCCAAATTGCTTGCCATTGTTCAGGAGTTGCTTGTACTCCCTCTGGTTTTACTGGTATCATCGATTACGCCTCCTTTCCGTTTAGTTTCTCTCTCATCCAAGTTAAGTTTTCTTGAAGAGGCATTTTTGTTAAAAATTGGTAATTATTTTCTGGATTGGTTGCATCAAACATTGCTATTGCACTGAATTTTCCATTCACTGAATCAGCATATTCTTTTAATTCATCAAAAGGAGCAAGTTGATTTTCTCCATTTAAAATCTTTTCTCCAGCAGTTTTCAATTGATAGAAAGCAAAATCCATTAATAAATTGATGTCATCGGGAGCATAGACTTGACTTGTTGCCTTATATTCTCCATCTTTCTTAACTCCAAATGGTAATACAATCGAGTCTCCCGTTTCAAAATCAGGTTGAACTTGTTGCAGAACTCCTAAATCATTCGTTAATAAACCTGATAATTTATATTTCTTCAAACGAGTTTCTTCAAAATCTGCATCTGCTTTAATATCTTTTGCATTAAAGCTTGGTTGGAAAACATGCATATATAATCCACCATATGGAGTTACTGCTTTATTAAATTGAACAGAAACAATATTTCTAGCAACTGATAAATACGTTAAAAGTTGTAATTGAATCCCGTAACGTAATCGATTAATATCAAATTTTTGAGCTGAAGACTTATAATCAACTATTCCTAAATGATATCCCTTTTCAGTTTCTAAAAGGTCAATACGGTCAATTTTCCCACGAATAAATAAAGACTGTGTATCATTTAATGGAATTTCAATTTTCTTATCAGATTTTGCACCGAAAACAACTTCTGTTTTCCATGGAGTTACTTGTAATTGTTGCAATTGCAGTAATGCTGCAGCTAATGTTTGTCGAATCGTATCTTGTAGTAGCACTTTTGTCCAATTCATTCTAGGAGATGCGTTTAAAATTTGGAATCTTGCATCTTCATTCATAGAATCAAAAATTTCTTTTAATAATGTTTCGGTCGTTGTTTTATCAATAGAACGAATGTCTAGTTGTAATTCATGAACTTTACGAATAAACTGGTCAAATGTTTCATGGAAGTATTCGCCAGATCCAGCAGGAGTTAACTCGAACTCTCTACGTTCTCGTAAATTTAAACCATATTGTAAGAAATGACTAAATGGATCTTTATAAAATGTTTCCACTTGAGAAGTCGATAAATATAAATGATTTCCATAAAGTTCAGCAGCTAATTCTTTTGGTAATTGCTTGGCAATATTTAAATGGAATACACTGTTCACTAATGTGTGATATTGATTTTGGAAATCTTTATCCTGTTTTAATAAATGTGGTAAAGTAAGCCAAATTGATGGGATATCTTCTTCTTTGGAGAACTTATATTGACGTAGTTTTTGTAGTAACGTTGTAAATAATTCATGAATCGTTACAAAGTCGCCCTGCTCAAAACGTTCTTGTTGTTTTTGATTGCCATCCTGGGTAGTAATCTCAAATTTATTTAAAATACGTTCTACAAAGCTAGATGGTTTTAATTTAGCACCTTTATCCGTATGATGCATTGATAAATATAACTTTTCAGTTGCGGAAGTTAACACTTTATAAAATAAAAATGGCTCTACGGATTGTTTTTGAATCGTTGTTGGATGTAAGAAACGTCCAGTATCTAATTTACTTAATAAATATTCTCTTTCTTCATCGGTAATTAAACCACTCTCCTCTTCCATTCTAGGAAGGACGCCTTGAGATAACCCAATAACAAATGTAACCTTTTTAGGAGAATAACGGACAGAATCAATTCCAGTACATGTTAATTGGTCTAAAGTAGATGGAGCCATATTATAATGTGTATGTTCGAATCCTGTATGTAATAATAATTGGAATATTTCCCAATCAAATGGTTCATCTCCAAAAATATAAACATACTCTTCTAATAATTTTAAAAATTCATTCCATACTTGATCTTGTCTTCTAGCTGTTTGAATGTCCCCAATATTGGCAGCATGATTTCTCCAGTATAGGAATGCATCTGTTACTCCAATTTTTTCTAATAATTGATATAGGAGAGTGATTGCTTCTTTTGTTGTCTCAACTTTATCCAATTTCTTATAGAAAGGTTCTAATAAAGAGACGATTTGATCATGTAGTTCTTGTGCTTGTGTTAACTGTTGATTGAATAACACTTCTCTGCTACTTAAGCTATCTTCATCAATATTTTCAAGTTGATAATTCCACGTTTTACTTGAAATCCAATCTTTTCCTTCATAGCCTTGCGCTAGTATAATTGTTTCTGTTTCATCTAATTTTTGACGATAATGAATCAGTGCTTGTCTTAAATCCTCTTCCTCATTATCTTCACTCTTTGAATTTGCTCGATTTAGGGGCCAAAAACAATATTCACTTCTTAGAAGGTTCATAATGTCATGATAACGCCAAAAATGCTTCTGGATAGCAAAAATAGCGTCTAACACTTGAATGAGTGGATGATGCTCCATTGTATCGGATAAATCCATGAAATACGGAATTTGATACGTTTCTAATAAAGGTTGTAATAATGTTTGTTGTTCTTCTAAATTTCTCGATAAAATTTGAATATCTTGGTAACGATAGTTACCGCTATCGACTAAAGATTTAATCGTTGCTAATGTTTCTTGGATTTCTTGACGTTCATCTTCATAAGTAATCCATTGCAATGCATCGATTTTCTTAGATGAAGATTCAGAAGAAGTTTCAAAACCACCACTTGTTTCTAACCAATATTGCTCAAGTTCTAAAAAGTCAGGATGATAAGTCGTATTGGTCTCTTTTAATTCTTGTAAAACAGGTTTACTTTCATCAATCATTAACCAATTTAATAAGCGAGAAATTAATTGGCGATTGGAGTCAAATAACCCAGATTCTAACGTCTCTTTTGGTTTAAAGGCATCAGTTGTTGCAGTCGAATAAAACTCTACTCCTCCGCATGATTTCACTAAAGCATCAATTACTTCTAATTCCATTGCATTTAAGTGGTACGATTGATCAATGACAACATAAGTATTTGATAAATCCATAGATGAAATTTCTTGCGCTAATATCCGTAATAAATCTTCTGATTGAACAAAATCTTGTTTTAAATATTCTAAATAATGTTTATAAATGATGCCAAATTCTTTCAAACGTTGGTCAATTTCTTCATAAGAATCTTGTTCAAACCACTCAGTGAAGTCCTCTACTTCGATTCCACCTAAACGAAATTCTTGCATGACAGCAGATAAACGTTCAATAAATCCTTTATGACGAGATTCTTTATTAAAAAGTACTAATTCATCTTGATATTCGGATAAGATTTTTTGTAAAATCATACAAATTCCAACTTTGGATAATGAAGGACGTTGCAATGCAGCATGATCTCTTAAAAAATACCATGCCAAACGTTTAAAACTATACACTTGAAGCTTTGTAACAGCATAAGAATTCTTCGGTTGCTGTAATAATTGACCCACTTCTTGAATCATTTCTAATTCTGCAGAAAATTTAATATGATCCGGAACTAGATAAATCACTTGATTATTGCTAGATTGTTTTAACCAATCTGCAATTTTAGTAGCAATATGCGAAACTTTCGCACTTGTTTCTTTTGTTAGGATGACTTCGAAACTCATAAGAACCTCCAATCGTTTATTCTCCTTAACTTAACCATAGAACAATGAATTTGTAAACAAAAATAAAACGATTTTTCTACGTAGTAGGATACTACAATAGAAAAATCGTTTTTATAAATTTAGTTATTAAAATTTACCCAACTAGTTGTTCTAAGATATCTGGACGGAAACCGAAGAAAGGTTCAATTCCATCTGCAACTACAACTGGTAATGATTGGAATCCTAAAGCTTTCACTTCTTCTAAAGCTTCCTCTGATTCAAACACATCTTTAACCACAAATGGTACTTGATTATCCTCGAAAAATTGTTTAGTAAAGTTACATTGCATACAATTTGGTTTTGAATATAGTGTAATTTGACGATTTGACATAAACATCTCTCCCTTTTGTTTCATACAGGTAGTATCATACCTCATATTAGAATGAAATACAATATATTGTGCTTAAATTTTTTGTTTTATTTTTACAAACACAATATATTGGGATGGAACTGTTATAGTATAACGCCTCTAAACCTTGATATAAAGGCAAAAACAGCTTTAAGACAGATAAAAAATAAAAAGCTAAGCACTATATTTTGTACTTAGCTTTTACTATCATTACTTCTTTTCTGAATCTTTCAATCTTTTAATATTTGCAGCATAAATTGCGGCTCCAATAGATGCAAATACTGCGATCATCTTTTTCTCATTGAAAAAGACAGTAAAGACAACTACTAAATATATCAAAAATAAAATTGTTACGATAACACTTCTTTTTTTCATAACCCTGCCACCTAATTAATATGTAATCTTGGCAAAATTATATCATAAATGAGACAGATTAGTATACGCTTGGGTCAAATCCACGATTTGTTACGTAGCCATCTTTTTCCCAAATATTTTTCTTTTTCTTCTTCGTTTGTTCTTCTACTTTTTGTAAATCTTTTAATAGCGTTGTATTCGGTGGATGCGCATACCCTACTCTTGCTAAACTTTCTTCTACTAAAGTTTGTTGTAATAATTTTCCATCTAAGTAAACGTACATTAAAGCACGTCCATATTTATCTGTATAATCACCTACATCAAACTTACCTTCTACTTTTTTAGCTTTCTTTAACAGTTCTTCTGTTTTTTGTTTTGCTTGATCTGCAAATGGTTGAGCAGCTTTTCCTTCTTTAGCAGTCTCAGGTGTATCAATTAGTAATAAACGAATTTTAAAATCTTTTCCATCTAATTTAACATGGAATGTATCTCCATCGGCTACTTTTCCAACTTGAAGAGTATACATTTTTGATTTGTCATATCCAGAAAAATCTACACTACTTTCTACTTGTGTTTGATTAATATTCGATTTATTGGAAGATTTCTTTTGATTTTTCGAGAATAAACCAAGTCCAGAAATAACTAGGATAATGGCTAATATCGCTAACTTAACCAATAGAAATTGTTGTTTTTTCGTTAATTTCATAAAATCTCCTTTCAACGATTCAAAAAATAAGTGACAACAAATCTATTACGATTACTAAGATCTGTTGTCACTTGATGAATTATACTTCTAATAATTCTTTTTCTTTTACTTGTGCTAAATGATCAATGTTTTTAACACTGTCATCAGTTAATTTTTGAATATCTTTTTCATATCCACGTAAATCATCTTCAGTGATTTCTTTATTTTTTTCAGCTTTCTTTAAATGCTCAATAGCATCACGACGAATATTACGAACACTTACTTTTGCGCCTTCAGCTTCTTTCCCTACTTGTTTTGCTAATTCTTTACGACGTTCTTCTGTTAATTGTGGAATGACTAAACGAACAACACTACCATCATTTGTTGGAGTAATCCCAATATCTGACATTAAAATTGCACGTTCAATATCTTGTAAACTAGATTTGTCATAAGGTGTAATTAAAAGCATACGAGCTTCAGGAACTGTTACAGAAGCTAATTGATTAACTGGAGTTGGAACTCCATAATACTCAACTTGCAGGCGATCTAAAAGACTTGCGTTCGCACGTCCAGCACGAATTCCGCCTAATTCACGTTGTAAGGCATCTTCAGTTTTTTTCATACGTTCTTTAGTATTTGCAATAATTTCAGTTGCTGTCATATTATTTCCCCCTTACAGTTGTACCGATATTTTCACCAAGAACAACTCGACGAATATTTCCTGTTTCATTTAAATTGAAGACAACTAATGGAATATCATTATCCATTGATAATGAACTTGCTGTTGTATCCATTACTTTTAGTCCTTTTTGAATCAAATCTAAATGTGTTAATTCATTAAATTTAATTGCATTTGTATCGATACGAGGATCCGCACTATAAACGCCATCTACATTATTTTTAGCCATTAAAATAGCATCAGCTTCAATTTCAGCAGCACGTAATGCAGCAGCAGTATCTGTTGAGAAGTATGGATTTCCTGTACCACCTGCAAAAATAACAACACGTTCTTTTTCTAAGTTACGAATTGCTTTACGACGAATATAAGGTTCAGCAATTTGACGCATTTCAATAGAAGTTTGAACACGAGTAGGAACTCCAATGTTTTCTAATGCGTCTTGGAGTGCTAAGGCATTCATAACTGTAGCAAGCATTCCCATATAGTCTGCTTGTGCACGTTCCATTCCTACTTCTTCTCCTGTTACTCCACGCCAAATATTTCCGCCACCAACAACGATTGCAATTTGAACACCTAAATCATGAACTTCTTTAATTTCTTTAACAATTTCTTTAATAGTTGGAGGATTAATACCAAAACCTGTTTGGCCTGCTAATGCTTCTCCACTTAATTTTAATACAACACGTTTATATTTTGGTTCAACCATTGTAAGGACTCCTCTTATATAGATTCTTAGTAAATTAAGTCTAAAAAAAAGGGGAATAGAGGGCAGCTTCCTACCTTATTCCCCACTAATTGAAATCAATTATTTTTTAACTTGTCCCATTACTTCTTCAACGAAGTTGTCAACACGTTTTTCTAAACCTTCACCAACTTCATAACGGTGGAATAATTTAACTTTACCACCTTTAGAAGCAGCATATTTAGAAACTGTTGTATCTGGATCTTTAACGAATGGTTGGTCGTTCAAGCTGATTTCAGCTAAGAATTTGTTTAAACGTCCAGCAATCATTTTTTCAACGATATTAGCTGGTTTACCTTCGTTTAATGCTTGTTCTGTAAGAACTTTTTTCTCATGTTCTAATTCATCAGCAGAAACTTCTGAACGGTCAACATATTTAGGATTGATTGCTGCAACGTGCATAGCAATGTCTTTAGCAGCATCTGCATCTGAAGAACCTTCTAATACAGTTAACACACCGATACGTCCGCCCATGTGTAAGTATGCACCGAATGCATCTGCATCAGATTTTTCAACGATTTCAAAACGACGTAATGAAATTTTTTCTCCGATAACTGTAGTTGCTTCAGCAATTACGTCAGAAACTTTACCTTCTGGAGTAACGATTTCTAAAGCAGCTTCTAAGTTAGCTGGTTTGTTAGCTAAAATTACTTCTGATAATTTTGCTACTAATGCTTGGAATTTGTCGTTTTTAGCAACGAAGTCTGTTTCAGCATTTACTTCTAATACAACTGCAACGTTTCCATCTACTAATACGTTTGTAATACCTTCTGCAGCGATACGGTCAGCTTTTTTAGCTGCTTTTGCTAAACCATTTTCACGTAAATAGTCAACAGCTGCATCGATATCTCCTTCAGTTTGAACTAATGCTTTTTTAGCATCCATCATCCCTACGCCAGTCATGTCACGTAGTTGTTTTACTAATTGTGCTGAAATTTGTGCCATTTCAATTTCCTCCTAAATTATAAAAATTTACAAATATTATTTTTTAAAAAAAGCTGTTTGGATGAAAGATTTTTTTCGATTCCAAACAGCCTACTGGTTAGTGATTATTCAGCGTTGTCGCCTTCAACTAATTTTTCAATATCTTCTAATGAAGTATCTTTATCTAAGTCTTCTTCGTCAACTGCTACGTCTTCACCTTGGTTACCTTCAACGAATGCATCAGCCATTTTAGCTACGATTAATTTAACCGCACGGATAGCATCGTCATTTGATGGAATAACAACATCGATTTCATCAGGGTCACAGTTTGTGTCAACCATAGCAACGATTGGAATGTTTAATTTGTGAGCTTCTTGAACTGCAATGCGTTCTTTACGAGGGTCAACGATAAACATTACATCAGGAATGCGTGGCATATCTTTAATACCACCTAAGTATTTTTCAAGTTTGTCTAATTCTTTTAATAGAACGCCAACTTCTTTTTTAGGTAATAAATCGAATGTACCGTCTTCTTGCATTTCTTTAATTTTTTTCAAGCGGTTGATACGTGTTTGGATTGTATCCCAGTTAGTCAACATACCACCTAACCAACGATGGTTAACATAGTATTGACCTGTACGGATTGCTTCATCTTTAACAGCATCTTGTGCTTGTTTTTTAGTACCTACGAATAAAGCAATACCTCCGTCTTGAGCAACTTCACGCAAGTAGTTGTATGCGTCGTCCACTAATTTAACGGTTTTTTGTAAGTCGATGATATAGATACCATTTCTTTCTGTGAAGATGTATCTCTTCATCTTAGGGTTCCAGCGACGTGTTTGGTGACCGAAATGTACACCAGCTTCTAACAATTGTTTCATTGAAATAACTGCCATTTTTGTTTTCCTCCAATTTTGGTTTTATTTTTCCTCCCCAATTTTCATCGACAAGGGTACTTATTCCTAAGCACCACCCTTATCATCCAATTAGGTGTGAAATATGGTTTTTATACCGTTAGTTATATTACACTAATCTCTATTAGAATGCAACTATTTTGATACGGTCATTTTACTTTTTTTAGTTTAACGCATTCTTCATCATCCACTTCATGTAATTTCACTAAAATTTCTTCCGATAATGAAGTTGGAATGTTCTTACCGATATAGTCTGGTCGAATCGGTAATTCACGATGACCACGATCAATTAATACTGCTAAACTAATCGTTTTTGGGCGGCCATATTCCATTAAAGCATTCAATGCTGAACGGACTGTTCTTCCTGTAAAAATGACATCATCTACTAATACAACATTTTTTCCATTTAACGAAAATGGAATGTTTGTTCCGTTAATCACTGGATCAATGGTTGGATCTGGTTCGTGACGATCATCTCTGTATAAAGTAATATCAATTTCTCCAAGTAGGATTGGTTGATTTTCAATCGATTCGATTTTCTTTTGAAGACGTTTAGCAATATGTACTCCCCTAGTCTTTATTCCTACGAGTACTAAATCTTCAACTGTTTTATACTGTTCAATAATTTCATAAGAAATTCGAGTCATTGAACGATTAATTGTCGCTTCATCTAATAAGAATATTTCTGACATATCCATACTCCTCTACTGTAGTTCTTGAATTTTTTCTTCAAATTCTTTTGGTAATGGACTTTCAAAATAAAGTTTTTCTTGAGTGATTGGATGTACAAATCCTAAAGTTTCAGCATGTAAATATTGACCAAATTCTGTAGCATTTTTTCCATTTGGATGATACATTGGATCATTTAAAATTGGGTGATGAATGAATTCCATATGAGCACGAATTTGATGCGTTCTTCCCGTTTCTAAATTTAAACGTAAAACACTTGCCTCTTTTAAAGCTTGAATCACTGTAAAATGAGTAATCGCTTCTTTACCTTCTTTTTGAACACAACGTTTTAAACGGTTATGTGGATCTCTTGCTAACGGTGCATCAACTGTACCGGTAATATGTTCAAAACTTCCTTCTACAATTGCAACATAACTACGAGTCATTGAGTGATCCATTAATTGATTCGATAAGCCAACATGAGCTTTTGGCGTTTTTGCAACTACTAGTAATCCAGATGTATCTTTGTCAATTCGATGAACAATTCCTGGACGATATGATTCAGAACCCTTGGATAACTGATCCACATGGTAAAGCAATGCATTCACTAAAGTTCCAGTTGAATGACCTTTTGACGGATGAACTACCATTCCACTTGGTTTATTAATGACTAATAAATGTTCATCTTCATAAACTATTTCTAATGGAATATTTTCTGCAAGAACCGTTAATTCTTCCTCTTCTTCAATTTGAATCGTTACTTGGTCGCCATCTTTTGCTTTGTAGTTAGCTTTGACTACTTCCCCATTAACAGAAACAAATCCTGATTTTAACCATTGTTGTATGACTGAACGCGTATGCGATAATTCTTTTGTTAATATTTTATCCAATCTTTCACTTTTTTCTAAAGATAATTGTAATTGAATGATACTATTTTCCACTTTTTTCCTTCTTTCTTTCTACAATTAAAATATATAAAAATAAGGCTGCTACCCCAACTGTTAAACAAATATCCGCAATATTAAAAATAGGGAAATCAATAAATTCTAATTGAAACATATCCACAACATATCCTAAACGAACACGATCAATAAAATTTCCTAATGCTCCAGCTAATAACAAACTATAAGTTGTTAATGCGAATTTTGATTTACCTTTTTCTTGAAACATTAAATATAAAATAGCAGAAACACCAAAAGCAGTAATAATATAAAATACGAATTGTTGTCCTGCTAAAATCCCCCATGCTGCTCCCGTATTACGAATATAAAACCGCTTTACAATTCCAGGTATTAACTCTTGTCCTGTTTGCAAAGCAAAATTAGAAACAATCCAAAATTTCATCACTTGGTCAGCCACAATAAATAATAAACTTAAAAATAAATAAATAATCATAAAATACCTCTTTCTACTCTCGTTACCTCTATTGTACCTATTCTACTATTCTTCGTCAAACAAGAGAACAGAAGTTTTAATTCTTTCAATATTGGAATCAAAAATCTCGTTTTTTACTAAATTCCACCTAATTTTGCCCCATTTTCACATGAAAAACCTATCAAATCAGTTAATAATTTGTATATTTCACAAAAAAACTGTATAATGACAAAGTAATTTGTGTGTCTATAAATTAAGATGCGCGCATTCAATAAGAATGCAGCCTCAAAGTAAGGAGTGCGTTATGAAAAAAATTGCAACGAAGGTATTCTTGATTAGTGCAAGTTTGCTAGTATTTGCAGCCTGCTCTAATACAAAGAAGAGTGCTGAAAAAACTGTTCAAGAAGTACAAGATACCTTACCTGTGGTTGTTGATCATTTAAACAACATCCAAACTTTTGAAGCCAATTTGCAAAGTGATTGGGAAGATGATATCGCTGATGATTCGACTCTAGCAAATTACGCTAAGAAAAAAGGTAAAGTTTTTGATAATCTGCAACAAAGAAAAGATATTCAAAAACAAATTACTAAATCTTTAAAAGTGATTCGTGACGATGCGTCTCACCTTAGTAATTTACAAGACAAGGACTTGCCAAGTGTTGAAATTAAAATTGTAAGTTCAAACTTGCAAAAAATTGTCGAAAGTATAACAGATTATATTAAAAAATCTGAAGAACAATTGAATAATGAGCAAAAGTTCTTTGTTGAAATATCTGGAAATAAATTATCTAAAGATGATTTGAAAGATAAAATTAAAGAATTAAACGAAGCGGCATTGGAACGTCAAAAGATTCTAGAAGAAATTAATGAGCCTCTTTCTGCAATCGATAAACCAATCCGTATCTTAAAAGCTCGTTTAAATGCTAGAAAGGAGTAAGATGCTGATGAAAAAAATCGTAAGAATCATGCGTGTTCTTCTTCTAGGAATAGTTGTTCTACTCTTCCAATCTGTTCGTGCTGAAGAAGAAGTAACACAAAAGTTAACATTAAGAACCTCTAGCTTATTAAAAGTTCCAGTAAACTTCCCTACAACTAGTAGTTATGATTCTGGCATTAATATTCCATATCCCAAAGACGGTGTAAAAGGAATTTATGTACAAGCTTTTAGAGCAAAAGGTGAAGAACTAGATAAATTAGTTCGTTACGTAGACAAAACAGACATTAATGCTGTTGTCGTGGATGTTCGAGATGGTTATGGTAAAATTACAATGCCTTTAGAAACCGATAATCAAACAATCCAAAACAATACTGTTAATGAAATTACAGACACAAAACAATTACTGAAAACTTTGGAAAAACATCAAATTTATCCAATTGCTCGAATCGTAAGTTTTGGGGACCACTTAGTTCCTTACCAAAATCCTGATTTAACTTTCCGTACACAATTTGGTACTGTTTGGGAAAATGATGAAGGTGAAGCTTTCTTAAATCCATTCCTAAAAGAAAATTGGGAATACATTGCTGAAATTGCAGTAGGTGCTGCTAAAGCAGGATTTAAAGATATTCAATTAGACTATGTTCGTTTCCCTCTTGGATTTGAATTAGTAGAAAAATACTTAGATTACGATTTAGGTGATTATAGTGATTATACAGATATGGATGAAGCACGTATCGCTGCAGTTACTGATTTCGTATCATTCGTTCGTGAAAAATTAAAACCATATGGTGTTCACCTTTCTGCCGATATTTTAGCGCATGCGATTACTGCTTCTAAAATTGGTGGAATCGGTCAAAAATTCACGAATATCGCAGATCATGTAGATGTGATTTCTCCAATGATTTTCCCAAGTCACTGGGTAAATGGAGCTTTTGGGGTAAAAGATCCAGACAAGCAACCATATGATATTGTGACTCAATATATGAAAATTGAAAATGGATATGTAAAAGAATTAAATCCATCTCCTACTTCAAGACCATGGATTCAAGCATTCACAGCTGATTATTTAGGAGAAGGAAACTTCCAATTGTATACAGCTGATGTAATTAGTCAAGAAATTAAAGCTTTAAAAGAAGCTGGAATTAAAGAATATTTACTATGGAACGCAGCCAGTCAATATTCAACAGAAATTGATTTTTAAGACAAAGAAAAGACAGAATCAAAATTGATTCTGTCTTTTTTATACCCCAAAGACTTTCTATACAGGAAATTTTGAGACTAAGGCTCAAAATTTAGCTATGAACTTCGCTTCGCGAAGTTGCTAGCGTCCTAATACTACTATTTCAAGAAAGTCTATTAAACATTGTATACAAACTTCTTCAAGACCATTTTCGTTAATCCATCCGCATCATTCAACAATGCTGAACCATTACTTGTACGATCCACTAAACTTAAGTCCATTGGACGAATATCTTTCATTTCTCCATTTGTCGATACAATAACATATTCTTGTTTCGAAGTAATATTGCCATCTAAATAAACCACACGATGGGGATTACTCTTCAATTCTCTTAAAACCATTAATCCTCTCTTAGCTCTTGTAAGCATTGAAACTTCCAACACATTGAAACGTTTCACCGCTCCACGTTGAGTCGCTAAGAAAGCTGAAACGACTTTAGTTTCTGGACTATATACCATTGCTCCAGCAACAAAATCATCTTTTCTTAAATTAATCGCCTTAACCCCACTTGCAACAGTCCCAACAACTGGAACTTCACTTAACTCATAACGTAATCCAAACCCACAATGCGTTACAATAAAGATTTCTTGTTCTTGATTTGGAACGAGTTCAATCGATACCACTTCATCTGTAGCAGTTTTTAACTTAATCGCATTACTTGTACGAGTTTTATAGCCTCGATACGTATTAAATTCATTCAAAGCAGTTTGTTTTACAAGACCCTCTTTTGTAAAGAATACAACTGTCCAGTCTTGGTAAGCATCATTACTATCTTTTTCTTTCACCATGCCGGCTAAAATAATTTCGTTAGTCGCTAGAGAAATCGATTGGCTTAAATGATGCCCTACATCTTTCCATTTCGCTTCAGGAATTTCATGAACTGGTAAATGTAAATAATTCCCTTTAGACGTAAATAACACTAAACTATCTAACGTTGATACTTTTTGAACTAGTAAAACTTCGTCCCCTTCACGCAATCCATTCTCTTCAGGAGCACTTGAAGCAAACGAACGTGGACTAACTCGTTTGTAGTATCCTTGTTTTGTAGCTACTACATACACTTCTTCTTCCGGAATTAAAATCTCTGTTTCGATTTTAATTTCTTTAATTTCAGCTTGAATTTCTGTTAAACGAGTTGTCGCATATTTTTTCTTTAACTCACGTAATTCTTGCTTCATCACTTGTAATAACGTTTTTTCCGATTTTAAAATACTTGTTAAAGTCGCTACACGTTCATTTAAGTCCAATTTTTCTTCTTGTAAAATGGTAATATCTGTATTCGTTAAACGATATAATTGCAAGCTGACAATTGCTTCCGCTTGAGTCATCGTAAAATCATAGGTTTCGACTAATTTTTCTTTTGCATCTTTTTTATCATTACTATTACGAATTAATGCGATAACTTCATCTAAAATCGATAAAGCTTTCATTAAACCATCTACAATATGCAAACGATCTTGCGCTTTATTTAAGTCAAACTGTGTACGTTTTGTAATGACTTCTTTTTGATGAGCAATATAAGAATCTAAAATTTTCTTCAATCCAACTTGCATTGGACGTCTAGCATCAATGGCCACCATATTGAAATTATAATTAATTTGAAGTTCGGTATTTTTAAGTAAATAATTTAAAATCCCTTCAGCATTTGCTTCTTTCTTTAATTCAATTACAATTTGTAATCCAGTACGGTCTGATTCATCCCTTACTTCAGCTATACCTTCGATTTTTTTGTTTAGACGAATTTCATCAATCTTCTTCACTAATAATGCCTTATTCACTTCATAAGGAATTTCAGTGACAACAATTTGACTCTTTCCACCTTTAATGGATTCAATCGATGTTTTAGAACGTACTACCACTTTTCCTTTTCCAGTTTCATACGCTTGTTCTAATTCATCAATCCCTTGAATAATCGCTCCAGTTGGAAAATCTGGTCCTTTTACAAATTGCATTAATTCTTTAACCGTTGCTTTAGGATGATCAATGGTATGAATTGTTGCATCAATGACTTCCCCTAAATTATGCGTTGGAATTTCAGTTGCATAACCAGCAGAAATTCCCGTAGCACCATTGACTAGTAAATTCGGGAAACGAGCTGGTAAAACAGTTGGTTCTTCTTCTGTATCGTCAAAGTTTAATACAAAATCAACCGTTTTTTTATCTAAATCACGTAATAATTCTTCAGAAATTTTTGATAAACGAGCTTCCGTATAACGCATGGCAGCAGCAGGGTCTCCGTCCATACTACCGTTATTCCCATGCATTTCTACTAAAACATCTCTTAATTTCCAATCTTGGCTTAAACGCACCATCGCTTCATAAACAGATGAATCACCATGAGGATGATAATTACCAATTACATTACCAACCGTTTTAGCAGATTTTCTAAATTGTTTTTCGCTCGTATTTCCTTCTACAAACATCGCATATAAAATACGTCTTTGTACAGGTTTTAATCCATCACGAATATCTGGTAAGGCACGATCTTGAATAATATATTTGGAATAACGTCCAAAGCGATCGCCCATTACATCTTCAAGATTTAACTCTTGGATATCTTGTTGCAAGCTCATATTATTCCTCCTCCATTAATAGTGATAATTGTTCAACAGATGATGGAGAATTTACATCTTCTTTTGTAGCTTTCGAAACTTTTGGCTGTTCATTCACTGTTAAATGACCTTCTGTTTCTAAAATACTCTTTCCATCTTCTAAGCTAAATTCCACATGACTTTCAATCCATTTTCTACGTGGTTCAACTTTATTTCCCATTAATGTACTTACACGACGTTCCGCTTGTGCTTTATCATCGATTACAACACGAATTAGTGTTCTGGACTCAGGATTCATCGTTGTTTCCCATAATTGGTCTGCGTTCATTTCCCCAAGACCTTTGTATCGTTGTAGTAAATATCCTTTACCAACCTTTTTAATTTTTTCTTCTAATTCTTTTTCAGTCCAAGCATATTCTACGACTTGTTTTTTACCAGTTCCTTTTGAAATCTTGAACAATGGTGGTAACGCTAAATAAACTTTTCCTGCTTCAATTAATGGTTTCATATAGCGGTAAAAGAATGTTAATAGCAACACTTGAATATGAGCACCATCGGTATCCGCATCGGTCATAATGACAATTTTATCGTAATTACAATCTTCAATATTAAAGTCATTCCCTACTCCAGCACCGATAGTATAAATGATTGTATTAATTTCTTCATTTTTTAAGATGTCTGATAGAGAAGCTTTCTCGGTATTAATAACTTTTCCTCGTAATGGTAAGATTGCTTGGAATTTACGGTCACGTCCTTGTTTTGCAGAACCGCCAGCAGAATCTCCCTCTACTAAGTACACTTCATTCTTTTTAGGATTTTTCCCTTGAGCAGGTGTTAATTTACCAGATAGAAGGGTTTCTTTTTTCTTGCCTTTTTTCCCATTACGGCTTTCTTCTCTTGCTTTACGACTCGCTTCACGGGCTTCTCTTGCTTTTAGAGCTTTACGAATTAATTCTTGAGCAATTTCACCATTTTCTGTTAAGAAGATGCCTAGTTGTTCAAAAATCGTATTATCGACAATACTTCTTGCAGCAGGAGTTCCTAATTTATCTTTTGTTTGTCCTTCGAATTGTAAAATCTCTTCAGGAACACGTAATGAAACAATCGCAGTTAACCCTTCACGAACGTCACTACCTTCTAGATTTTTGTCTTTTTCTTTTAATAAACCAACTTTACGAGCATATTCATTAAAAGCTTTTGTTAAGGCAGTTTTCATCCCAACTTCGTGAGTACCACCATCTTTGGTACGGACATTATTAACAAATGATAAAATCGTTTCAGAATAGCCATCATTGTATTGGAAGGCAAATTCTGTTTCTACTCCATCAATCGTACTATTGAAATCTACAATTGGAGATAAAGTATCTTTTTCTTCATTTAAATATTGAATAAAATTACGAATTCCTTCTTCATAACAAAATTCATCACTTTTATCTGTTCTTTCATCCGTTAATGTAATGGTTAATCCTTTTAATAAAAATGCAGATTCACGTAAACGTTCCGCTAATGTTTCATACGACCAAACAATTGTTGAGAAAATATGTTCACTTGGTAAGAAACGAACAGTTGTCCCAGAACCTTTACGATTCGTTTTTTCTTTTTTGATCGAACTAACTTTTTCTCCACCTGTTTTAAATGTTTGAGTATATAAGACGCCATCTCGTAATACTTCAACTTCTAACCAATCAGATAAGGCATTTACTACACTGGCCCCAACCCCGTGAAGTCCTCCAGATGTTTTATATCCACCTTGTCCAAATTTACCACCAGCATGTAAAACGGTAAAAATAACTTGAATCGTTGGAATTCCTGAAGCATGTTTTCCTGTTGGCATTCCTCGCCCATTATCTCTAACAGATAGTGAGCCATCTTTATGAATTGTGACATCAATCTTACTTGCATATCCAGATAAAGCTTCATCGACTGCATTATCGACAATTTCATAGGCAAGATGATGCAATCCACGATGGTCTGTTGAACCGATATACATCCCTGGACGTTTTCGAACGGCTTCTAAGCCTTCTAATACTTGAATTGAATCATCATTATATTGGTTAGTGACTTTACTCATTCACGACTCTCCTTCTTCCTATTTATAAAACATATCTACTCTATCATACTTAATTTTTCAAATATTGCAAGAATTCTTCCTATCTCCCTTTAAAATCATACTAATTTTTTAAAATTATGCTATAATCAGTGAGTATAATTTAAATTTAACAGATAAAGGAGAAATACAGATTTATGCTATCCATTGTTTTAGGTGCTACGATGGCATACTTATTAGGATCCATTCCTTCTGGATTATGGATTGGACGTAAGTTTTTTCAAATTGATATTAGACAACACGGAAGTGGAAATTTAGGAGCAACAAATTCTTTTAGAATTCTTGGTAAAAAAGCAGGAAGTATTGTTTTACTGATGGATCTTTTAAAAGGTTCGATTAGTGTTCTTTTGTTAAAACAGATGGATTTACATGGAGTTTCCCCACTGATTATTGCGTTATTTGCTGTAATTGGTCATACGTATCCGTTATTTGCAAACTTTAAGGGTGGTAAAGCTGTTGCTACTTTTGCAGGAATTATTTTAGCGTATAAACCAGAATTGCTCATTCCTTGTTTATTTTTATTTGTTATTATTTTAGGGATTTCTAAAATGGTAAGTTTTTCAAGTATGGTCACTATTTCTATTGGTGTACTAGCATCGCTTTACTTCCAAGATATGGTTTTAACAACGATTGCTCTAATTGTTGATATTTTTATTATTTATCGACACCGTACGAATATTCAAAGAATTTTAAATGGTACAGAACCTAAAGTTGATATTTTTAAGCGTAATAAATAATTTAAAAACGTAAAAAAAGATAGGATGAAAAATATTTTTTGTTTGTGAGATCGCCAGTAGCCTCTTCAGCGGGTCTCATGACTTTCACTACAAAAAATTTTCTTCCTATCTTTTATATTTACATTTTTCTACTAAAAATTTCGAATACACAAAAAAAGTCAAACTTTTTGAGTTCCCTTCAACTTCAATGACTAACAATCAACCCCTGTTTCTCAAGAACTTTTAATGCTTTTTGGACGGTTGCAGGATTACATTCTTCCCTCTCTGCTAAAGTCCTTATGGGAGGCATTATTGTACCGGTACATACTTACCTCTTAAAACAGTTGCTCTTATCACAGATGCTATTTGTAAATATGGATACATATTCACTTAACCTTTATTAAAGTAAAAGAAAGCAAAGGCTACAAATATTGGGCAACCAAACATAACCTTAACACAATAGCTGAGTCTGTTATCTTTCTCAGAGAACAAGGTATTAAATCCATTAAGCAACTTGATGAGTACATCCAAAAAGCAGCCGATGAAAGGCAAAATTTACAGGATAAAATCAAGGTTATTGATAAGGAAATGGAACAGTTTATCCACTACGATGGAGCAAGTTCATATTGTCAAAAATATCGTGCCTATTACAAAAAATATAAGGTGAATCCGTCTGATAGGGCATTTTTCGAGGAATACAAAGCTCAGATCCCCCTCTAGGAAACGCTCTTTCTGAACTTAAAAAAGTCTTATTCCAAGCTTCCAAATTCAAAGGATAATTTAGCTGAGCTTAATAAATTACAAGAAAAAAAGAATACTATTATGCAGGAGTATTCTTCCTCAAAATCGACTATGGAAGAGCTTTACAAGATACGAAAAAATTATGGGATTTATATGGGTAAGGAGATAGAGAGATAGTTTTCTCCTCCATCTCTACTATTCCAACCACACTATTATAAATGGTATATATCTTCAATATAATTTTTTTCAAAATCTTCAACATTTAATTTGTACGTATTGAAGTAATTTTGAATTGTTTCATCCGATAACGAATTCAACTCGTATATTTTAATTTCATTTACAAATTTTTTCAAATTATCCTTTAGTTTTTTCAACCCATTTTTTCTCATCACAAAAACTTTTTCATTAAAATCTGCATCATATGCTAATTTTTTGGTCGGAATAATCATTATACGTAAAACATCAACAAATTCTCCATATTCATCTTTAAACCAACCACAATGATTATTAAATTGCCCAGCTTCAGACTTATTTATGGCATTTCGATTTTCATCCACTTCACTCTTACACTCAAAAAATACATATTTTTTTTGCGAAACACACCACAAATTATCTGGTCCCTTTCTGATTTCTTTGTCAGGTCGTTGGCTAACATAACCTAAAATTTCACCTAATTTTTTTAATGCAGATTCAAATTTTTCAGCAGCAATACCAAAAGAAAGATTTTCTATTACTTCATTTATATAAAGATTAAATTCCTCAAAACTATCATATTTACTAATATTTCTTTTGAAATTAATCATTCTATTTTCATCCAAAAAAGAGATTTTAGAATATGCAATCCCATCTTTTGGTTTTAATAAATGAGGATTTTTTCTAAATGCAGATCTTTGAAATGTTTCAGATTTTTCTGTTGAATACATATAAGCATATCTTGCCATCTGCTCCAAATACCACCCTTTTTCTAGATCATCACTAATGAAATTATCTATAAACTTTTGTGTCCTTTCTACAGCAAGTTCATATTCTCCTTGAGAAAATATTTTTTCTAATTCATTTTCTTCTGCATATCTTTTGTAAATTCTATTTTCTACACTCTCTTGAACTATTTCGTTCATTTCACTCGTGTAATATTCTTTCCAACCTTCATCCCTTTTTAAAATTTGATTTATTAGTGAAACAATTTGCTTTATAGGTTGGTCATCTTCTCTAATATCTTCCTTTGCCATTTTAGCAACTTCAAAACCAATTTCTATTTGTTTTTGAGTCTGAGATGAAAAATACTTCCTTGTTAAGACTCCTCTCATAAATTTCTCTATATCAGAGCCTATCACAAGGATAGCACAATAGTCTTTTTCTCCACGAACAGCTCGGCCTATTCCCTGTTCAATCTTTTGTGCTATTTTTTTATTTATAATTTCGCTATTAGGACAACATTTTTCTTCATATCTATCGGAATAGTTATTTAGAAATGGCATAGAATCCATTATTAAAACTCTACAGCTTTCATCTGGTAAATCAATGCCTTCATATCTATTATTTATTACAACAGTTTCTCCAAATTTACTTTTTCTTAAATCGTCAATCACAGAAAATAATTCTTCGTTATTATTAGGAAATTTTGAGCCTAATTTGTTGTAATAAGTAGCTCTTTTTGTATTTGGAACAATAGCAACAATTCCAAATTCCTTAGTATTCATCGATGCAAATTTAGTTGCAACTAAATCTCTATCACAGGTCTCATCTATTAACGATGGCATCAATACCATCTTTTCACCAGACCATCGTAATTTGGGATATACGATTGGATTAGTTACTGCATCACTTGAAAAATTTAATCCTTTGACAAAGAAAATATCTTCTTGAGTAGTTGCAGACATTAAAATCCTTCTATTAGCTCTTGAAAATGTTCCAAATTGCTCAACATTAACACTATACGGTGAAATTTCAATTCTTTTTCCTGATACAAAGCATGAATATTCTATTATTCTATCTTTCATCAATGGCCACACAAATTGAATTTCGTCTATTGAAGAATATTCAGATAGGATAGATAACAGTTCCATCCTTTTGCTATTCCACGCCCAATAAGGAACCATCATAAAAGTATCATATTCTCCTGCTTTAATATCTAAATAACTTCCTTCTCCCTGTTCTATTAAATCATCTGAAAATACCGTTAGTATCTTATTGTAAATGGTTTCATTATTTTTCCTGCTTATAGTTACAGTAAACGAATTCTTTAATACATCTATACACGCATGAGAATCGTCCAAAACAATTGTTCCTGTTTTTGTACAGTTATTACCTATTCCAAAAATTGATTTCCCATTAAATATTTTATGTGCATGAGTTATTAGTATTTTTTCACCTGATAAAAATTCATTCGGAATAGTGTTATTCCTATCTATAACACAAAATGGAATCCCGAACTTCTCTGCTTCATCACAAACTTGTTTAACTAGATAAATATTTGGACAAACATATACACAAGGTCCTTCTCCTAAATTAAGTGCTGATTGTAGCATTAACAAACCAATTAAAGTTTTTCCTTCTCCAGTATGTAGCTTTACAATAAGATCTCTTTCATCTTTTCTATTGTTATACCACTCATTCAAAGCATATTCTTGAACAGGTCTCAAAGGACCAGCAATACTCTTTCTATCAAGCGTATTATATAAATCAATAGGATTGGTAATTTTTGACTTACATTTTAAAGCAATTTTTTTCTTAAAATCGACCATTTTTAATACCTCCATTTAATTTTATCATTCTCATTTATTTTCATTTATTAATAAAAATGTATCCCATAAATAACGAACAAGAGTTATACTTGCCCCAACAGATAATTCTGCATGTCGTTTTGTTAATCCATTAAATTTTGCAGAACGACCATGTCCACTTCCATAATGATTTCTTAATTCAATTATTCCACTACTTAAACCATTAAGATTACCTGTAATTTGTTTCACAATTTTTTCTTCTTCTAAATCCATCGCCACGCCTTTATTGGGAATATTCAATGAACTTAGAGTTTGTTTTACAAGCTGTCCCATTTTTATTGAATCTTTTATAATTTCACCAGTGCTTTCAATGATTGTTTTACAACAACTTTCTAGTAATTCTTTTGATTTTCCTATTGCTTCTGTCGGATTTTCATTACACATTGCTACCATCAAATCTATTTGCTGATTCATATATTTACTAGAAAATTTTTTCTTTAACTCTTCTGATACTTTAGAAAATTTCTTAGAATTTTGTTTTTCTCTTTCAATAATTTCCTTACACTTATCATAAAGAGATTTGTATGTGCTTCCGCTATAAGCTCTATCATCTGATTCTATTTCTAAGGAATATCTCACTTCATAGTATTCCAGTAAATTATCCAATAATTTTACTACCTTATCATTATCTCCTTCATTTATAAATTCATTTAATGACTTACCCTTCGATAAATTATATGTCTCACACAAAGCTATTCCTACACTATTCAATGTGAATTCATCAAATCTATATGTAGAAAAATCTAAAACATACCCACCTCTATTTAACAAATCATTAAAGTATGTTCTTTCAATATAACTAATCATAAATTCCTCCAGTTCATTAAATTATTCCAACTTATATTAAGAATTGAACTTAATGCACTCTACTATTTCCTCAATATCACAATCCAATGTGTTGCAAATTCTAAGCAAAACATCCATAGTTACATATTGCCCATTCTTCATTTTATAAAATGTGCTTTTACTTACTTTTGCCTTTTCCATCAATTCATTATTTGTCATATCTAAATCAATTAGTTTTT
>NZ_CAURVN010000005.1:0-86430 GCF_963528195.1 uncultured Granulicatella sp.
TCATGGATGAGTAAATAAGCTTTAAACTTTCTGTTTTTCAAAAATCTCCTTAAAATTTGTTTTTTTAACGACTGCCATAATAATGGAAATTGAAGAATGATTACATCGTCTTTTGTTAAAGTAACAGCATTTGAATGATTATTTAAGAAAAAAGGTTGATAGCCTGCTTCTACCATTATTTTTTCAGCATCTAATCTAGCTTTAGATCCTGCATGTTTAGCTTCAGCATAATTTTCTTTTAAATAATAGTTCATGCTACTACATCCCTTTCCTTAATCCTTTTATAATATATTTTTCAAATCTCCATTGAATCGCTCCAACAACTCTCGAAATGAAGACAATATTTTTTGGGAATAATCGATAAGCTCTCATTAAAAATGATGGGCTTGAACTTTTAGCGTATCGATTCAAATATTCCACATATTTCTCTTGATATGGATTTCCCTCGAATATATGATAATCGATAACGTGCATCAAGACTAAATGGAACAAACGACGATGAATGTATGGAAGTAGCTCTACATCACCTTCATATAATTGTTCGACTTTATCACATATTATAAATAAATCTAAATTTTTCAAATTAAATTCTCGATTCATAATACTACCTTGTCGTACACGGTAATAATATCCTATATAATCGATTTTCACCATTCTACGAATCTGTTTTAAGATTCCCATTCCTCCATAAACATCTTCATAAAATAAACCTTCTAAAAATGGAAAATTGAGAATTACTTCTCTTCGAAATAATTTAGCAACTGCATTCAAACGAACAATATTATCTCTACATAAAGAAACTAAAGCTTCTTTAGTATTCCCTTGAAAAATAATTTTTACATTTTCTGGTGAAAGTATTAATATTTCTTTTTGATCATTCGTATACCAACACTCTACAATATCAATATCATCTAAGGTAACCTGTTTTATCAATTGTTCCAACATATCTTCTTTAAGAACATCATCACTGTCTACAAAAGTGATCAATTCGCCTTTAGATTCAGTCATACCACGATTACGAGCGCCACTTAATCCTTTATTTTCTTGATTGATTAAGTGAAAACGAGAATCTTGTTGACAATAGCGCTCACAAATTTCTTTTGAGCCATCTCTTGAACCATCATTGACTAGGATCACTTCTATATCGGTATAAGTTTGATGTTGAATACTATTTAAACATTCTTCCAGATACTCTTCAACATTATAAACAGGTACAATGACACTAATCATAAATAGGCTCCTATTAAATTTTCCATTTTTTTCGAATGTCTAAATATCTTAAATACAGAGGATAATATAAACTAAAAAAATATTTTGATGAATAACTATACCATCTTAATAGTTTACTAGAATTGAAAATATCTGATGATTTCTTAGCTATTTTGGCATATTTATTAATCTCATCAATATATAACTGATAATATGGATGTCCAACTCTTATGTTATACTTTTTAAAATGTCCAATACCGACTAAAAATAACATATTCCCTACATAAGGTAACCAATTATCTTCTCTAAATTCCTCTAATAATTTTTCGCCAACCTTAAAAATATCAAGATTCTTTTCTGAATAGTTCTGATTCATTGTACTAGAAGTATGATATCGATAATAATAACCAATATAGTCAATTTTTCTCATTTTTTGAATATACTTTAAAGAGACGATTCCAGTATAAAAATCTTCATAAATTAAATTTTCTAAAAACGGAACTTTCTCCACTATTTCACGACGATAAAGTTTTGCGACTGGGCTCCAACTTACTCCATGATTAAAACATTCATATAACGCTTCATTTGAATCCAATTCTTTAACATCAATTACTTTTTTTTCTAAATTTAAATATTGAATATCTTCGGTTCTATTACATTCTACAATATCAATTCCATCAGACATATACTTCTTTAATTGTGTCAACAAATCAAACTTTACTATATCGTCACTATCAATAAAAACGATGAATTCTCCTGTAGACTCAGCAACGCCTCTATTTCTTGCAACACTTTGTCCTTGATTTTCTTGATTTATTAAACGAAAACGACTATCTAGTTCACAATATCGTTCACATATTTCTTTTGAACCATCAGTAGATCCATCATTCACTAAAATAACTTCAAAATCTGTGAAAGTTTGCTGCCTTATACTCTCTAGACATTCTTCCAGATAATTTTCTACATTATAAACTGGTACTATTATACTAATCATATTCTTTCTAACATTTCCTTTTAAATTTATTGTATTATCCTACTTATTTAAATACTCAATTTTTTCTTATATGTAATTTATCGTTTAGATGATTCATTACTTTTTTAGCAGCAATCCATCTCTTTTGCAAACTTATATAAATAGGATGAGTAAAAGTTGTATAATATTTTGGAGCAAATAAGTACAGTCTCAATAAACGATATTTCTGGACAACTTCCTTGGATTGCTTTGCTATAAAAGCAGCGTTTTGAATAAAATCTTCATATAAATCAACATACGGACTCTTCGTATTAATCCCATCTTTTAAATAGTGTCCATGACCAAGATAAAACATAAAATAACCAATGTACGGAAGCATATTTTCATCATCTTTAAAAGAATCTATTAACTGATTTCCCACTTTAAAAATATCTAAATCTTTTTCATTAAAGGATTTCGTCATAGTACTATTTGCATGAACACGGTAATAATAACCAATATAATCAATAACTACTATTTTTCGAATATGTTTTAGATAATTAATTCCTGTAAAGACATCTTCATAAATATATCCTTCTAAAAATGGAATCTTTTCAACAATTTCTCTTGTATATAATTTTGTAACGGGACAAAACTTCACTTCTTTAAACTCAATACAATTAAGAATTGCTTCTTTAGCGTTTCCTTCGAATACAATTGTAGAAATCTTATTAAGATAGAACTCTTCTTTATTTCTTGTCATTCTACATTCTACGATATCTACATCCGTCTTCATGTAAGGAAGTAGTACTTCTAACACGTTTTTATTGATAACATCATCACTATCGACAAACATGAGGTATTCGCCAATGGATTCTTTAACCCCACGATTTCTGGCTGCACTTTGACCTTTATTTTCTTGATTAATCAATCTAAAGCGACTATCTGCCTGGCAAAATCGTTCGCAAATCTCTGTTGAGCTGTCCGTTGAACCATCGTTTACTAAGATGACTTCAATATCTGTATAAGTTTGATATTGAATACTTTCTAGACATTCTTCTAGGTATTCTTCCACATTATAAACGGGTACAATTACACTAATCATAAAATAATTTCCTTCTCAATTATTTTTATTCATCTACCTTTACTTCTTTAATGCCATTTTTGAATTTCCAAATTGCATAATAGATTGGGAATACAATTGAATTATAATATTTGGGGCAAAAGTTATAGAGCTTAATCAAACGTGATGCTCTAGCTAACTCTGGATTTTTCTTTGTTAATGTTACATACTCAGCTAATTTTTGATTATAGAATTCTCTATATGGATTCCCTTTTTTTACATAAGCATGATAATGCATCGTAGCCAAATGAACTAAAAAACTACCAACATAAGGAAGAAGGTCTTCTCTATCAGCATATAATTCTATTAATTTATCACAAACAGTAAATATATCTAGATTTTTTGGTGAAAATTCTCGGTGCATTATACTACCTGAACGTACTCGATAATAATATCCTACATAGTCAATTTTAATCATTTTTCGAATATATTTTAACATCCCTATTCCACTATAAACATCTTCATAAAATACACCTTCTATATATGGAACTGCTTCAACAATCTCTCTTCTGTACAGTTTAGTAACTGCATTAACATTTAGAGTATGATTTGGGAAAAACTTAACTGCCTCGTTTGAATCCCCTTCAAAAATAATGGTTGTTGTCTCAATATTTTCATTCAAAAATTCCATTTTCTTTACTGTAAATATACACTCTACAATATCTACATCCTCAGCCATGTATTGCATTAACTTTTCTAAATAGTTTGTTTTAATACTATCATCGCTATCTACAAATACAATATACTCTCCAGTTGATATTTCTACCCCTTTATTTCTTGCAGCACTTAATCCTTGATTTTCTTGATTAATTAAAAGAAAACGACTATCCTCTTGACAATAACGTTCACAAATCTGTTTAGAGTTGTCTGTAGAACCATCATTTACTAATAGTACTTCAATATTGGTGTATGTTTGATTTTGAACACTTTTTAAGCATTCTTCTAAATAATTTTCTACATTATAAACGGGAATAATTACGCTAATCATTTTTTATCCTAACCTTATTTTTTTAATCCAATTTCATTCAAAAGGGTTTTTGTAAAATCTTTTTGAATGGCATTGACTTTATCATTTACTTTTGTTCTTTCTTCAATGTAACTATCTTCAGATTTCATGACACTCTCTAGGAACTCTAATAAATCGTGTGAATCACGAATAACACTCCCAACCATAAGACTCTTAACATCTTCAAATACAAAACCACGTTTGTCTTTATATTCTTCGTAATCATTAATAGTAAATGCTACGGGTCTATTTAATAAATAATAATCTAAAAATACTGAAGAATAATCAGTAATTAATGCGCTAGTAGTCCCTAAAAATGTATATAAAGTCCCATACTGCTCACTAATAATCTCTTCTGTTAATAGATGAATAGTTGAGTGATTCATTTGTACTTGAAGGCGAGATTCTTCTAAAGGATGTAATTTAATATATAGTTGGTAACCATATTTCAATAATAATTGTTCTATTTTTCTAGAATCATCTTCTTCAAGAGAAAATATTAGTGCATCCTGACTATCATGATAATTTTTAGAATTTCGATAAGTTGGCATCCAAATAATTCTCTTATCTTGTTTTTCTTTAAATAATTCATCATTACGAATATTTCCTACTAATAACATTTGTTCATCAGTTGCATTAAAAGCAGCTTTCATAATTGGTGTAAAGAAATCTGAAGATGATACTAATTTTGTAAAAAAGTTATAGTCAACATTCTCTAACCCCTCTTCGAGGTTCCCAATTTTTTTCAAAGGCATTCCATGCCATAAATTCACCACCATCTGATTTGGAGCAGGCTTAATAGGATATTTACCAAATGAATAGAAAAAATATTTTGACGTTAAAAAATAATACAGTCCTCGATAAATCGAAACATACTTCACGTCCTTCTCTTTTTCTAAATGATAAAAATCATTTGACGCACAAATAATGTCATATTCTTCTTGATAGCCATTATCCACTAAATACTGATAAAGAGTTCTAAGATTATCTCTGAAGCCCCAATTGGAATATAAAACAATCCTCTTATTTTTCTTTGGAATAATCATATTCATTTTTGAAGTTATCATTTTGAATTTAAACAAAACTGTTTTTAAATAATGATTCATATCATTTCTCCAAACCTTGCTTATAAATTACTTTCAAGAATTCTCTATTTTCATCAATATTGAACGGTTTTAAGGTTTCCTCTAAAAAGCGATTTTGATCTATAATAGGAGATTTTTCAATATAATTCATCCATTTATCCTTCTTTAAAGGCAAAGCAGTACAAATTTTTTTATTTATTTGCGTTGTTGAATCTATCGTTTCATTCATAATAATATTCACCCCTGAACATTGTGCCTCTACTAATACCATCGGGAAGCCTTCATAAAGTGACGGAAATGCAAAAACATCAAAAGCTGAATAAAATTTATGTACATCATTTCTACGACCTGTAAAAATAACATTCTCTAATTCTTTACTTTGTTCTTCTAACATTAAACGATCCGGACCTTCTCCAACAAATAGAAATGTTACTTGTGGTAAATCCTTTGCAATTTCAATTAAAAATTTTTGATTTTTAAACGGATTTAAAATCCCCACCATTCCAACTACTTTTTGATTGTTAGGAATATGAAACTCTTCACGAATTTCATTTCTATAGTCTGATGAAAATTTAAATTTTTCTATCTGAATAGCATTTGGAATAATTTGAAACGACTGATTTCCAAAAATTTTAGTTCCAGCTAATTGACCACATGAAATACGATGTGTTGCATTTTTTAGCGATAAAAACACTAAAAATCGATTTCGAATGCTTTTTAACCAATGATCAGAAAACTGACTACTATGATTATGATAAATTCTTACAGGAACACCATTTTTTCGTGCATAATAATTATGTATAAAGGCGGTAATAGGATTATGAACATGCAAAATATCAATTGAGTTATTTTTATAAAACTTTTTACATTCTCTTACATATTGGAACATTTTAGTAATCTTCAATTCTGGAAATACGATTCGTTTGATTTGTTTTTCATCTAAATATTGATTAAAAGGAAAATAAGGCTCGCCATTAGATTCCCCAACTATATAGTTAAACTCAGAATCGTCTTCTTGAATGTGGTTTTTTATAAAACTTTGTACCCCACTCATCGTATTTCGTACTCCACCTGTTACATGGAAAACTTGATATTTCATCCCATCACCCTTGATTTAAATCTTTTTTAATTTTAGAAGTGGAAATTTCTTCCGTTCTTGGCAAATAAACAACTTCGACTCCTAAGTCTTCTAAATGATCAAACTTTCCTTTCCAGTCATCTCCTATAACAAATACATCCGCATGATATTTCTCGATATCAGAAACTTTTTGTTTCCAATTTTCCTCTGGTATGACAAGGTCCACATATCTAATTGCCTCTAAAAGAGACTTTCTCTTATCATAGTCAAAATAACAGTCTTTATTTTTCTCTTTTTGATTAAATTCATTCGTAGATAATCCAACAATTAAATAATCTCCTAATGCTTTTGCACGTTTTAATAGATTAATATGACCATAGTGTAGTAAGTCAAATGTCCCATATGTAATAACTCTTCTCATTTCTTCTAATTCACCTCAATCTTATTTGGAAATATTATTTAATAGTTGAAATTTTTTCTACTTCATCTCTCATTTTTTTCTTGTAGATCCATTTTCGAACCTTATTAGGCAATATTCGTACAAAATTGCGAAGAAAAATATTTCTCACCAATTCCAACAAATTTATATCTCCTCTACGATAAAAATCTAACTGCAGAATAAAATCTGTCTTCACATACAATAAGCCGCCTCTTCGTAAATAACTAGAATCATTTGTTTGCATCACTACTAAAGGTTCTTGAATATTATAAAAATCTTTAGTCGGATTATCATGTAATAATCTCATCGTCAAATCGTAGTCTTCTAAATAACGAAATTCCCGATAGTTTCCAGATTTTAAAACGTACTGTTTTTTCATCATACTCGAAGGATTATTAAACGGATTTCGCATTTTTGAATATTGTCGAATTTCTGCACTTGTTTCTGGTACTTTCTTTAACGCGATAAATTCTGTATTCTTTTCTAAAATATTGGAACCAACCATAATCAAATTAGGATTATTCTTAAAAGCGTTTATTTGCTTTTCAAATCGTGTTTCCACACAATAATCATCACTATCGATTCGAGCAATGAAATCCGTTTGACAGCGATTTACTCCAAAACGAGACGTTGGCCCTGAACCTAAATTTTCAGGCAAATGATAAACCGATAAAATAGGAATTTCTTTTTTTAATCTCTCAATTTCTTCATTTAATTCTTCTGTTAATTCCCCATCACAAACTAAAATAATTTCTTTTGGTTTTACAGTCTGTTTATAAGAACTTAATAAACATTTTCTTAAATTTTCAGGAATTTCTTTCTTATAAACAGTTACTAAAACGGAAAACTCCATACCTACACCTCTATCTAATTTCCTATCAACCAATCTGTAATAACAGAACGGTAAGGAACTATATGATACCAGTCTGTTTTATAATAAATCAGTACTAAAAGCATCATCAAATAAACTAAAATAATCCCATAAAACAAAATCCATTTTATTTTTCTTTGTGAAACTTTAGATAACACCATTGGAATATACAATGCTACAAATGGGGAAAAGTAATGCGCAAATCGACCAATAAGACTTGTTTGCAACGTCATAGCTGTTAACACTAGATAAACTAAAAATAACGTTCTAATGGATTCTTCTACCGTTGTTAAGGTTTGCTTATTTAAAATTATCTCTCCAATTATAAAAACGAATACATATAAAATTGTTAGTAATAGAGGAGCCCACTTATTACTATCTAAAAACCAGGATGATTCTAAATAAGAATTATATTGTGGAAAATATTTAATGATAGCAATCGTAATTAATTTTACAAAGGGAAATAAAGCTATAAAACCTAATATAATAGCTGGATAATATTTCAAACTTAGTCTTATTTTTCTAATAAAGATCAATAGAATACAAATAATTCCTGAAGTATGAAATAGTGGCGCTAATAATACAAAAAGAATCCCTCTTATTTTCTTTTCTTCTGTTAAAAAATAAAATCCTAAAAAACCAAAAGCAACTGCTAGTCCTTGGCGAATATTTGATAAAGAATATAAAAACATTCCTAAAGAGCTTAAATAAATAATTAAACTCATATACACATTTTTAGAATACTTATCTAATACATAGAACCATATCCATAATGTTAGGAAAGCAAATATAAAGAGTAATATCGAGTAATTTTCAGTCAAGCTACGAATGAGTTGATTAGTGAAAACATAGCCTAGTTCAAATCTCGATTTAAAGATTTTAGAAAGTTCTGGAAGTTTTAAAGCATTTTGTTCAAAAATTGACACATAAACACTCAAATCTCCTCCTACACTTGATTTTCTTAACCCATCGAAAAGTAAGAAGAACATAAAGGTTGGAAAAATGAGAAAGTTTATCTCTCTTTTTCTCTCTTCAAAATAAAAAGATAAGAACGCTAGCAAGGTAAGGTACATAAACATTAAAATATAGATAATCATTTGAACTCCTTCCCTAGTGTTTCTTATCTCTTCCACTAACTAATATTTGTAATAGTAATAATAATTATTACCTTCTGTTAATTTTAATTTATTCATCACTGTTCCT
Organism: uncultured Granulicatella sp.; assembly: GCF_963528195.1. Taxonomy (GTDB): domain Bacteria; phylum Bacillota; class Bacilli; order Lactobacillales; family Aerococcaceae; genus Granulicatella. The sequence goes on from NZ_CAURVN010000005.1 coordinate 8,967, forward strand.
AATAGTCTAGCTCCAACATTGTCCAATCTTTTTTTAGCTTCTACGATTTGTCTACGTTTGCTTTGTTTAGGATCAACTACTAATAAAGTTGCATCTGCAATTCTCGCCAATACTTGTGCATCAGTAGCTGCTAATAAAGGTGGTGTATCAATAATGACATAATCATAATACTCTACAAATGCTTTAATACTTTGCTCCATCGCCATACTAGCTAACATTTCTGAAGGATTTGGCGGAACAGGCCCTGAAGTTAAAACATCAAATTTTACATCAAGAATATTTAAATGTTGAATAGCCTCTGCACCTGTTTCGCGTAATAAAAACTTACTCAATCCTTCAGTATTCATAACTTCAATAATTTTATGTTGAGTGGGTTTTCTCATATCCGCATCAATTAATAAAACTCTCTTTCCTTGTTGAGCTAATGAAGCTACAAGATTAATACTCACTTCACTCTTTCCTTCATTAGGATTGGAACTCGTCACAACAATTGTTTGAATACTTTGTCCAAAATTTGAAAATTGAATATTACTTCGTAAAGTTCTGAAAGATTCCGATGCAATCGATTTACTATTATGAATGACTTCAATATGCATATTTCTACCTTCTTCCTTTTTTCTCTATTTCAGGAATCATTCCTAAAGTTGGAACACCTGTTAATTCTTCCAAATCTTCAGAAGAATCAATGGAATCACTTAAAATATAACGGAAAAATATCATATTAAAAGCTATAAATGTAAAAGCGATTAAAGATATGAACATATTTTTCCATAAAATTGGATAAACAGGTTTTGAACTTCCTAATGCCTCACTTACTACTTCTAAATCATCCCGACCAAATTTTTCTGCTGTAAATTTTTTATATTGTTTTACATATTGTTGAATATAATTAACAGCCAGCTCTCTATCTGTAGCTCGTATTGTTAAAGTCATCAATTGCGAACCTGAATCATTCGTTAGTTTAACACTCTTAATTTTAGATGATTCTTCAGGAGAAAGTGCTAACGCTTGATTAGTTGCTTCCTTTACAGGCGGTAATGCTGCAATTTCTAAATAGGTTTTTGCCTGTCTTTGAAACAAGTTTAAAGATTCTATTACTTGAGAATCATTTTTTTCCGTACTCATATTTTTCATAATAAGAGTAGATGATACACTATATACTGGTTTAATAGCTACAATGGTATATAATGTAACACAACCTACTCCTAAAATTATAAAACTTATTAAAAAAATAAATTTCGACTTAATAAGACTATAAAATCTTGTCATATTATTAAAAATATCCATTCATTGTTCTCCTCTATTTAATTTTTTACCTAGATCCATCTCCGGTAAAAACAACTTGTACTGTTTTTATCCAAATTAAAATATCTAATTTTAAACTTTCATGTTCTATATAATATTTATCATATTTCAACTTTTCTTTGGGAGATAATTCATACCCACCATTGACTTGTGCCCAACCTGTAATTCCTGGTTTTATCGTTATACGATCATTAAAATCTGGAATCTCTTGTAAAAATTCTTTAATAAATTCAGGTCTTTCTGGACGTGGACCTATAATAGCCATATCGCCTTTAATAATATTCATTAATTGAGGTAATTCATCAATTCGAGTTTTTCGAATAAAATAACCCACTTTTGTAATACGAACATCATTTTTCATAGCCCATTGATGACCATCTTTTTCGGCATCTGAATACATCGATCTTAGTTTATAAATTTTAAATCTTTTTCCGTTTAATCCAACTCTTTCTTGGATGTACAAAGGATTTCCTTTTGTTTCTAATATAATAAATAAAGCACTAATACTACAAATCAACATAACTGGTATTAATAATACTATACTTATAAACAAATCAATCCCTCTTTTTATAATTCTATAAGCACACATAATTTCCTCTTTCATAGTAATCTCACAACTTTTACAATGATTAACATCTCATCGATACTATTCGTAAAATATTTAATTTTATTCTATCATTTGATTCGTAACTATCCGATTAGGATTATCTACAAATAACTCTTTTGCTTTTTTTCGCCCATATGAATGAGAAATAATCTCAAACGCTTCTTTCATATAAGATGGCCTCTTTAATAGATGATGCATATCACTTGCTATACAATGAACTAAATCTCTATCTAAAAAATACTTTGCTCTTTTCTTAAACAACCTATTTTTATCAAAAAACCATTTATATTTTAACACACTTGAACTATTAATTTGAACATAGCAACCCATATTAATCAATTCTTTCAAAAAATTTTCATTATTCTCAAGAGATTGATAACGTTCTACATGAGCAATAACTGGAATAAATCCCAGTCTTAAAACATTTGTTAAACTTGTTTTAATTTCCCAGAATTTTGCATTTTGACTAAACTCTATTAGCACATAAGAGCTTCCATTTATACTGGGAATCATCTTTTTCTCTAATTTATCCATTAATTCACTAGAATAATAAATCTCTGCTCCGTATAAAACGGTTAAATCTGATGCTACTTCTTTAGAAAGTTTTTGAACACTTTTAAAATTCTTTTCTATTGTATCTTCAGATGTTTCAAACATTCCTATTCTACGATGTGAAGTTGCAACAATCGTACGTACACCTTGATTATAAGCATCCATTAAAAGACTTCTACTCTCTTCGATTGTCTGTGGTCCGTCATCGACTCCAAAAATAATATGCGAATGAATATCGATCAAATTATCTCCCCCTAAGATTTCCTTCATCCCTTCTTATATAAATTGTAAACTTTTTATCAACTTTTATCATATAGAAATTACTTATCTATCATAGAATGTCAGTAAAACAGTTTTCAAAGAAACGTATTTATTTCTGATTCTTACAAATCTATTTTTAAGCATAAAATTGCTTCTTCAAATGTTCATTATAGAACAAAAAAAGTAAGAATAATACTCTAAACACTCAAAAATATGCTTTATTTGTTAATTTTTTAATAAAAATAAAACATTTTCCCTCTTCTGCAGGAATAATTCTTTTTATTCATTTTTATCATCTTATTACAATAAAAAAAGACCTCTCTGACATCGTTATCTACTACATCAGAGAAGTCCATTCCTATTTATTCTATTAAATTAAGGATAAATAAGTTGCCACTACATTTTCTACAGTAAATCCATATTCTTTCATAACAGTATTTCCGTTACCAGATGCCCCGAATTTATCAATCGTTACTAATTCACCATCGAATCCTACATAACGATGCCATCCTAAGCTTGCACCCATTTCAATTGCAACACGTTTGCGAACTGAACTTGGTAATACTGCTTCTTGATATTCTTTTGATTGTTCTTCAAAACGATTCATCGCTGGCATTGACACAACTGAAACATCATGTCCTGTTTCTCGTAAAACTTTTTGAGCTTCTACTGCTAAATTCACTTCAGAACCAGTTGCGATAAGAATTCCTTCTGGAACTTCCCCTTCTTGTGGACTCACAACATATGCCCCTTTATCAACTCCATCAAAAGCTAATTCCAATGAATGTTCTAATACTGGAAGATTTTGTCTTGATAAGACTAATAAAGATGGTCTAGTAGTATCTTCTAAAGCTGTTTTCCATGCTGCAGCTACTTCATTTCCATCTGCTGGTCTAAAGACATTTGTATTTGGAGTTGCACGGAATCCTGCTAATTGCTCAATTGGTTCATGAGTTGGACCATCTTCCCCAACAGCAATAGAATCATGCGTATAAACATAAATGGTAGGTAATTTAGATAATGCAGCTACACGCATAGCTGGTTTCACATAATCTGCAAATACAAAGAATGTACCAATATATCCTCTTGTACCACCATGTAATAAAATACCATTTAGTGCTGCACCCATTGAAAATTCACGTACACCAAACCAAATATTACGTCCAGCATAATTTCCTACTTCAAAATCAGTATCTGCTTTATTCATTGTGTTATTTGAAGAAGATAAATCAGCTGAGCCACCCCAGAATGATGGAATATGTTTTCCTAATTCTTGAATAACTTCTTGGCTTGTGACACGAGAAGCTTTTGCTGGACTATTAAATTCATATTTTGGTAAAATTTCTTTCCAATCCACTTCAACTTTTCCAGAAAAAGCTTCTTCGAATTGTTTCGCTAATTCAGGATATTCTTTACGATATGCCTCAAACAACTCTTGCCATTCTTGATAATCCGTTTCTCCAGTTTGAACTAATAATTTATCAAATCTACGAGCTACTTCTTCTGGAACTGCAAAAGGTGCATACTCCCAGCCATAATTTTGCTTCATAATTTTGATACCCTCTTCTCCTAAAGGAGCACCATGAACTTTATTTGTTCCTTGGTTTGGAGCACCATATCCAATAATCGTTTTCACTTCAATTAAAGTCGGTTTTTCAGTTTCACCTTGCGCTTCCTCAATAGCTTCTGCAATTTCATCTAAATCATTACCGTCTTCAACACGAATATAATTCCAACCTTGGGCGATAAATCGATCTTTTACACTTTCATTGAATGATTTTGATAATTCACCATCTAATGTAATATCGTTTGAATCATATAATACAATTAATTTATTTAATTTTAAAGTACCTGCTAATGAAGTTGCTTCATAAGAAATACCTTCCATTAAATCTCCATCCCCACACATCACATAAGTATGGTGATCTACAATTGGAAATCCTGGACGATTATAAGTTGCAGCAAGATGCGCTTCAGCCATTGCCATTCCTACACCATTCGCAAATCCTTGACCTAAAGGTCCAGTTGTTGCTTCTACTCCATGTGTATGACCCACTTCTGGGTGACCTGGAGTTTTACTATTAAATTGACGGAAATTTTTAACATCTTCAATTGAAACTTGATAGCCAGATAAATGTAATAATGAATATAAGAGCGCTGAACCATGTCCACCTGATAAAACAAATCGATCACGATCGACCCATTTAGATTGTTTTGGATTTACTTTTAAATATTTTGACCACAATACATAAGCCATTGGAGCAGCACCAATTGGTAACCCTGGATGTCCAGAATTTGCGGCTTGAATGGCATCCACACTCATAGTACGAATCGTATCTACTGCTAACTGATCTACTTTATCAAACATATTAACACTCCTATTCAAATGATTATTTTATTAATTCACTATTTTAATTAAAAACTATTCTTCGTTACGATTATGTAATCCTTTTTCTCTTTGAATTTGTTTCAATTTTTCAGGAGTTACATCGTTTCCTTCTTCATCAACAATTTTTAACCCTTCAATATGATTTCTCATTCCTCCACGGAATGATTCTAAATATTCTTGACGTAATAACAATTGTTCATCTTGTTCAACTTGAGTTAATCCAACTGTTTTTTTCTTACGAGCTAATTCATTTATTCTTTCGATCTTTTTAGGATCTAACATATAAGACTTCCTTTCTAAAATTCTGTAATTACTCTCTTATCATACCATTATTTGCATAAAAAGAAAACATTCTATCATACGAACATTTGTTTGATTTAGTAATCAATTTGTGCTATGATTACGTAAAAGAAATAGAGAAGGTGATACAATGTCAAATGGAAAAGATTCAAAACAAATCGATGTTTTACGTTTTATATATGAAGAAGTTAAAGAACATGGTTATCCACCAACTGTTCGAGAAATTTGTAATGCTGTTGGACTTTCTTCAACATCGACTGTACACGGACACCTTTCTCGTTTAGAAAAAAATGGATATATTCAACGAGACCCTAGTAAACCTAGAGCGATTGAATTAACACAATTTGGACTAAAAACAATTGGCGCTACTGCCACTGCTATTCCTATGTTGGGAACCGTTACTGCAGGTGCTCCTATTTTAGCAATTGAAGAGGCAAATGGATTCTTCCCTATCCCACCAGATTTGCAACAAGATGCAGAAGATTTATTCATGTTAACCATTAAAGGAGACAGTATGATTAACGCTGGTATTTTTGATGGTGATTCTGTTATTGTTCGAAAACAATCCACTGCTTCTAATGGTGAAATTGTGATTGCAATGACCGAAGAAGATACTGCTACATGTAAGAGATTTTATAGAGAATCTGATCACATCCGCTTAGAACCAGAAAATGATCAATTAGATCCAATCATCTTACCTAATGTAACAATATTAGGAAAAGTAGTCAGCCTTTATCGTAATCGAATTTTTTAATAATCTATCAATGATAAACTCTTTGTTTTTGAAACGAAGAGTTTTTTTAATTTTAAAAAAGACTTTCCATAGCAGTATAAGCATGAGACTCTCTTTTGCGAGGCTGCTACCGTCCTTCGCTATTATAGAAAAGTCAGCTCCCAAAACGATCTCTCATATTTATCCATCAAAATAGAAAAGACCTTTCATAGTAGTAAGCGCAAAAGTTGCCACCATCCTTTACGACTTTTACTATAAGAAACTACTCTCAATACGCTCTCTCATAATTATCCGTCAAAATAGAAAAGACCTTTCATAGTAGTAAGCGCAAAAGTTGCCAGATTGGCAACTTTTGCTAGGAAATTTCGAGACCTTAGGCTCGAAATTTAGGCATGAGACTCGCTTAGCGAGTCTGCTGCCGTCCTTTACTACTATATAGAAAGGTCTATTTCAAATATTAAAATGTTTTTTGGACCTTCAACATATTTGTTGAACCTGTTTCTCCAATTTTTAGACCTGCAGTAAGAATTAATAATTCTCCTTTTTCAGCAAATCCTTTTTCTAATACGATATCATTTGCAAGCTTGAACATTTCATCTGTTGAAGCTGGTTTTTCAATTACGTAAGGTTGAACACCCCATACTAATGCTAAACTACGTTGTTGACGTTCAGAGAATGTCACAGCCATAATATTCGCACTTGGACGATATTTAGAAATCATTTTTGGAGTATGTCCTGATTGAGTTGCTGCAACGATTGTTTTAATTTCTAAGTTTTTAGCTGTATGAGCTACTGAACGAGCAATCGCTTCAGCTACATCTGTTGCATCATAGGCTTTTAGTTTGAATTTATCCTGTCCACGTAATTCACGTTCAGTACGTACACAAATGCTTGCCATTGTTTTAACAGCTTCTACTGGGTAGTCCCCTGCTGCTGATTCACCAGATAACATTACAGCATCTGTACCATCAAAGATAGCGTTCGCTACGTCCCCTGCTTCCGCACGAGTTGGACGTGGGTTACGTTGCATTGAATCTAACATTTGTGTAGCTGTGATTACTGGTTTACCACAAGCATTACATTTCTTAATTAAAGCTTTTTGAACGATTGGAACTTCCTCTGCAGGAATTTCAACACCCATGTCTCCACGAGCAACCATTAAACCATCAGATAAAGCTAAGATTTCATCAATGTTGTCAATACCTTCTTGGTTTTCAATTTTTGGAATGATTTGAATATGAGTTGCATTGTGTTCTTCTAATAAATCTCTGATTTCTTGAACGTCAGATGCACGACGAACAAAACTTGCTGCGATATAGTCAATATCATTTTCAATACCGAAGATGATATCTGCTCTATCTTTTTCAGTGATTCCTGGTAATTTAGTGCTTACGCCTGGAACGTTAACACCTTTTTTGTTTTTAACAACACCACTGTTATTTACTACTGTTACGATTTCACCATTTGCATGGTCAATTTCAGTAACTGTTAAACCTACTAAACCATCATCGATTAAGATAGTAGATCCAACTTGAACATCATCGATTAATTCTGGATAAGTAATAGAAATTTTTTCTTTAGTTCCTAAAACTTGAGTCATTGAAATACGTAATACATCACCAGTGAAGAATTCTAAAGCTCCACCTTCCATATCATGTGTACGAATTTCTGGTCCTTTTGTATCTAATAAGATAGCAATCATTCTACCAGTTTCTTGACGTACTTTTTTGATGTTATTAATACGTGCTAAATGTTCTTCATGGTCACCATGAGAGAAGTTTAAACGTGATACGTTCATTCCTGCTTCTGCTAATGCTGTTAATTTTTCAATTGATTCACTTGCTGGTCCAATTGTACATACAATTTTAGTTTTTTTCATAAAAAATAACTCCTTAATTAAAATGAAATTTCTTTATTTAATTGATATAATTCTAAGTTTGGTACATGTTTTCCATTTGCTAATGTTTCTACGATGTCATTATAAACAACTTCTTCGCCACGAACACCAACGCAAACTCCACCAACGCCTTCTTTTAATAGGTCGATAGCTTTTGCACCTAAACGACTTGCTAATACACGGTCACGAGCAGTTGGTGAACCACCACGTTGAACGTGTCCTAATACTGTTACACGAGTATGGAAATCATCATCATATTCCCATAATTTCTTAGCAAATTCCTCACCACTCATTACTCCTTCAGCTAAAAGAATAATTGTGTGTTTTTTACCATTTAAACGACCACGTTTTAATTCTTTTGCAACTTCAGCAATGTCAAATTTTTGCTCAGGGATTAAAATTTGTTCTGCTCCACTTCCGATACCAGTCCATAAAGCAATATCCCCTGCATTACGTCCCATTACTTCAACAATAAATGTACGAACGTGACTTGTTGCAGTATCTCTTAAACGGTCTACTGAATCCAATACAGTATTAATCGCTGTATCAAAACCAATTGTATAATCTGTACCTGGAATATCATTATCGATTGTTCCTGGAACACCAATCGTTGGGAATCCTAATTTTGTTAAAGCTACAGCACCTTGGTAACTTCCATCTCCACCAATAACAACTAAACCTTCGATACCGAATTTTTTCAATTGTTCGATTCCTTTTTCTTGACCTTCACGATGAGCAAATTCAGGATAACGTGCAGAATATAAGAAAGTACCTCCACGACCAATCATATCTCCTACATCAGAAGCTTCCATTTTACGGATGTCTCCTGCTACTAATCCTGCAAATCCATAGTTAATTCCATAGACTTCAAATCCTTCATAAATTCCTTTACGAACGATGGCACGAACTGCAGCATTCATACCTGGTGCATCTCCACCACTTGTTAAAACAGCAATACGTTTCAAGCTATTCACCTCTTAAATTTTTTTTGGAACTCATCCAATTCTTTTCTCATTTTAACACTTTTCTACAGAAATGTCTTTTGTTTTCATTAATGAAAAGGTTTTTATTTTATAATTTTTACATTTTCTTCTCCGACAATGTTAGAAAAGGCTTTTAAAGTCTCAGCATCGACAACTATTCCAGAGTTAAAATTCATTTTTAGAACCTGATCTTTACTCTCGATATATAAAAGAACCGTTGTATCCCCTGGATTATTAATGATAACATTTCTAATTTGATCAAATACTTCTTTATTTTGTAAATTTTCTGTGATTTTTATATAGCACTTTATAGAAGCCGCTTGTGCTAATCCTTCTACTTCAAACAAACTTAATACTTGTTGAACTTGTACTTGCCACTTAGATTGCAAATTTTTTCTTGTTTTTCCTTTTAGTAAAACTAATTCATTTTCTTCTAACATTGAAAATACTATAGGATATACTTCGGAAAAGACAACAAATTCCATTTCACCCGTTTCATCCTGAATCGTCCCAAATGCCATAGGTTCACCTTTTTTTGTACGAGTCTTACGAATATTTTTGAGTAAACCTAATACGGAAACTGGTTTTGATTCATAAATATTAGAAATTTTTTCAGCTTTCTGTTCTTTATATAAAATTTCATAAGGTTCTGTTGGAAAAGCAGAAACTGGAAATCCTAATACAGCAATTTCTCGTTCAATTTTTTCAATAATATTACTATCTTCTTCTTCAAAATATTTCGGATACATCTCTTCATTTAATTCTAAAGAAAGATTACTTCCATGAAATTTCACACTTTCAATCACGGCATCAATAGTTGCTCGTAATGTCGCTCGATTTTTTCCTAATTCATCAAAAGCTCCTGCATCAATTAAAGCCTCTAAGGCTTCTTTTTTACAAAATCTTTTACCAATTCTAAATGCAAAATCCATAAAGTCAATAAATGGACCATTTTTTTTACGTAGAATAAGAATTTCTTGAATGAAATCTCTTCTTAACCCTTTAATGGCATTTAATCCAATAAAAATTCCATCTATTGTTGCAGTATAATCGCCTACACTTGTATTAATCGATGGATTTTTAATCGAAATTCCCCTTTGTTTTGCTTCTATAAAATAAGTTTGTAATTTTGGAGAACGATCTCCGACAAATCTTAAAATAGCTGTATAAAATGCACGTGGATAATGCGCTTTAAAATATGCTAATTGGTACGCTAATAACGAATACGCAAATGCATGCGAACGGTTAAACCCATAATTCGCAAATCTCTCGATATATTGATACACTTCTGTCGCACTAGCTACATCAATCCCTTTTCCGATTGCTCCTTCAATAAAATGAGCTTTTTCTGTTTCAATCACTTTGGCATCTTTTTTCCCAATAGCTCGTCTTAAAATATCTGCTTGTCCCAATGTAAATCCTGCCATTTGAGAAGTTACTTGCATAACTTGTTCTTGATAGACCATGACACCATATGTCGATTGAAGAATTGACTCTAAAATTGGATGAGGATATTTTACAACTTCTTGTCCATGCTTGCGTTTAATAAAGGTGTCAATTTGCTCCATAGGACCAGGTCGGTATAAAGCATTCACAGCAGCAATATCTTCTAAATTTGTTGGTCGAAGTTTTTTCAGCACTCGACGAATCCCATCTGATTCAAATTGGAATATTCCATTTGTATCAGCCATTTGGAATAATTCGAGACTCTTCTCGTCATCTAATGGAATTTCATTTAAAATAATTTCATGTTGATAAATTAATTTTGTTAATTCAATTGAATCATGTAAAATCGATAAATTCGTTAAACCTAAAAAGTCCATTTTTAACAATCCAATTTGTTCGACATACTTCATTGTATATTGCGTTATTGGCATTTGTTGGTCTTTATAGATTAAAGGAATGACATCCGTTAACGGTTTATCATATAATACTACACCAGCAGCATGGGTTGATAGATGTCGAGGTAATCCTTCAATTCGACAAGCTGTCTCAAATATCAATTGATTTTTTGGACTTCTCGAAACTAATGTTTGTAATTTTTTTGACTGTTCATAAGCTGTTTTCAGATTAATCCCTAGTTGATTTGGAATAGCTTTAGACCATTCTCCCGCTTGAACTGTTGTTAGCCCTAACACACGGCATACATCTCTCAATGCTTGTTTACTTCCAAAAGTTCCAAACGTCGCAATTTGTGCAACATGAATTTCCCCATATTTTCTTCGAACATATTCTAGGATAGCTTCTCTTCGATTATCCGGAAAATCTAAATCGATATCCGGCATTGTATATCGTTCTGGATTTAAGAAACGTTCAAATAATAATTGATACTCAATTGGATCAACTTTAGTGATATTCAATAAATAAGATACTAATGAGCCCGCCGCCGAACCACGTCCAGGACCTGTTTGAATGCCTGCTTCATGAGCATATTTCATAATATCCCATACAATTAGGAAATAATCGTCAAATCCCATTTGATGAATAATGGACAATTCATAATTTAGTCGAGATTGATACTCATCTTTTACTAATTCTTTGTCTTTTAAAGATTGCTGACAAATTTCTTGTAAATATTCCTGACTTGATTTACCTTCTGGTGTTTGAAATTTTGGAAGTAATAATTCATTCTTTGGAAGTTCCCATTTAATAGAATCAACAAACGCTTGTAATTGACGAACTAATTTTCCGTTTAATATAGTTGACCATTGTTGCGTTAATGTCTTCTCATCTTGTAAATAGTATTGTCCACTCACTTCTGCTTGAGTCGTACTTAGTGTTTCACCATCTCCAATAGCTTTTAATACTCGATAACTAAAATCATCCTCAGCTTTTAAATAGAAAGTTTTAACAAAAGGAAGAAGTTTCATCGAAAAATCTTGTCCCCATACTTCTAATTCTTCTAGAGGAATTGGTAAAATTTGGTTTGATTCAGTACCAAGATGAATATTTGGAAAATAACGCTCTTCAGCTTCGAACAACCAACGTTGAAAAGCTACTTCTCCATTCGAACATTCCAATGCCCATTCACTATTTTCTTGTGGGAATACTATTTGTATATGCTCGGAAGATTCTTTTATGATTTTTTCCATATCTTTTGAAACAAATTTTGTTTGTTGATATTGAGTTGATAATTCGATTAATGATTGATAACCTATTTCATCTTTTGCATAAACAATCATTGGAGATAAAACTTCTGCATTTCTCCATTGCTTATATTGGAATACACAACCAATAATGGGTTCAATATTTTGATTACGGCATAAATTATAAAATTCAATTGCCCCATGTAAGACACCTTCATCAGTTAAGGCTAATTTTTGATACCCTAATGACTTAGCAGTCATTACATATTTATATAAATCAATGGTACTTCTCAGTAAGCTATAGCCACTAGTAACTTGTAAAATCGTAAATGTCATAATGAATCCTTTCTATCATTTCTTCTCATTCATTATAACGGCTGAATAGAATTTTGTACAAATATTGTGATGTTGTTTTTTAAACAATTTGATTCATGCAAGTTTAAGAAATTTTACTTGTATGAATTAGTAGGATTGACTATAATGAAAATGAAAGAAGGTGTCGAAATGAAATACCTCGTAACTTTTGTTTGGGGATTTATTTTAAGTCAAGTAACCTATTATTTAGGCTCAGCATTAGCACAATCTCCATATAACTTTACAAATGCAGTTATTGTTGGAGTTTTAGTTTCATGTGGAATTGTATTCATTCAACATGTCTTTATGAAACCAACTAAAACTGCACCACAAGAACATCAATAAAAAAAGCATCTCAAGGGAGATGCTTTTTTTATTATTAGAAATTACGTCTCCTCATTCATGAATGAAGAAACAGAAAAGACTGTCCATAGTAGCCCCAGTACTAGAAGCCTCTTGGCTTCTAGTACAGGAAATTTCGAGACCTAGGCTCGAAATTTAGCAATGAGACAGCTTCGCTGGCTGCTTGCGTCCTGGCTACTATAGACTAGTCTTATTAAAATCATGGTTATTATTGTTCGATCTCACGTTCTTGCGCCCATTCGAAATGGAAAACTCCTGGTTTGTCCACACGATTATAAGTGTGTGCACCAAAGTAGTCACGTTGCGCTTGAATTAAGTTAGCTGGTAAAACTTCTGAACGATAAGAATCATAGTAAGCTAATGCACTTGAGAATGTTGGAACAGGAATTCCTGCTTGAACAGCTGTCACAACAACTTCACGAACGGCTTCTTGATAAGATTCTGTTACATATAAGAAGTATTTATCTAATAATAAGTTTTTCAATTCTGGATCACGTTCAAATGCATCTGTGATTTTTTGTAAGAATTGAGCACGAATAATACATCCAGCACGGAAAATTTTCGCAATTTCCCCATAATTTAAGTTCCAATCAAACTCTTCACTTGCTACACGCATTTGAGCGAATCCTTGCGCATAACTCATAATTTTAGAGAAATACAAACCTTTACGAACTGATTCGATTAACGCTTGTTTTTCAGTATTAGATAATTCAGGAACTTTAATTGGAGATAATTCTTTACTAGCAATTTCACGTTCTTCTTTTAATGTAGAAATATAACGTGCAAATACTGATTCTGTAATTAATGGAAGTGGCACACCTAAATCTAACGCACTTTGAGAAGTCCATTTACCAGTCCCTTTATTACCAGCAGTATCCATAATCACTTCAACCATTGGTTTACCTGTTTCTGGATCTTTTTTCGTTAAAATATCAGCAGTAATTTCAATTAAGTAACTATCTAATTCACCAGTATTCCAAGATTTGAATACTTCTGCAGTTTCTTCTACTGATAATCCACCTACACGTCGTAAAATATCATAACTTTCAGCGATTAATTGCATATCACCATATTCAATTCCGTTATGAACCATTTTTACATAATGACCTGCTCCATTTGGACCAACATAAGTTACACATGGTGCTCCATCATCAGCTTTAGCAGCAATTTCTTCTAAGATTGGTGCTACTAAATCATACGCATCTTTTTGACCACCAGGCATAATTGCAGGACCTTTTAATGCTCCTTCTTCTCCACCAGAAACTCCTGTACCGATAAAGTTAATGCCAGAATTAGCTAACATTTCATTACGACGCATTGTATCTTTGAAGAATGTATTTCCCCCATCAATTAAAATATCACCTTTATCTAAATGTGGTAATAAACTTTGAATAGTTTTATCTGTTGCTTCCCCAGCTTTAACCATTAATAAAATTCTTCTTGGCTTTTCTAATGAAGCTACAAATTCTTCCACTGTATAAGTTGGAACTAATTTTTTGTCTGGATGTAATGCAATAACTTCATCTGTTTTTGAAGATGAACGGTTAAAAATTGAAACCGAATATCCACGACTTTCAATATTTAAAGCTAAATTACGACCCATTACTGCCATACCAACGACACCAATTTGTTGTTTTGACATTTAAAATTCCTCCAATAATTAATTTAATTTACTTACATATCATACCAAAATTTACAATATTAGGAAAGCTATTTGCATAAAAAGCAAGTTTTCATTGACAATACTACTTGAGTATTTGCTCTAATTCATGTAAACTAACTATGATTCAAATTAAAGGAGAGATATTAGTGTCAAGAAAACCAAGTAAAAAACAAAAACGTAATCTTTCAACAATGGAAAAAATCACTCGTGTTGTTGTATGGTTTATGTTATTAGCAACATTAGGCGTAATTGTATTCCAATTTGCAATGACTGTTATGAATTATAAATAGTAAAAAAACGATTATAACTCAAATGTTATAATCGTTTTTTTATTAGAATTCAGCTTTTAAAGCCTCTACTTTATCTAATTGTTCCCATGGTAAGTCTACATCTTTACGTCCAAAATGTCCGTAAGCAGCAGTTTGTTGGTAAATTGGTCTACGTAATTGTAATGTTTCAATAATTCCTTTTGGAGTTAACTTGAATACTTTACGAATCGCAGCAATTAAGTTTTCTTCTGAAACATGATTTGTTCCAAAAGTATCCACAGAAATCGATACTGGTTGAGCTACCCCAATTGCATAAGCTAATTGGATTTCACATTTATCTGCTAAACCTGCAGCTACTACATTTTTAGCAATATAACGTGCAGCATAACTTGCAGAACGGTCAACTTTTGTTGCATCTTTTCCTGAGAATGCTCCTCCACCATGACGAGCATATCCACCGTAAGTATCTACGATAATTTTACGTCCTGTTAATCCAGAATCTCCAACCGGTCCACCAATTACGAATTTTCCTGTTGGATTAATGAAATAACGTGTTTCATCATCTAATAATTCACTTGGTACAACTGGTTTGACAACATACTCTAAAATATCACGATGAATTTGTTCTTGAGAAATTTCTTCATCATGTTGTGTACTGACAACAATCGTATCAATACGTTTTACTTTATGGTCTGTTGTATATTCAACAGTTACTTGAACTTTACCATCTGGTCCTAAATAATCTAATTGTTTTTCTTTACGAACTTTTGCTAATTGATAAGCTAATTGATGACTTAGGTAAATTGGCATTGGTAAGTAAGTATCTGTTTCATTTGTTGCAAAACCAAACATTAACCCTTGGTCTCCAGCACCAAACTCTTCTTGTTGTCCACGAGTTTCTAAAGCATCATTAACCCCCATTGCAATGTCAGGTGATTGTTTATCTAAAGAAACCATTACGGCAACACTATCCGCATCATAGCCATACTTACGATCAGCATAACCAATTTTACGAATGGTATCTCTTGCAATTTGTTGATAATCGACTGTTGCTGTTGTTGTAATTTCACCAACTAATACGACTAAACCTGTATTAACGACTGTTTCACAAGCCACACGAGCGGTTGGATCTTGAGCTAAAATAGCATCTAATACTCCATCACTAATTTGGTCTGCGATTTTATCGGGATGTCCTTCTGTAACTGACTCCGATGTAAATAAAATTTTTTCCATTGTTTTTCCCCCATTCAATTCCGGTTACAAGGCATCTACACGTTGTGTATCCTCTCGGGAATATCATATTTTTTTAAGACTAAACCATTATAGCATTATTTTTAAAAATTCCTAGTATTATTTCTCTTTTTTATACATTTATTTTGTGAAAATGTCATGAAATCGTTTAAATATTGCTTGACAAGCTAGATTAATTTACCTATCATGAAAATAAAAAAGTATTTTCGAGGTAATTTATATGTCCGCAAATTCTATGGTACATCCAGAAATACCTTATATGAAGCAATTGACAAATCCATTATGGGGTATATTGTTAGCTCCAATCAGTTATTCATTTTTAGGTTTTTTCCTAGCCATTAAAACAAATGCTATTCCACTTTCTGGCTTACTCGTATTATATTTTTTCTTGTTTATCATTAACTTACAAGAA
This sequence comes from uncultured Granulicatella sp., assembly GCF_963528195.1. Taxonomy (GTDB): domain Bacteria; phylum Bacillota; class Bacilli; order Lactobacillales; family Aerococcaceae; genus Granulicatella. The sequence continues at coordinate 25,392 of NZ_CAURVN010000005.1, forward strand.
ATGATGTATTCTAAATTTTATAAAGTTCCAAAACGTGGGCAATCCGTTGTACTACTCTTAACAAATTTTTTATTACTGCTACCAATTGTTTATTTTGTACAAACTTTTGGAATTCGAATTGGAATTATTGCAGCTTTAGTTGTCGGAGTAAATCATAGTTGGATTTTCCATTTACAATCAAATCATCCTGCATATGCATATCATGTACTATTGAATGCTTTAGCAAAATTCACAGTTGGAAACTTTTTAATGTATTATACAATTACAAATCAAATTCCAAATAGTATTTTCCAAGTATTTTTATGCTATGCAATCTTTGGAATTAGTATGATACAGTTTAAACAAAAATCAGTTGAACGACATAATCCTGAGAAACTAGACTATCCTGTTTGGAGTATGTTTTTATCTCTTATTTTTAACTTATGCTGGTTAATTGCTTATCCAATTAGTTTTTATGTAGTAGGAACACATTTTTCATTATTTGCATTAATTCTTATTGGTATCAGTGGAATTATTCCAATACTATACCATATTCTTTTAAAGAGAACTGCAAAACCAAGTAGAATTAGCACCTATTTCTATTGGTACGCGACATTATTAACAATTTTAATTGGAATTTTTTATCAATTATAGAAATATCCCTTCGTCGTAAAAGATGAAGGGATTTATTTTTTTATTTTAATAATTGCTTGTATATTCACTCTATGTTACGATAACTAAAAATAAAAGTGAGGTGAACTCAAGATGGCAAACTACTCTTATGATCCAAATAATAATCGTGGATACATTCCTGGCAGATATGTGAATAAAGTTATTTTATTAGTGTTAATGTTCTTTTTAGGTGGATTTGGAATTCATTATTTTTATGAAGGGAAAAATTTAAAAGGAATTCTTTCAATTTTATTTTCTTGGACATTCATTCCTTCAATTATTGCATTCTTTAGATTTATTGCAACAATTTTCAAACCAACTAATGAATATGGAGATATTTTTATTCCATACAATTAAAATGTATAAAAAGAAACCCCTTGATTGCTCAAGGGGTTTTGTCTTTCTATTAACGACGACGTTCTTGGATACGCGCTGCTTTACCACGTAAGTTACGTAAGTAATATAATTTAGCACGACGAACTTTACCGTAACGAACTACTTCGATTTGTGCTACACGTGGAGTGTGTAATGGGAATGTACGTTCCACACCAACACCGTTAGAAACTTTACGTACTGTATAAGTTTCGCTGATACCAGCACCACGACGTTTAATAACAACACCTTCGAAGATTTGGATACGCTCACGAGTTCCTTCAACTACCTTAGCGTGAACACGTACAGTGTCCCCAGGACGGAATGAAGGAATATCAGAACGTAATTGTTCTTGTGTTAAGCTATCGATTAATTTGCTCATGTTTTTTTCTCCTTCCAACAAACATTCATGATTTGGCCGAATGTCCAACCAGCGGAATATCGTTTTATATGGATAGTCTCCTATCCACTTTTGAGAGTTTATCACAGATATGATTAGTTGTAAAGTATTTTCACTTTACTTTTTTAAATTTTTTTAGTGTTCTAAAGTCATACAATATAAGGATAATACATGTAAATCATCTAAGGAATACCAAATCTATTTTCCAACTTTTAATGAACTATTTGTACTACATCGTTATTCGATTATTTCTCATTCATACTCTCTTCTTGAATAATTTCTTGTAGTAACTTTTCTTCTTCTTTATCTAATGAATAACTTTCTAATAAATCGGGTCTTCTTTGATACGTTCTTCTTAAGGATTCTTTTTTCTGCCAAGTTGCAATTTTGGCATGATTTCCACTAAATAATACTTCTGGAACTTCCATTCCTTCATATTCTCGTGGACGAGTATACTGAGGATGCTCTAATAATCCCATCGAATGAGAATCCCCAATAGCTGATTCGTAATTGCCAAGTACATCTGGAATTAATCGAACCGTCGCATCAATCATCACCATAGCTCCTAATTCTCCACCCGTTAACACAAAGTCTCCAATAGAATATTCATCTGTTTCGAGCATTCTAATACGTTCATCATATCCTTCGTAATGACCGCAAATAAAAACTAATTGTTCTCCCTTTGCTAATTCTTCTTCATCAGATTGGCTAAATTTCTTCCCTGCTGGATCTAGTAAAATCACTCTCTTTTTAGTTTCCGGAGTTCTCTGTTCTAAATCTTTTAATGCACGGTCAATCGGTTCAACTTTTAATAATAAACCGGCTCCTCCACCAAAGACATAATCATCTACTCGATTGTGCTTATGAAATGCAAAGTCTCTAAAATCAATCGTATCAAATGTAATTTTTTCTTTCTCAATAGCTCTCTTCATCATCGATTGTTCCATTGGAGCAAACATTTCAGGGAATAATGTTAAGACATCGATTCTCATTTTAGTCAAACAACCCTTCTAATACATGAATAAAAGCTTGCTTATTTTCTTTATCGATTTTATAAACAACTGGTTCGATAAATGGAATTAACAAATCTTTCTTCCCTTTTTGTTTTACAACCCATACATCATTGGAGCCTGGAGATAAAATCTCAGATACTTTTCCTAAATGTTCTCCTTCATCTGTAATAATCTCTAAACCAACTACTTCATGATAATATAGTTCATCTTCTTCTAATTCTTCTAAAGCATCGCTTGACACTTTTAATAAACAATCTCTATAGCCTTCCACATCTTCAATTCGAGGATGATCTTCAAATGTTAATAAATCAAAATTTTTATGGCGTCGGTGGCTTTTAATCGTAAGTAATTTTTCAAACTCACCATCTCTAAATAAAGCTAATTCTACCCCTTTTTGATAGCGATCTTCTGCAAAGTCCGTTGTAGAAATTACACGAACTTCCCCTTTTAATCCTTGTGTATTAACAATTTTTCCTACTTTAAAATATTGTGACATCTTTTCTACTTCCTCCTCACAATTCATTACTGTTATCATACGTGAGAAGCAAACAAAATTGCAAACAAAATCCATTTTGAGCGGAAGGTATAAAAAAAGTTCAACAACTCCTAAGCGAAATTGTTGAACTTTTTTCTAGTCATTGTTTTCAATGCTTAAACGAACACGTTTTTGGTTTCTAGTGCGAATACTATAAACAATTGTACGAATTGCACGAGCAACACGTCCTTGTTTTCCAATAACACGTCCAATATCTTCAGAATTCACACGTAATGTGTATTCTAAAAATTCATCTGATTCTGCAACTTCAATTGTTACATTATCTGGAAAATCAACCAATGGTTGAACGATTGCTAAAATTAATTCACGAATATCAGGCATTCTTTTCACCTCTTTACCGAATTATCTCGATGAGAAAAATTACTTAGAAAACTTTGATTCGTGGAATTTCTTCATGATACCTTGTTGTGATAATAAGTTACGAACAGTATCTGAAGGTTGAGCTCCGTTAGCTAACCATTTTAATGCTAATTCTTCGTTGATTGAAACTTGTGCTGGGTTTGCAACTGGGTTGTAAGTACCAACTGTTTCAATGAAACGTCCATCACGTGGAGAACGTGAATCTGCAACTACTACACGGTAGAAAGGATTTTTCTTAGATCCCATACGTTTTAAACGAATTTTAACTGCCATTTTTTTACACCTCCATGTTTTCATCTCACAGTTAGATATATTATCAGAAAAAAAATCAGTTGTAAAGTATTTTTTCTTTACACCCTAATTTTTTTATTCAAATTTCCACTTTTCCCTCTTAAAACCCTTATTTTATAAAGAAATTAGCGTTTTCTTGAATTATTTGATATAATATGGCTGATATTATACTTAAAAAGAAAAGAGTTGAAAGTATGCCAAATTCAAATAACTTTCGAGAAGTTTCAAAAGAATTCTTGAATTTTTGGAATCAACCCTTGCAAAAAAACTTACGTTTTATCTTTAATGTGAGTTTCTCCGTTATCAAAAATCTATTATTTATCCTTTTATGTGGATGTATTTTATTAGGAATTTTTGGTGCGGGTATTGGTTTAGGATATTTTGCAAGTTTAACTGCCAATGAAAAACCTTTAACACAAGAAGAAATGGCAGATGCGATTACGAATCTGAATTTAGTTTCAAGTTTCTATTATCAAGATGGTGAAAAAATTTCTGATGTTACAAGTGATGAAGTTCGTTTAGTAACAACACTGGATAAAATTTCTCCATATGTTAAAGATGGAATTGTTGCAACAGAAGATAGTTATTTCTATCAGCATAATGGAATTGTTCCAAAAGCACTCGTTCGTGCACTACTCCAAGAAGCTGTATCGTCTAGTTCAGGAGTTTCTGGTGGCTCTACCTTAACGCAACAATTAATTAAACAACAAATCTTAACAAGTGAAGTTACTTTTAAGCGTAAAGCAAATGAAATTTTATATGCACTTCGTTTAGAAAAACATTTTTCTAAAGATCAAATTTTAGAAGCTTATTTAAATGTTTCTCCATTTGGACGAAATCATAATGGACTAAATATTTCAGGTATTGAAGAGGCTGCTCAAGGAGTATTTGGAGTATCTGCTAAAGATTTAACTCTACCTCAAGCTGCATATTTAGTTGGAATGCCTCAAAATCCGATTACGTATACTCCTTATACAAACTACGCAACACTAAAAGAAGATGTTTCTGCGGGATTAACTCGTATGAAAACTGTTCTATTTAGTATGTATCGTGAGAAGAAAATTACAAAACAACAATATGATGAAGCTCTTGCTTATGATATTACTCAAGACTTTTTAGCTCCTGAAGAAATCTCAACTCAACGTCAATCTTATTTATATCAAGCCGTTAATCGTGAAGCTACAAAAATTTTAATGAAAAAAATGGCTGAAAAAGACCGATTAACATATGACCAATTAAAGAAAGATACAGAATTATTTAATCGATATTACGATCGTGCTAATGCTGAATTAGCAACAGGTGGATACAAAATTACTTCTACTGTTGACCAAAGTATTTATGAAGCAATGCAAGAATCCACAGCTATTAACGGAAGTAAAATTGGTCCAACTTACCAAACACCATATATCGATCAAAACACTGGTGAAGCAAAAAGACAAACGGATATGGCACAAAATGGTGCTGTATTAATTGAAAACAATACTGGACGTATATTAGGTTTCGTTGCTGGACGTGATTTCCAAGTAAACCAAGTAGACCATGCTTTTTCAACCCATCGTTCTCCTGGTTCAACGATTAAACCATTATTAGTTTATGCTCCAGCAATGGAAAACAATATTATTTATCCAGCAAGCATTATTCCAGATACAAAAATTAGTATTTTACAACAAAACGGAACTTATTGGGAACCGACCAATTATGGGAATCGAATTTCAAACAATTTCTTAACAGCTCGTCATTCATTAAAAAATTCATTAAATAACCCAACTATCAAAATTTTCCAAACAATGCTGTCTAAAGGCATTAATGCTGGAGAATATTTAAAGAAGATGGGAATTCAAGGAATTGGTGAAGAAGAGTATCAAAATATTGCTTTATCCATTGGCGGTACTAAAACAGGACCAACTGTAATGGAACAAACAAGCGCCTTTTCTACTTTAGCAAATGGTGGTGTTCATCACGAAGCCTATTTAATTGAAAAAATTGAAGATATTCGAGGGAAAGTTGTTTATCAACACGAAGATGTCTCTACTGAAGTCTTTTCCCCTGCTACTGCATATTTAACAACGGATATTTTACGTCAAGTAGCTGCAACAACAGATTTCTATAATATTAAAGGTAACCTGAAATTTACTGCAGATATTGCAGGTAAAACTGGTACCTCAGAATTTGAAATAGATAACTGGTTTGTGGGATATACTCCTGAAGTAACTCTAGGTTCATGGATTGGATATGATAATTTCTACAGTGCTCGTTACTCCATTACAGAATCTGATGGCTATGGACATCCAACTATGAGAAGTTTACGAAATTGGACAAGCTTAATGAATGCAGTCTATAGTGCAAAACCAAGTTTATTTAATCAAAGTGCAAAATTTGTCCAACCTTCATCTGTCTATCAAGATTCTGTAGTATCTACAACAGGGACAAAACCCGGAACAGCTACTTATAATGGTCAAACCTATTCCATTGGTGGCAGTACGACAACGGATTTATTCAAAAAAGACTTCGGGCCAATTGCTCCAACTTATCATTTTGCTGTAGGAGCAACTAATGCAGAATTAGAAAAATACTGGAATGGTCAAAGTGAGAAAGAAAAAGAAGAAGAAAAGAAAAAAGCTGAGAAAGAAAAAGAAGCTAGCGAAGATAAAGATAAGAAAAAATCATCTTCAGAAAAACCAAAACCGACTTCTTCAACACAGACAACAAAATCTAGAAATTAATAAAACGACTTCGAGGTTTCCCCTCGAAGTCGTTTTTATAGTTATTTAGTTGTTTGGCGATATTCAATCTTATAAGGTAAAGTAATTTCAGTATCCGCTACTTCTTCCTTATTCATAATTTTCGTTAACAATCTCATCGCCACTGCTCCAATATCATATAAAGGTGGCGCAATTGTTGTTAATGTTGGGCGAGCCATTTTAGTTAATTTTGAATTATTACTTGAAATTACTTCAAACTCTTTTGGTACATTTACTCCACGATCATACAATCCATTTAACAAACCAACTGCCGCTTCATCATCTGTTACCACTGCTGCAGTAATTCCAGCATTTAATAATTTTTCTGATAAAACTTCACCTGATTGATACGTTAATGGAATTTCAAAAACAAATTTCTCATTATATTTAATTTTAGCTGCTGATAAAGCTTCTTTATATCCATCTAAACGTAAATCAGAAGCAAATGTATTTTTCAATGAAGCTGTTACGAATGCGATATTTTTATGGCCATTTTCAATTAATTTTTGAACTGCTTCTTGAGCAGCTACTTTATAATCAATATTTACAGAAGCAACTACATGTTCTGGATCAATTGTTCCGGCTAAAACAATTGGTGTTTTAGAACGAATAATTTCTGAACGTAGCTCTGGAGTTAAATTATTTCCCATGTATAAAATACCATCCACTTGCTTAGATAATAAGGTATTTAATACTTGAATTTCTTTATGATTATTTTGATCTGAATTTGCTAAAATAATATTATATTTATACATTGTAGCAATATCATCAATTCCTCTAGCCAGACTAGCAAAATATAAATTTGTTACATCTGGAATAATAACTCCCACTGTTGTTGTTTTTTTACTTGCAAGACCTCGTGCTACTGCATTTGGACGATAATCCAATTCATCAATAACATCTAAAACCTTTTTTCTAGTTGCTGGTTTAACATTTGGGTTTCCATTCACCACTCTGGATACAGTTGCCATGGAAACATTTGCTTCACGAGCAACATCATAAATTGTAATTGTTTGTTTTTCCATATTAATTCTCCTCTAATTATTAAAAAAACTATGTAATCGAACACCATTCTAGGTAAAGGTTATCATTTTTCACGAAGTTTTGCAAGCGTTTCATATAACTATTTTCATATTTTTTGAAACTCTTTACATTTCCTTTACTATTTGTGATAAAATATGCTTACAATAAAAAAATACGGGGGATTTATTATGAGTAACAAACAAACTTATACTAATTTTATTACTGCTTTAAAACAGCTTGATTGTGATATTGCATTCATTCAAGATCCTACAACGGTTAGTTTATTAACCCACTATACAACAGATCCACATGAACGAGTTTTAGCGATGGTTGTATCTGTCAATCATTCTCCTCTACTCTTTGTACCTGCTCTTGAAAAAAACATGGCACAAGCTGCTGAACCAACTTATACTGTTATAAGTTATCAGGACCATGAAAACCCATGGGAAATTTTAACTTCTGCTATACAAAAACAATTTGATTTACCTACTAAATGGGCGGTAGAGAAAAACTTTATTACTTTACATACTGCTGAAAATTTAAAAAAAGAAAACTCAGAAATTCAATGGGCTGATGACTTAACAACTATCATTAATGATTTACGTTTAAGAAAAGATGCCGATGCGATTCAAAAATTAAAAGATTCAGGAACCTATGCAGATAAAGCTGTAGAAATTGGGATTCAAAGTTTAAAAGAAGGCATTACAGAATTAGAAGTTGTTGCTAAAATTGAATATGAAATGAAAAAATTAGGAATTACTTCAATGAGTTTCGATACAATGGTATTATTTGGAGACCATGCTGCTGATCCTCATGGGGTTCCAGGAGATAGAAAATTAAGAAAGAATGAGTGGGTACTTTTTGACTTAGGAACTATGCATAATGGTTATGCTAGCGATATGACTCGTACCATTTTCTTTGGTGAAGAAAATGCTAAAGATGTTCGTCATCAAGAAATTTTTACTATCGTAAAAACTGCTCATGATTTAGCCATTCAAGCTGTTAAACCAGGAATGAAAGCAAGCCAGATTGATGCGATTGCACGAGATTATATTACAGAAAAAGGATATGGTAAATACTTTATCCATCGTTTAGGTCATGGAATTGGTCAAAGTTGCCATGAATTCCCATCCATTATGGAAGGTAATGATATGATTCTAGAAGAAGGCATGTGCTTTTCTGTCGAACCAGGTGTATATATCGCAAATGACTATGGGGTTCGTGTAGAGGACTGTTTAGTTGTCACAAAAGATAGTTGTGAGTTATTTACCCACTTCCCACAAGAAGTTACAAAAAATTAGGATAAAAGAAAACCGAGGAAATATAAATTTCCTCGGTTTATTATTTATTGTCTTAAAAACCGTAGCTTGAGCAATGAGACTCGTTTTCACGAGGCCGCTTGCGTCCTTAGCTACTTCAGGTAAGTCTAAATTACTATTTTACGTCTTCTTTTAACTCCGCAACAACTTCTTCTGCTTCTTCTTTTTTAGCTAAGAAAGTATCTTGAACTTTACTTACAGTTTGAGAAACTTCTTCTTTTAAGTTAGTTGCAGATTTTTTAACAGTATCTTTAAATTGAGAAGCTGAATCTTTTAAATTCACACGAATATCTTCTGTAGCATTTAAAGCTACTTCTGATAATTCAACACCTTTTTCAATTGAAATATCTACATACTCAGATAATTGCTCTTTCAATTCATCTGCTTTTACTGCTAAATCTTCACGTAATTCTTTACCTGATTTTGGTGCAAATAATAATGCAGTAGTTGCTGCTGCCACACTTCCAATAAATGCTCCTAAAAGAAATCCGCCTGTTTTTTTACCCATTTTTCTTCACTCCGTTCATTATTTTTTCTTTCTTGATAAAATCGCTTTTCCAACAGATAAAACCCCTAAAGTACGAGCTGGTTTAATGCTCGATACTCTAGTCGCAAGGGAACGAGTTGAATGATTTACATCAGAAACTGTTAATCCTAAATCTCCAATAGCTGTAAATAATGGATCCGTTCTTTTTACTTTTCCATTAATATCATCTACTAAAGCATTTGTTTTATTCAATAATCCCTCTACTTCGATAGATAAATTATCGACATCCCTTGTAATAATTTCAATAGAGTTGTTCACATGGTCTATTGTTTTATCTAATTTATTTAAAACTGGATTAAGTTTTAAGACTAGAAATACTACTAAACCTAAAAATGAACATGCTGCAATTAAAGCTGCAACTTCTATTCCAGACATTTTGAACATCCCTCCTCAATTTCCGATATTATTAATCATAATACCATTATCACGAATAAAACGCTACTAAAAGTGATATAGTATTTTCTAAATTATTTTAATTATGATAAACTATATCAAGTAGCATAAAAGGAGGTTACTCTATGGATATTCGTTCGACAGTACATAGTTTTTTTGAACAATATTGGCTTTCAATCCCCTGGCAAATAATTTTATCTGAGATTTTATCGAAATTAATTTCGTTGGCAATTCTAAGTATTTTATTTATCGTTGGGAAAAAAGTTTTACATAAAATTTTTCAAAAGACTGTACTTTCATCTATTAAATTATCCTCACAAAGTATTGCTAGAAAGCATACCTTAATGAGATTATTAGAAAACTGTTTAGACTATTTACTATACTTCGTATTAATTTATTGGATTTTAGTCATTTTAGGAATTCCAATTACAAGTCTATTAGCAGGAGCTGGGATTGCTGGTGTTGCCATTGGTTTAGGTGCTCAAGGATTTCTAAGCGATGTCGTAAATGGTTTCTTTATTTTACTAGAACGTCAATATGATGTTGGAGATACTGTTATTATTGGTTCGGTTACAGGAACTGTCGCAAGTGTTGGCGTAAGAACCACTCAAGTACGTGGTTTTGATGGCACTCTTCATTTCATTCCAAACCGTAGTATTTCTGTTGTTAGTAATCAATCTAGAGGAGATATGAGAGCTTTAATTGAAATCCCGCTTTATAATGACGTAGATTTAACGATTGTTTATGATACAGTCGAACAAGTCAACACTAAAAATGCTGGACAATACACAGAAATTGTAAAAGGCCCCACTATTATCGGTCCACAAACTCTTCCAAATGGACAATTTGTTTTCAGAATTAGTATTTTCACAAAAAATGGAAAACAAAATATGATTTATAATCAATTCTTAAAATTGTATCAAGAAGCTTTAATTGAAGCAGGCATTTCACTTCCAACAAGTAATACCGCACTAAATATTGCTAATAAATAAAAATGTTACTCCCGTAAAAAGGAGTAACATTTTTATTATTTTTCCACTAATTCATATTTTTTATTCAATTCATGAACCATATAATTCACTCGTTTTAATACTTCTTTTCTAGTCACAATTCCTACAAATTCCTTTTCATCATTCGTAATACATAAGAAATTATGGTCGACTAATTCATTCAATACATCTTCAATATCTGTTTCCAATGTAATCGTTGGAAAGTTTGTTTCCATGGCTTCTTTTACTTGAAAATCATGTAATTGACTTAAATCAACCTCTTCTAATGTCGCCACTTGATTTAAAATCATCGCTAATGAAATTAATCCTGTTAATTTATTTTGACGATTAACAACTGGAATCAGTGAATAACGTACATGAGTTAAGACTAACATGGCATGATCTAATGTATGATCTTCTTCCAAAATCGCTACTTTTTCTGCTGCAATAAATAATTTATCCTTTTCTTCTAGTAATAATTCTTGTACTACTCGATTAATCATGAATAAATCCTCTTTCTGCATCTAAATGATACTTATAATGAAGTCCCTCTAATGGGTGATGTTTCATATCAAAATATTGTAATTCAATTTCTGATTCTGAATGAATTGTCAATACAGCATAAGTCGGAGTCATGGCAAAATGTCCTCTTGGATAAGAAACACTTCCTGAATTCATACATAATACTCCGTCATAAGTTTCCTCGTATAGTTTATGCGTATGACCGTAAAAAGCTACTTGAGCTCCTTGTTCTTTAGCAAATTTGGCTAAACGATACACACCACTATTCACTGATTGCATATGACCATGCGTTACTAAAAATCGAATGCCACCTTCTTCAAACACTTCTACTTCTGGATAATTTGTATCATAATCACAATTTCCTGTTACTCGAAGACAGTCTTGAAAAACTTCATCTTCATATGGAAACTCTGAATCACCACAATGAATAAAACGAACATCTGATTCTGTTTGATAGTGTTCAATTACTTTTTGTAATGCGATTTTTTGTCCATGATTATCACTCATGATAATAATTTTCATACGTTCACCTCTTACTAATGATTCACTGATTCTAGCCATTCTTCCCATTGTTCCACTAATAAGTTCACAGCTTTTGCACGGTGACTTATTTTATTTTTTTCTTCACGAGATAATTGCCCAAATGTTTTTTGAATTTCTGGAACGAAAAATAATGGATCATATCCAAATCCGCCATCTCCTGAAGGGAATTTTGCGATTTCTCCATCACAAATGCCTTCAACAACTAAAGATTCATGATTTGGTGCAGCCATTACTAAACAACAATGGAAATGTGCACTTCTTTTATCAGACGGTAATTCCCCTAATTCAGCTAATAATTTTGCATTATTCGCAGCATCACTTTTTTGATTTCCAGCAAATCGTGCAGAATAAACTCCTGGTTGTCCCTCTAATGCATCCACACATAAGCCTGAATCATCTGCTAATACAATTTTTTGAAGTCTTTCAGCAATTGTTTCTGCTTTTAAACGAGCATTTTCTTCAAATGTATGACCTGTTTCATCTACATCATCTAATTCTGGAAAATCTAATAATGTTTTGACATTATATCCTTTTGGTTCAAAAATACTTGCAAACTCCTTTGCTTTACCGGCATTTTTTGTAGCGATAACTAATTCTTTTTGAGACATATTTTCCTCCATATAAGGTTCTAAACGAACTTTCTCAACCGTTAACGGACTTCTATTTAACCAATTTTCCGCAATTTCTTTAAATAGAACGGGTGAACCAGTTGTATAGATTTCTAATGCTGGAGAAGGATTCGTTTCATAATTTTCTGCTAAATGATTAAAATCTAATAACGTACTAACGGTCGACACAGTTTCCGCCCCTGAATCTATTAATATAACTTGAGGTCCTACAACTGCTTGGATTCTTTGTTTTAATAAAGGATAATGAGTACAACCTAATATTAAAGTATCAAATTCTTTCCCCATTAAAGGTTGTAATGTTTGCGCAACCACTTTTTTGGCAATGGGAGAATCTGTCTGGTTACTTTCCACTAAAGGAACAAATTTTGGACATTCTAAACTTGTCACCTTTAATTCATGATTTTTCTTTTGTAATGTTTTACGATAAACGTCACTTTGAATTGTTGCATGAGTACCTAGTACTGCAATTTTTTGTGTTTTTGTTTGTTTAATGGCTGCTAAACTTCCTGGTTGGATTACGCCTACTACTGGAATGTCTAATGTATCTTGTAATTCTTCTAAGACTACTGCTGTTGCTGTATTACAGGCAATAACAATCATCTTTACGTCTTTTTTAAGGAGAAATTGAACCATTTCCTTGGTAAATTTTCTGATTTCTTCAACTGTTCGATTTCCATACGGGCATCTTGCAGAATCTCCTAAAAAAATCATTGATTCATGAGGCAATTGCTTTAAAGCTTCTTTTAAAACAGTCAATCCTCCTACACCCGAATCAATGAATCCTATTGCTTTCGACATGTTGTTCACTCTTTCTTCTTTTCTCTTGATTCATTATACCATGGATTGTTCAAATTTGTAGGAAAACCCTATTTTTCTTAAATTTCTCATAATAAATAAAACATGTTAGCAAAAACTACTAACATGTTTTATCGTTAAATAACTGAAACTGTAATCTTACTTTGATGTTTATATACGACAAGGAAGTAAATGATGAGCATTAACCCACAAACAATAGAAGTTCCCAAAATTGGAAATTGAAAATATACATATAAAAGTGTAAATACGATTACGTAAAAATTCGGTATCAATATTGAAATTAAAAAGAATGTTCCCGCAAATGGATAAATTAAAAAGAATAAAATTATAATCATCTTTTTAGATGTAAACTTATTAACAATAAAGAATAAAATGGTCCATCCTAAATAATCTGCGAATAGTTTTAATATCATTGCAATTAAAGGAAAATCTTTAAAAGGAGGCAAAGTTGAACTAAACGATATACGAACAAGTCCCCAAATCCAATCTATCTTTATAAAATTTAAAACAAAAACACTAATCAATACATATACACTAATGATCAACAATTCATTCACAATAATTTGTTTTCGAGTTAATCCTGCCAATGTACTCAATTGAAATTGAGAAATACATTTTAAAAATATACTCACTATGATACCAATCATAAGGATTATATTTCCCTCTATAGTAGGTCTAAAACTATCCGAATAGAAAATCGTGAAATCTGGAATAATCCAATTTCTTAAGAAATTAAAAATCGGAAATAGAGAAAGTACCGCACTTAGAAGGGCAAAAAATAGTAAAGTAATTCCTATGATTTTTAACCGTTCTAATAAAAACATCTTCAACAATCTTTTTTGTAAATTTGACATTATTCTCTCCTCTTGCTTTTAAAACATCGTTCATTCTTCCTTAAATTCTCTTGGTTCATTATACCATGGATTATTTGATTATGTAGGAAAAACATGTTAGCAAATACTACTAACATGTTTTATCGTTAAACATCTGAGACTGTACTTTTACTTTCATGTTTATAAATTGCAAGTAGGAAGAAAATTGTCATCAATCCACAAAGAATGATATTTCCAATCAATAGATTTTGAATATAGAAATTTAAAATCGCTAATAAGAAAGTTAATAAATTCGGAATCGATGTCACAATCATGACAAGAACTCCAACGATTGGATACATTAAAAATATCACAAACACAAATGCTTTTTTCGATGTAAACTTGTTCATTACAAAGAAGAAAGTTGTCACTCCCATAAAACTTGCAAACAAGCTAAGAAAAATAGCGATCATTCCTGTTATAGAATTTAAACCAAACTGAATCATTTCTACACTAAAATAAATATGAACCGACCCGATTGTCCAATCCATGTGTAAAGCTGAAGCCATCAAAAAGATGATTACAGCGATTAGTACATTGATACTATTCAACAACAATTCATTCATAATAATTTTCGTTCTAGTTAACCCTGCCATCGTACTCAATTGAAATTGAGGGATACATTTTAAAAATATACTGAATATCATCGCAAACGTTATTAATGTACTTCCCTCAAACTCAAACTCAAACACAAAAGTTTCCATACGAGGAATCAGTGAAAAAATAACAACTATACCGCTAAAGAATAAAAATGAAAATCCCATCACTTTTAAACGTTCAATAAAGAATAACTTTAATAGCCTTTTTTGTAAATTTGACATGACGAGCACCTCTACATTCCTACGCCGACTTCTTTACTTTCATGATGACGAATCACAACGTATAATAGTAAAACACAAATGGCAATCATTATATAACTAAGTGGAATATTATATTGAATCATTCTATCTAGGAAATTATTTACCACTTCTGAACGAGCAAATATTCCTAAAAGTACAAATATTCCCCCTAAACTTGTTGCAGTAACGATTAACACAATTTTTTGATTGTTAAACTTATTTAAAATAAACCCTATAATTGATGAGAATAAAAACATCACTAGTAACCATCCCCATAAAGAAATAGTTCCTAAAACAAAGTCATTTTCTAGATCAGTCCATTGAATTAAATGAATTCCCACTGAAGCTGCTTTACCAGCCAATACATAAAAGAAAATATTTTTGAGTGTTAATAATGTTGTCATAATAACTCCCATATAAATCGGAAATTGATATTGTTCTCTTCTTGTAAAACTCAATTGATTCATTATTCTAAAATCAGCAACTGAAAAAGCTATTCCTAATAAAGTAATTGCTAAAAAACTTATAGCAGGTAAATTAATTGTAAATGAAAATCCCTCTGACCGATCGATAAAATTTAGAACATTAATGACACCCAAATAAGAACCTAAACCAATTAATAAAATACGTAAATAATCTAAAATTTGAATTTTTAACAATTGATAAAATCGAGTCATCTTATTCACCTTCCTTGCGTGTTAGCTGAATAAAGTACTCTTGTAACGTTAAGCGACGAACGGAAAAATCGGCTGTTTCTTGAGGAACTTGTTGTGAAATAATCACTGCTTGTAATTGATTTCCAACTTCCTCTTGATGAATAACAGTTTGATTTGAGATGAGCTCACTTACCACTGCTTTTGATCCGGTTACTAAATAAGCATGTTGTAAAATTTCTTCCACACTTGATTGTTGGAAAGTGACCCCATCACGAATTACAATCACTTCTTCTAATAAGTAAGAGATTTCTTCAATTAAATGTGTCGCAATGACAAAAGTTCTCGGTCTACGAGCATACGCTTCTAATAATTTTTTATTAAATAATTGACGGTGGTTTGCATCTAATCCTAAAACTGGTTCATCTAAAAATACATAGGATACGGGTACACTTAGTGCTAATGTTAACTTTACAATACTCTTATATCCTGTAGATAATTCAACTAATTTCTTTTTCTCATCAACTCCGAATGCTTTCATGCATTCTTCGGCAAACTCGGTATCAAATTCTGGATAAATTTGTTGGAAAACTTTAACAATTTTTTTCACTTTCCAATCAATTGGGAACCAATTTTCAGGACTTGATAAGTAAATGTCACTCATTGCTTCTGGAGTTGTCCATAAGGGCTGATTCTCTAATAAGATTTCTCCTGAATTTTTCTCAATTCGATGAGCAATCATATTTAAAACCGTACTTTTTCCAGCACCATTTCTTCCTAGTAATCCATAAATGCTTTCTGGTTGTAATGTAAAGCTCACATCTTTTACTGCAAGATTTTTTTTATATTTTTTTGATACATTTCTAACTTCTAATGTCATATCTTTCACTCCCTTATCGAGTCATTTCTTTTTCAATCATTGATAAAAGTTCCTGACTACTAATGCCTAATGTTTGTGCTTCTTGAACGATGGTTGGAATAGTCGATTCCAAAAATTCTTTTTGTCGTTTTGTTTGGATAATATGCATTGCACCTACGCTAACATAAGTTCCTAATCCTCTACGTTTTTCTAAAATATCTTGTGCAACCAATAAATTCATCCCCTTTAATACTGTTGCTGGATTAATTTGATAACTCGTGGATATCTCTGTTGTTGAAGGAACTTGATCCCCTTCTTGGTAAGTTCCTCTAAAAATTTCTAATTCTAGTTGATAAGCCACTTGTTGAAATAATGGCAAGTCACTTTGAAAATCAAATTTCATTCCTCTCTTCCTTTCTATAAAATCAAACACTTTACCGGTTAACTACTTGTGTAACTAACTATAATCCTTTTATCTCCTTTTGTCAACAGTTCAGAGAATATTTTTTACAATCAGTCAAATGAAATTTAAGAAGAAAAAATTCCCTTTGTCTGCAAGGTCGCTAGCAGCCTCACAAAAGCGAGTCTCATGGCTAAAATTTGAGCCTTGGTCTCGAATTTCCCCTGTAAAAATCCATAAAGAACTGGATTTTTACTAATGCTACAAAGAAAATTTTTTCTTCTTAAATTTTTTATGCAAAAAAACTATTAGATGAGATCCATTTACTATCATGGAAAATAGCATTGGAAATATTGAACGAAGAATACAACAAACTCAAAATAATTGTTTATTGCACAATTTGTGTTATACTAAAGATACAAAAAGAGCCGAGCGCGAACTCGACTCTCTTGTAGACCGTTAAAAAGACGGTGGCTTATTGAATGATTTAAATAACACCACTCAACTCGTCAAAGTTGTGAGCGGTGTTATTTTTTTGTCATTATTTCTATGATTTTGACAATCAATGACAACAATGCCAATAGTACCATGGCAAATGATACAGTTATTTCATCTCTTACTAAAATTTAAGAAGAAAAAATTCCCTTTGTCTGCAAGGTCGCCAGCAGCCTCGCAAAAGCGAGTCTCATGGCTAAAATTCGAGCCTTGGTCTCGAATTTCCCCTATAAAAATCCATAAAGAACTGGATTTTTACTAATGCTACAAAGAAAATTTTTCTTCTTAAATTTTTCTATACACCCAAAACATCCTATCACTACTCATTTTTTCATCAAAAAGAAAAGACTTTTCTCAGTAGCAAACGTACTAGTATCCACGCTTTTGGATACTAGTACTAGGGAAAATTGAGACTTTAGGCTCAATTTTTAGGCATGAGACTCGCATTTTTGCGAGGCTGCTGCCGTCCTTTGCTACATTTAGAAAAGTCTATTTCTTATAAATATTGTTCTAATAATTCTTCTAATTGTTCTTTAGAATGGTAGCCGATTACTTTATTTACGACTTCTCCATCTTTCTTAACAAGTAAAGTTGGAATACTCATTACTCCAAATTGACGAGCAGTATTAGGATTTTCATCAACGTCTACTTTTGCAAAAGTCACTTTATCTCCCAATTCTTCGTCTAATGCATCAATAACTGGAGCTTGCATACGACATGGTCCACACCAAGGTGCCCAAAAGTCAACTAACACAACTCCTTCATTTGTTTTTTCTATAAAATTGCTATCATTTAATGATTGTACCATTAAAATCACCCTTTCTTCTCACTTGTAAACATAGTATATCAAGCCTCATTCTATTTACAAAATATTCTGCTCACGAAAAATTCTACAATAGCAAAAACAACGATCCTCGTATTTTGCAAGGCTGCTCTTATCTTTTGCTACATCTGAAAAGTAACTTTCTAATTATTTAAATAAAACTACAGTAGCACCGTTTCCTCCCATATTCATTGGAGCAAATTCATAAGAAGCCACACTACGATGTTTCTTCAAAGTCTTATGAACCCCTTGTTGAATTGCACCCGTACCACGACCGTGAATAATCGTCACACGAGGATATCCCGCTAATAAAGCTGCATCTAAGAACAATTCTAAATCCTTGATGGCTTCTTCATAACGTTTCCCACGTAGATCCAATTCCGTTGAAACATGACTCGAACGATGACTCTTCACAATCACTTGAGTTGGTTTACTTGGTTCTTCCTCAATACTAATTAAATCTTCAACAGGTAATTTCATCTTAATAATGCCCATTTGAATAACCCATTCTTGCTCGGAAATTTTTTCAACTAATGTTCCTCTTTGTCCAAAACTTGTGACTTCTACACTTTGTCCTGGGCGCAATGATTTCTTAGCTTTTTCACGTTTCAGTACTTTATTTTTCTTCAATGCTTGTTCATGTTTTAAATCTGTTAAAGCTGTTTTCTTCTCAATTAATTCGTGTTCTTTGACAACTGTTTCCTTACTCTTCAATTGCATTGCACGAATATCCGATAAGATTTTTTCTGCGTCTTCTTGACTTTGGGATACTAATTCATTGGCTTTTTCTTTTGCTTGTTCAATGAGTCGAGCTTTATTTTCTTTGAAGTTTTCTGTTTCAAGTTTCAATGCTTCTAGTAATTGAGAACTTTCTTTTAATTGTTGTTGAATCACTGATTTTTCTTGGTCTACAATACGACGTTTTCTTTCTAAATCAGAAATCATTTCATTCAATTCTTGGCTTTCAACAGAAATAAATTGTCGTGCTTGTTCAATTACAACTTTTGGAAGTCCTAGTCTTGCTGAAATATCAAAGGCATTACTTCTTCCTGGAACTCCTAGTAAGAATCGATACGTTGGTTGAAGCGTGTCACTATCAAACTCCATACTGGCATTAATCGTTCCTACTCGATTATATCCATAGACTTTCAATTCAGGATAGTGGGTCGTTGCAATTACATAACTTTGTTTTGTCCCAATATAATCTAAAATCGCAATGGCTAATGAAGCTCCTTCTTGCGGGTCAGTTCCTGAACCAATTTCATCCATTAACACTAAACTTTTCTCATCAATTTTATGTAAAATCGAAACGATATTTGACATATGAGATGAGAATGTACTTAAGTTTTGTTCAATCGATTGTTCATCTCCAATATCTGCAAAAATTTGCGTAAAGACACCTACACGACTGTCCGGTAGTGCTGGAATATATAATCCCATTTGTGCCATTAATTGGATAATCCCAATCGTTTTTAAAAGAATAGTTTTACCACCCGTATTTGGTCCAGTAATGACAATGGACTGATATTCTTGCCCTAAAATAATATCATTAGCGACTACTGATTTTGGCGAAATGAGCGGATGTCTTGCTTGCCAAATCGCTACATGGTTCTCTTCATCAATAATCGGTTCATTTGCTTTAATTTGTTTGGCATACAGCGCTTTTGCATTTGCGATATCTAAACGAGATAATACATAGTGATTTTGTGTTAAAGAAGGTGTATGAGGCATTAATTTTTCTGATAATTCTAGTAAAATGCGCTCGACTTCTTTCTTTTCTTGTAATTGATAATCTCGTAATTTATTATTCAAGTTTACAATCGCTTGTGGTTCCATAAATAATGTTTGCCCTGTTGCACTTTGGTCATGCACAATTCCACCAAAGGTTGATTTGTATTCTGCTTTAACAGGAACAACATAACGATCATTACGAATTGTAATTAAAGAATCCGTTAAATACTTCGCATATTTCCCAGTGACATACGTATCCAATTGTCCTTTAATTTCTTGTTCAGTTCTGGAAATTCCTTGACGAATTCCTTTTAATGCTATGGAGGCATCATCTAATACATACCCATCTTCACGGATAGATAACTGTAATTGTTTGGAAATTTCAGGTAAATATTCTAATTTTTCTACTAATTGTGGCAATCGATCTAATGTAATATCTTCTTCCTTCACTTTTTCAAAGAAAGTAGCCACTTGATTCGTTGTTTGTAATACTTTTAAAATTTCACTTAATTCTCTTCCATTTAATCCTGCTTCTACTTCTAATCGTTTAATCGATACACTGATATCTTCTAATTTAGGAATGGGGATTCCTTGCTTTAATCGTAAAAGCGTCACTGCATCTCTTGTTTCTTCAATTTTATGGCAAATTTTTTTAGCATTCGTTTCAATTGGTAATTGAAGAATCATTGTTTTTGCTTTTTGAGTATTCGCAAATTCTTTTACAGCATGTCTTATTTTATGAAATTCTAAAATATCTTCAATTTTTTGATTCATGCTTTCTCCTCCTTTTAGACAGAAAAAAAGTGAAAAATAAAATTATTTTCCACTCTTATAGATTCTACTATTCTTTGTTGAATAGATTTCTAATCATAGATTATGAAAACAACCACATTTTAACAATTCCTGAGAATAATGGTGTATGTGTCACAATCCAATTCGCTAGAGTATGTCCTTCAAAAATCTTTTGTACTGAATCTGTAGGAATCATCGCTACTAAATATAATACAAAGAAAATCGCTACATAGTGGAAAACAAATCCTAAAATCGCTCCCCCTAATGTATTAAATTGTTTAATAATTGGTAATTTTATCATTTCTTTAATCACTGTTGTAATCAAACGAACAATTGCCCAATTCACAACCATAATGATAATAAACGAGAATAAATAATAAAATGATTGATCCATTTCTAATGCTTGTCCATCCGAAAAAATCGCTAAATGTGTTCCAGGAATATAAGATGGGAAAGGTACATACATTTCAATCATTTTAGAAAATGCTCGATAGCAAAAAATAGCAATAAAAATAGAAATGATATATCCTACAAAATGAATTAATTGTAAAGCTAATCCTCTTCTAGCACCTGTATAAATTCCTAATAATAAAAATATTAAAATCCCTATTGTTACCATTAATTGCCTACTTTCTCCATAATTCTTCTTGATCAGCAAATTGTTTTTCAAATTGTTCCTTACGCTCTAGAGCAATACTTTGTCGTTTATTACCTCTATGATGTGAAACATTTTTCTTCAACTGTTGATTTTCTTCTTCTAACATCATCAATTCTTCTTGTTTTTCTAATTGTAAACTCACTGCATTAATCGCTAATAAAATGGCCTTTTCTTCATTAGAACATTCTTTCGCAACTTCACTAAGTTCATTCCACTGTTCATTTAATAATTTAATGACGCTATGCATATGCTGATGAGATTTTGTACCTAAAATGGTATAAGTCTTTCCAGCAATATTTGCACGATAACGCTGTTTCTTTTGAGACACAACTTTCATCCTTTCATTCGTTACCATATTGTTTTAAGTGTACCATTTTTTTGCAAAAAAAACACGTAAAATGAGATTTTTAAAACAAAAAAGAAGCCTCACGGCTTCTTTTTTACTTTAGAAGAATAAACTGTTATTTTTTTCTGATTGATAATTATCACGTACACGTTGAGCAGAACCAGGGTCCACTTGATTCAACGCTTTTTCAATAATTGCTAATGATTCTTCATAACGATAGAAATGATTAAATTGTTCTAAAGCTTGTTGAATAGCTGTATCAATTTCTGGATGATCTAAACGATAACGGTTCGCATGTTGAATCATGAACTCTGTTAATTGAGCATGATCAACAATTTCTTC
The DNA here is from genome assembly GCF_963528195.1 of uncultured Granulicatella sp. Classification (GTDB taxonomy): domain Bacteria; phylum Bacillota; class Bacilli; order Lactobacillales; family Aerococcaceae; genus Granulicatella. The sequence continues at coordinate 47,367 of NZ_CAURVN010000005.1, forward strand.
TGTCATAATATCTAATTTTTCAACATCATCTTCAATCGTTTGATTTAATCCTGTAATTTCAGTCATATCTAATTTTACACGATTCATTAATTGAGATAATTGTTCGATACGAGAACTTGTTGCAAAGAATAATTCTAAATATTCTTTTGGTAAGCCTGGTAAATGATATTTTTCAATCGTACGTTTCATATTACGTAAATCTAATTCAAATACATCTAAGCCATCACGAATACTCTTCTCTTGTTGACTTAAATCAGTCAATGTATTTACTAATGATAATTGATTTTCATCAATTTCTTTTAAGGTATTTAATACAATTTCATAATGTTCTTTCACAATAGAATAAGGAACTTGTTGATTTTGTAATGCTTTACTGTAGTAAGCAACTGCCTCTTGTTCTTTTTCTAATTGTTTTGCAAAATCTTGCACACGATTAAATTCATTATTCGATAATACAAAGTTTTGAGATACACGATCGACTTCGATATTGACATAACGATTGCTTTGTAATACTTGATTTAATTTTCTCTCTACTTGAGCACGATTTCTTTGTACAAATGCTTTTGCTTCGATTTCAGTTTCCATTACTGCATATAATTGATCAATTTCACGCGCAACTTTATCTAATTGTTGACGAGCATCTTCTAATTCAGTTGCCTTAATATGTTCTCTTGCAACAGCAATAATTTCTTCAATTTTTTGAATTTCAGTCGGAATAGAAATTTTAGGGAATTGATAATGCTCTTCCACCATTTTTTGATAGCCTTCTTTTAAGTCAGCTACTTGGTCTTCATATTCTTCTTCGATTTCTTTTAAGTATTTAGGAACTTCTTCAACGATTTGTTCGAAATCTTGCATTTCAGCTTCGATTCGACCTAATACTTCTTTAGCTTCTAAGTGGTCACCTTCATTTGTTAGAGTATTAAATTTTGTAAAATCTAATTCTAAATAAGATAAACGTTTTTCTAATGACTCTAGTGCTTCACCAAATGAGAAACTATGTGCTAATAAATCTTTACGCATACTTGCATAACGTTCTTGTAATACTTCTAATTCTTCACGGTTTTTCTTTTCGCTATCTAATAATTTTTGTAATGCTGTGTAAATTTTATCGACTTCTGCTTTCGTTTCTTCAATTAATTGACTAGCTTGATTTGAAATTTGAGAACCTTTAACAAAATTCAAACGTTGTGTATATTGTTCAGCACTTACTAATGCTGCTTCAATCTCTGGAAAACGGAAACGAGTAATGGTTTGCCAAGTTGCTTGCCAAGTTTCATACGTACGTTTTGTTTGTCCTGTCAAATTCAGATTTTTTAAAGTAAATAAAATATCTGCAATTGGAACAGTCATTAATTTTTGTTTTTTAACTCCTAATTCTTCGATAACTTTACTTTGTTTTTGACTTAAGTAATGTGCTACTCCATAACCAATGGCACCGGCTACCACGATTATAAGTAAGAAATATACAAATCCCATATCTCTTCCTCCAAAATTTATTTATCTACATATTAATTTACATACAGGACTAGTATATCACGTTTGTATACTTTATAGCAAAAATTTTTTCGAAAAAAAGAACCAAAATCCGTCATTTATAGCGAATATTTGGTCCTTTAGAAAGATTCTTTTATTGATTATTTGATTAATTCATAAATTGCTTCTGCATAGATTGCTGCTGAACGGAATAAATCATCTAGTGCAAAGAATTCATTCGCTTGGTGCATTGTATCAATTGAATCTGGGAATAAAGCACCATACGCTACTCCACGTTCAAAAATACGACCATAAGTTCCTCCACCAATGGATTGTTCATGAGCTGGAAGTCCTGTTTGTTTTGCATACACCTCTAATAATGTTGCTACCAATGGATCTTCTGGTGAAACATAGTGAGGTACTTGAGATTTACCTGCAGAAACAGTCAATCCATAATTAGATGACACAGCATTTGCTTTTGCTTCTACTGTTTTTGCATCAATTCCACGTGGGTAACGGAAGTTAACTACTAATTTTCCTCCTACTTCAGGAGCAAATGTTAAAATACCTGCATTTGCAGTTAATGGTCCCATTACTGAATCTTCAAATGCCACATTTAATTTTGCACCATCTGTATCTAAGTGAAGCACATCTGCAGCAAAAGATAAGAAGTTTTTCGCTTGTCCTGCAAAATCATATTGATTTAAGAATGCTGCTAAATAAGTAGCTGCATTAATTCCTGCATGAGGAGTTGAACCATGAGCTGATTTACCAACTACATCTAATACAACTACACCTTCATTAACTGAAGCTGTTCCTTCAACTGGATTTTCAGCAATATAAGCTTCAAATGCTGCTACAAATTCTGAAGAATTTGGAACAACTACTTCTGCATGAGCATCTTGAGGTACCATGTTTTCTCTTAATCCAGAATTGAAGTTTTTCAATTGGAATTGTCCAGCACTTTCTCCTGCTGCTAACTCAAAATGTAGTGATAAAATTCCTTTTTCTCCATTAATAATTGGGAATTCAGCATCTGGTGAAAAACCAAAGTCTGGCATTTCTTCTGTTTGGAAGTAACGATCCATACATTTCCAACCAGATTCTTCATCTGTACCAATAATGAAACGAACACGTTTTGATACTGGTAATCCTAATTCTTTAATAATTTTTAACGCATAATAAGCTGCCATACTTGGCCCTTTATCATCACTTGAACCACGTGCATAAATACGGTCATTGATAATTTGTGGTTCAAAAGGATCTGTTTCCCAACCTGTTCCAACAGGCACAACGTCCACATGTCCTAATACTCCTAATGTTTCTTTATAATCAGGATTTGGAGCAAATTCAATATGACCTGCTAAATTTCCAACCATTTTTGTTGTAAATCCATCACGTTCCCCAATAGCTGAAAAGGCTTCTAAAGCTTTTTTAGGACCAGGGCCTACTGGTGCATCCTCACTTGCTTTTGAATCATCACGAACACTATCAATACGTAATAAATCAAATAAATCTTTTAATAAGTCTTCTTTACGGCTTTCGACTTCTTTTTTCCAATCAATTGTCATATTATCGCTCCTTTACGAAATTCATTAGGTTTATCTTATCATTTTTCCATATATTTTGCTAGAAGAGATAACTAAAAAAGGAATAAGAAACATTCATTTCTTACTCCTCTATTGATTACAATTCTACATTAAAAATTTTTAAGGCTTCTAATTCGGAATCCTTTAAACTACGAAACTCTCCGATTTTTAAGGATTCATCTAAATGTAATGGTCCCATACTGATTCGTTGTAAATCAACTACCGTTTTTCCGCAAGCTTTCACCATACGTTTCACTTGATGAAATTTACCTTCTTTTATCTTAATTTGGACAAGTGAAGCTTGATGATTTTCATCTACCGAAAGAATCTCTAAATGAGCCGGCATACATTCATAACCATCATCCAATGTAATTCCCTTTTCAAAAGAAACTTGATCCTCCTGAGTCATGATTCCTTCAATTTTAGCAACATAAGTTTTTTCCACATGTTTTTTTGGAGATAACATTGCATGACTTAAAGCTCCATTATTCGTTAATAATAGAAATCCATGCGTATCAATATCCAGTCTTCCTACAGGAAAGACTCCTCGTTTTTGTGCTAATTCACCAATTAAGTCCAACACGGTTGCATGTTTCGTATCCTCTGTTGCTGAAATAACCCCTTTTGGCTTATTCATCACATAGTACAAATATTTTTCATAATAGACTCTTTCATCATCTAAATAGATTTCATCTAATTTTTCATCGATTTGTACTTTACCATTCGTCACAATTTCTTGATTTTTTCGAACACGCTTTTGTTTTAAAATTAATTTTACTTGAGAACGTGTTGCTATTCCAGAATCGGCTAAAAACTTATCTAGTCTCACTCAACTTACTCCTTCATTTTTAGTTTTCTACGAATCGCAACCATTCTTTTCCCTAATAATTCGTCTGCTAATCTTGTATACAAGCTCATCATTGCATAAACAATCGCTCCAACAAAACCAACAATCGCAACAGCAATCAGCGCCATTAATTTTCCATCAATATTAATGATTTGTTTTAAACCTACTAGAGTTAAGGAACTGACAATCAGCATAATCAATGAAATTCCCATTACTTTTGCTAATTGAATAGCGACTTTTTTTAGATTAAATAAGGTTTGATAATATAAGTGATACCCCATATAAACGGTTGCTAAAATAAATCCAAGACTTGTCGCCCATAATGGACCTGCACCTTCAAAGAAATAAATCATCATCGGTTGCCATAACATTTTCACCACTAAAGCAATTACTAAAGCTTTAATCGCAATCATATGTTGCTGCATGGATTGTTGAATTGATGTAAAGACAGTAAAAGCCCCCATAAAAATACATAGAACACAAGAAATCATTAATAAATACGTTCCATCTTTACTTGGAGAATAAAACACATTATAAATTGGTTCTGCTACAACTGCCATTCCAACAGAAGCTGGAATCATAATAAAGGAATATAAACCAATATTTTCCTCAATAACATTTTTTACTTCTGCATGATTTTTCACGGAATAATGAGAAGCTAATAATGGTAATGCCGCTGTTGAAATACTAATGGCAAGAGATAAAATAATCATAATAATTTTATTGGCATTAAATCCAAAAATTGTTAATAATTCTTTACTTTGTTCAAAATTCAAATGAGTAAATGTCATCGCTAGTGGTTGGAAAGTTTCTTGATCCAAAATACTAATTAACTGAATACTTGAAGTCACAATCACAAATGGTAAGGCTTCACGAATCACTTCAAATACAATTCGCCCAAAACTCATGTTACGAGCAGGACGCCCTTCACTCATTAATTGCTTCATGCCAGGCATATCTTTCCACATTTTATACCCTAAATAGACAAATGCAACAACCGCCCCAACAAATGCAGCAAAAGTTGAATGCGCAACTGCAACAGCATAACTGCCACCGAATAATTTCATGACAATGAACGTTAAGAGTAACATATAAATAATACGTACGATTTGCTCCCACAATTGAGATTTAGCAGAAGGTGCCATATCACTATAGCCTTGATAATATCCTCTTAATAAACTTAATGGTGGAATAATCACTACCGCTGGAACAAGTGAACGAATGACCATGATACTATCTTGAATTTCTTGAGCAGAACCTCCTTTTGCAAAATAAGGAGCCGTTACATACATGACAATCGCACTGACAATTCCTGTTGCGGTCATAAATAACATTCCGCCTTTAAAAATATTCCAACTTGTCTCGTAATCTTTTCTTGATTGATTATCTGCCACAATTTTTGAAATCGCTACTGGAATTCCAGCAGTTGAAATTTGTAATACTAAAGCATAAATATTGTATGCAATGAAATATAAGAAGTTTGCATCATCCCTTTGAGTCGCAAACATTGCTCCCCATGGAATGATATATAAAGCTCCTAGTAATCTAGAAACCATACTACCAATCGTTAACCAGGAAGAACCTTCTAATAATATTTCTTTTGAATCTCTTTGCATACGGATTTTATCACTTAATCCAATTGATTTTTTACTATTCCGTATCATAATATCCTACTTTCATGAAAAGTTTTTCTAATCCTAAGCGTACAATATTTTTTGGCTATTGTAAAATAAAAAATAGAATGACTATTTTAGCATTTTTCTACTAAAATAATCACTCTATTTTTTCGTACTCTAATATATAAGCGAAACCCAAAGACTTTTCATAGTAGTATTGGTGATAAAATCCAAGTGTAGCTTTTATCACTGGAAAATTTGAGACCTTAGGCTCAAATTTTAGGCATGAGACCGCAGGGCTGCTGCCGTCCATTACTACTATAACCAAAAAGTCATTTAAAATTAAGGCTGGACCAAATGGTGCTTAAATGCATATATCGTCGCTTGTGTACGGTCTTCTACTTGCAACTTCGATAAAATATTCGAAACATGCGTTTTAACCGTTTTTAAAGTAATAAAACACTCGTCCGCAATTTCCTGGTTCGATTTCCCTTGCGCAATCAACAAAAGCACTTCTTTTTCACGACTCGTTAATTCTTCAAACAAACGAAATTCTTCTTCTACTTCGTGACGATGTTCTAACTTCTCACTCACTTCTTTTTCGAATACTCCTTCTCCACGATAAGTATCACGAATCGCTTGAGCAATTTCAGAAGCAGACGAAGTTTTTAGTAAATAACTTTTTGCTCCAGCACTAATAGCTGGATAAACTTTTTCATCATCAATAAAACTTGTCACAATAATAATTTTAGCTTCTTTCCATTTAGATAAAATTTCTTTTGTCGCTTCAATTCCATCCATCACAGGCATTACTAAATCCATTAAAATAATATCTGGTTTTAATTCTAGTGCTTTTTCAACACCGATTTTCCCATTTTCTGCTTGAGCTATTACTTCAATATCTTCTTGAACAGATAAATAGGCTGATACACCTAATCGAACCATTTCATGGTCATCTACTAATAAAACTTTAATCATTCAACTACTCCTTCTCCTGCTTTTGTGGAATTTTTATTTCAATAATGGTTCCTTGATTGGCAATACTTATGATTTTGCATTGCCCTCCCATTCCTGCAACACGTTCTTCAATATTTTTCAAACCATAACTACCTGCTTTTGAAACACTTGTATCAAATCCAATTCCATCATCGACTAGTTTTAAAATAATATAATCATCCTTTTGTTTTAAAAAGACTTCTAATTGTTTGGCTTTTGCATGTCGTAATGTATTGGACACCAATTCTTGTACAATTCTAAAAAGATGATCTTCAAAAGTACTAGGTAGTGTCACTTCATCTAATTCCCAATGAAGCGATAATTGCACTTTTGTCGTTAATTCTTTTAATAAGCTTTCAATCCCTTGAACTAATGTTTTATTTTCAAGTGAAATCGGACGTAAGTGTAATAATAAAGCTCTCATTTCTGATTGAGAATCATTGATAACTTTCTCTACTAATGCTAATTGTTGCTGGATTGCTGGAGATAATTGTTCTTTTTGCTCATTCATCGCAGAAAGCATCATCATCGCAGCAAATAATTGTTGACTCACCGAATCATGTAATTCTCGAGCAATACGATGTCTTTCCAATTCAATAATTTCTTCCTTCGTTTCTTCACCAATATATTCTGGTCTAGAAGAAATCTGTTGAAGATTTTGAACCAGTTGTTCCTGCATTTCTGCTATTTTAGCAGTTTCTTGGAAAAATGTATCCAATCGAATCATTAATAAAGGACGATACCAAATTTCATCCACCGATTTTTTTACATTTGAATATTGTTGATTTCTAATGGCTTCTAATTGATTGTACATAACAGAATCCGTTAATCGCTGTAAGAAAAATACAATACTTGCTGCCATAAAAGTAATAACAAATACAATTAATGTTACTACAAGAAATAATATAATTAATTGATTAGACGACAGTTTTTCAAATAACTCAATCCCAAATAAAGAATGAATAACATTTACACCAATTAGAAAAATACTAGAGACAAAGAGAAACACAACAAAACAGATTCGTAAAAACCACTTTTTCATGCTTCAATCACCTCAATTTCTCCTACAAGAACTGACGAGATAATGTTTATTTTTTTATGACTCGATTCAAAGCGTTCTGAATACATCGTAATCGTCTCATTTTTTAATTCTAACTGTTGCCCATCAAACTTTGCTTCACCAATAAATGCATTATGACAAAGTTTCACGCCAACCCCAATAGGAACAATAACACGAATACGTCCAATGCCTTTTCGAATCATAATGGTATTCTGTTCATTTGGAAGAACCGTATTTCCTAAATCAATAATCGTGTCTCCCATTAAATGGCTAATATTAATATCATCCCATTCAAAAGTGTCTTTTCCAATTTTTTGAACTCCAATCCATTCCTGTCTTTGTGTTTCAAATCGGTCTGACGGTTCTTTTAGCTTAACGGAAACATATCTTTTTTTCTTCCAAATCCATTCACTATCATCTGAAAAGTATTTTTTAATTAATTTTCTACCATAAGAAAGACCATAAACAATTAAAATACTTCCTGCTAACCAAATTCCCCATGTAGAAAATACAGATAATAAAATCATTAATATTCCAAAGAAAATTCCATTTGTACGAATAAATCGATTTTTTAATTGAACGGCAATTCCTACAAAAATAATTCCTAAAACAAATAAAAACAGCAAGTGGTGATTCGTGAATAATTGAAAACCTGTTAAAAACATCCCAATGGCTATAATAAATAGGATTAAGATGAATCGATTCTTTTTCATTTCTACCCTTCTTTCTTTAGAGTAATTTCTCACTATAAAAGTAACATATTCCTTCTTTCCTGACCATCCATCTAAAGACTGATTTCAAAAAAATGCTAGGTTAGCGAACCTTTTTGTTAGGTTTTATTCTAACATTTCGGCATCACTTGTCCTAGCATTTCATTTGTTACACAGTTGGTGGATTTTGTGAGTCATTTTCATGATCAAAAGCATCTAAGTTTACTTTTCTTGGCTTACTTCCTTCTGAAGGCCCTACGTAACCTCTTGCTTCTAACTCTTCAATTAAACGAGCTGCACGATTGAATCCAATTTTAAATCGGCGTTGAATATAAGAAGTACTAATCGTTTCTAATTCTCGAATCATTTCTAATACTTCATAAAACAAATCATCTTCAGGATCATCCGAACTACCCTCTGATGTTTCTGGAAGCATCATTGTCTCGTCATATTCCACTTCTTGTTGTGTTTTTACAAATTCGACAATTCTTTCTACTTCTTCATCGGTTAAATAAGCTCCTTGCACACGAATCGGCTTATTTTCACCCATTGGAATGTATAACATATCTCCTCGACCAAGTAATTTTTCAGCACCACTTGAATCAATAATCGTACGAGAATCTGTACCACTGGATACTGCAAAGGCAATTCTTGAAGGTACATTTGCTTTAATAATTCCGGTAATAACATCAACTGATGGACGTTGCGTTGCTAAAATCATATGAATCCCCGCTGCACGAGCCATTTGCGCTAAACGAATAATCGCATCTTCGACTTCATTACTCGCAACCATCATTAAATCTGCTAACTCATCCACAATCACTACAATATATGGAAGTAATGGATTCTCTTCTCCAGTTTCAGCATTATAAGAAGCTACATGCGCATTATAACCATCGATATTTTTCATTCCCATTGCCGCAAACATTTCATAACGTTTTTCCATTTCACTCACAACTTTTTTCAAAGCTTGCGCTGCTTTTCTTGGATTCGTTACAACAGGCGTTAATAAATGAGGAATCCCATTATAGCCATTTAACTCTACCATTTTAGGGTCAATCATCATTAATTTAACTTCATGCGGTTTTGTCTTCATCAAAATACTTGTAATAATCCCATTAATACAAACGGACTTACCACTACCCGTTGAACCAGCAATTAATAAGTGCGGCATTTTAGAAATATCACATAATCGAACATTTCCAGAAATGTCTCTTCCTAGAGGCACATCCAATGGTTTTGGTGATTGAAGAGCTGCTTGAATCACATCACTGAAAGCCACAAAACTCGTTTTACTATTTGGAACTTCAATTCCTACATAAGGTTTTCCAGGAATTGGCGCTTCAATACGGATATCTTTTGCAGCAAGAGCTAAAGCAATATCATCACTTAAATTCACAATTTTGCTAACCTTCACTCCAATAGCAGGCTTAATTTCAAATTTAGTTACAGCAGGCCCTACTAATGGATTTGGCATCACTTTTGCCTCAACTCCAAAACTTTCAAACGTTCTTTCTAAAATTTTAAGATTCTTCTCAACAATCATTTTTTCATCTGATTGATCAGATGGTGGAATTGGATTTAATAATGTTAATGGTGGCAATTGATAATCTGAATCATCAGTTCCTCCATTAATGACAAAGTCTTCTAAATCTTCCGTATCTTCCTCTACTTCTGTTGGTTCGACAAAAGGATTGAAAGAAGTTGGTTCTTCTCTTTTCGGTTGAACAAACTCTTCTTCTACAACTGGTTTTGTAACAGGTGGTGGTGTTACTTCTGGATAAATTTCTTCAAACTCATCCTCTTCTTCCTCTTCATCAAAAACAAAGTTTTTCATCTTGTCTATTAAGGAAGGTTTCTTTTCTTTTACTTCTTTTGGTTTTGCTTCAATCACTTCTGGTTTAGTTTCACGAACTTGAGAAGCTTTTTCCGCTTTATTTTCTTCTAACTGGTGTTTAACTTGGGCTGTCCAATTTCTTAAAACTTCGAAAACATCTCTTAAGTGAATTTCAAATGCTACGAATATGGAAATCATAAATAGTACGAAAATCGTCAAATAAGTTCCCCATTGAGAAACTAAGAAATAAGTAATCGTATAAAATAATGCTCCAATCATCCCCGAACCTAAATTTTGTTCGATAGCATTTGCTTTAAAATCAATCGCATAACGAGCCATCATTTCTTTAAATAATTGACCGCCTTCTTGAACATGATTACTAAATACAGCCACTTCTACCCAAAGAAAAATCGCAATTAAAAGACATGTAGCAACTCCAATCCATTTTTTCGGAATAGAATGTATTCTTCCACGGAATAAAACTCCTATTGAAGCGAGTATGCCAACAATACCCGCATATATAAATAAATCTCCTACAAAAAAACGAATACTATTGGCAAAAAATCGTCCTAAAAATCCTAATTTAAAAATGGCTAACAATTGAATTAGAATCAATATCGCCATCACAATTTCAATGGATATTGTAGACTCAGTCTTCTTTTTTGTAGATTTTCTTTTTCTCTTTTGTTCTTGCTTAGCCACTTTACTCTCCTTCTGAATATAGTTTTCCTTCTGGTGTTAAAATCAATACACCATAATAGATTTGCAAACAATCCTCACAGGACTCACAATATTCACATTCATTTTCATCCCAAAATGCGCAAGAAAAATGTTTCTCACGTTTCTTTTGATATTTAGCTGTATATGTTTCTACTAATTGTTTATAAAGTTCTTTTGCTTCTTCTAGAGTGGAACAAGATTCTTCTAAAACAATCATCTCTTTCCAGTCGTCCATCATCCACCAAGGCTCATCGACTCCTTTTGTTTGGATAACACAATACATATCTATCACCTCTCTTGAACAGTATACCAGACTTTTTCAAAACTTGTTATCTTCATCCATTGAAAATTCATATATTTTTGATAGGATAGTTAAAAAGGAGGAATTCAAATGATTACTTTACGTCTAAGAGTTTGGGGACTTGTTCAAGGAGTTGGATTTCGTTTTTATACAAAACGTTTAGCAGATCATTTACAAATAAACGGAATGGTAAAAAATAAAATCGATGCTTCCGTTGAAATCATTGTCCAGGATACTCCGGAGAGAGCCTATGCTTTTGTAGACCGAGTAAAAACCTCTCCCCCATCTCCATATGCAAAAATCCGTTCATCAACATTAGAAATTATTGAAAATGAACCGATTTATAAAGGTTTCTCAATTTATTATTAAGGATAAAAATAAAAGAGAGAGAACCACATACGACTGATTTTCATTGCTATTCTATTCAATATAAAGTAAAATGATTGTGTTTAACAGAAAAAAATAAAGGAATGTGATTCATGAAATTAACAAAAAAAGTTCAATTAGCTGCTCTATCGAGCTTACTTGTACTATTCCTATCCGGATGTGTACAAATCGACAAAGCCACTAATCAACCGTATGGAATTGTATACGATTATTTAGCAGTACCGACTCAAACCATTTTAAACTGGATTGCTTCAGCAATCGGTGGAAACTATGTCATTTCTATTATGATTGTTTCAATTGTAGTTCGTATTATTTTAATGCCAACTATGTTTAAACAAATGAAAACAATGTTAATGAACCAAGAAAAAATGGCATTATTAAAACCATATATTGATAAAATGAACGAACGTTATGGGGATGACCCAACACCAGAACAACGTATGGAAGTTCAACAATATACAATGGATATTTATCGTTTAAATAATGTTTCATTAACAGGTGGGATTGCTTCTGGATGTCTTCCAGTATTAGTCACAATGCCAGTCTATAGTGCTTTATATAATGCGATTTTATACTCTCCTGAAATTTCAAATAGTTCATTTATGGGAGTTTCATTAGGTAGTACGTATTTACCAATTGCGATTGCAACTGCCGTTATTTATTTAATCCAAGGATATATTAGCCAATTATATATGGATGAAACGCAAAAGGCTCAAGCTAAAGCTACTCTATATATGATGCCAGTCATGATGCTATTGTTCACGGTTGGTACAGCTGCAGGGATTGGGATTTACTTCTTCACTTCTGGTTTAACTGCAATCTTACAAACTTGGATTCAAAACCAATTCATTCGTCCAAAAGTAAAAGCTGAAATCGATGCAGAATTAGAAGCACAAGGAAATTCAGTTATCTTACCAGATACAACTAACACTGTTAAGACTGCTAATAATACAACTGTTTCACCTACTCAACAAACATTTGCGCAAAGAAACCGCACATCAACAGGAAAAAATAGCGGAAAACAAAATAGAAAATAAAAAGGTCTTTCCTTACTTAATAGCATTAGGACGCCAGTAGCCAGCTACGCTGTCTCTTGGCTAAAATTCGAACCTTGGTCTCGAATTTACCTGTAATATTATCTGCTTTTGCAGATAATATTACCCATGCTATTAAAGAAAAGACCTTTTTATTTTATCCTTTTTTTAACAGCCATACGAAAAAAAGTGAAAAAAAATAATTTTCAAACGTTTAACCCTATAAAAAAACGTGAAGTTAGAAGTCTCCTTCCTTACTTCACGACAATGGTTCCGTCTACTAAATAACTTTTCTTTCGAATGGGTCGATGCTGATTCCTTGTTCTAATACTTGTTTTGCGTATTCTTTTGCTCCGAACAATGAATGATCTTTATAGTTTCCACATTGTACTGCTGAAATTCCTTGAATATCTTCAAAACGAATTTCATTCACAATTTGTTCTAATGTTGCTTTTAGCGCAACTGCAATTGTTTCTGCACTTGGTGTTCCCCATGTAATTAAATGGAATCCTGTACGGCATCCAAATGGAGAGATATCAATAATTCCGTCTACTCTATCTCTTAATAAGTCCGCTAATAAATGTTCAAATGTATGAATCACACCTGTTGGCATTTCTTGCTTATTTGGTTGTAAGAAACGAATATCGAAATTTGTAATACGATCTCCTTTTTCTCCAACTTCTTCTGTAATTTTACGCACATAAGGTGCAATCACTTTATTATGATCTAATGTGAAACTTTCTACTTCTGCCATAACAAAACCTCCTAGTAATCAGTATAACAGAGCCAATATACACCAAAATAGAAAGTACTGTCAATGAAATGAAATTCATTCCTTTATGTAGTTTTAAAGTATCGTGCTATAATCGATAAAGAAATTATTGACAACAAAAGGAATTTATTATGAAAAGAAAAACAACATTCAGACGAAAACTATTTTATTTTTTAAGTCCTCTAATCATTCTTATCAGTTTGATTATTGGCTATTTTATTTATGGTTATACGGCTTATTATCGTTTAGAAGATAATCTACCTTTATCAGTTACAAGCCATACAGATCAATCTCTCAACACTGGAAAAGATTATACCATCTCCTCTTTTAATATCGGATATGGAGCTTACCCTCAAGACTATAGCTTCTTTATGGATGGCGGAAAATATTCAAGAGCCTATAATCGACAAACCGTATTAAATAATATGCAAGGAATCCAAAATGCTATTCAGATGATTCAACCAGATATTGCTCTATTCCAAGAAATAGATACAGATGGAGATCGTTCCCAACATGTGGATGAAGTGGAATTTATCACTCAGGCGTTTGAGAAACAAAATTGGGTATTTGGACAAAACTATGATTCACCTTATTTATTTTATCCACTATTAGATCCCATTGGAAAAGCAACTTCTGGACTCCTAACGATGTCAAAATACACGATTCAATCTAGCCAACGATATAGTTTACCAATTGAAACGAATTTCAATAAATTTTTCGATTTAGACCGAGCTTTTACCGTTAGTTACTTACCCGTTTCAAATCAGAAGCAATTAGCATTAATCAACATTCACTTATCTGCATATACAAAAGATCCAACGATTGGAAAAAGCCAATTAGAAAAGCTATTCCGCTATATGGAAAGTGAATATGAAAAAGGAAACTATGTCATTGTCGGTGGTGACTTTAATCATGATATTTTACTTGGAAAAAGTCCGGAAGTCTTCCAAACATCCGATGAACCACAAACTTGGACTCATCCATTCCCAGTAGAAAATCTTTCAAAGCACTTTACATTAGCCACTCAAGGATTAGCAGAACAAAAAATCCCTTCAGCTCGTGCATTAGATGAAGGCTACCAAAAAGGAAGAACTTTTGTAACATTAGTCGATGGATTCATTATTTCAGACAATGTACAATTCAACCATGTCCAAGCACATGACTTAGAATTCCAACATTCCGATCACAACCCAGTTTCAATGAGTTTTACATTGAAATAGAAGAAAGACTTTTTGCATTCGCAAAAAGTCTTTCTTATTTTATCCAAGATATATTATTAATTTGAGTTTTTCTTACTTTTTTATATTTTCTAACATCACTTTCATGTAAAGTAATCAATCTATAATAATTTCCTACTTTTCTTAACCCTAATACCAAAGCAGTTCTTCCTTGTTCCTCAAAGAAAACTAAATCAAGATGCATGTTATTACTATTTAAGTCTTTATTTAAAACACAAACTTTCACTTTTTTATCATAGAAAATTCTTTCTATAAAAGAATAATTATTAAATCTAGAAAACATCTTCCTAAAATTAGTACTTTTTGTTAAATCAGATAAAAATAATTTATTATCTTTTATACTTTGTATACTTGTAGTAGCATTGATACTTTTATCTAATACATAATGTAAGCCCAATAAATGATGCAAATCAAGTTCATGAAAGAGAACAACTATTTTATCAAATTTAGGATAGTTTATCTCCAATAAACATTTTTTATGACAAAACTTTTCATGATAATCAATTAAAACACTTTGTAAAGTTGCATCATTATCCATAGTCGCTCCTTAAAGCAAAAAAAATAAGCACGGAACGGAAAAGTCTCCGAACAAGACAATCGATTAGTTACTCATATAAAGCAACTAACTCCCTACTGTTGTGCTTTTTAGGCTTATCGCAAGGGAACAGTTCATTAGCTCTGCCAAGCAGTGTAACGTGCTTTTTTACACTTCTATATCACTATAGATTATTGGAAAAATCTGTAATTGAAAGGATAAAAATTCTCCCTCAACTCTGACATAATTCTATAATAACTATTTTCTTTTGTCAATTTATAGCAAATCTATCGGTTTTTACTTTCAAATTCATCAAGATATAATACTTCAACTTGTCCTGACCAATCTAATATACAACCAATGAAATCAACAATATCTAAATCCTTCATTTCATATGTTTCCCCATTATTCACACTGGCAGTTGCATCTTCAATATACGTTACTTTATAACCTCTATCTGAAGCAATAATAGCAGAAAATAAACAACAATATTCTGCATTTAATCCTGTAATCACAACTTCTTTAATTTGATGCTTCAATAAGATCTCCGTCAAATCTTTACATTGAAAAATATTTGGACTTTCTTTTTCAATAATATAGTCTGCTAAAACTGACAATTCCTCATCTAAACTTCCACTTTCATTTCCATTGTAAATAATACTATTTTCATCATTATCAATATGTCTCGTATTAATAATAATATCTCCATTTTGCTTAAAAATGTTTTGTAATTTTAAAATATTTTTTCTTAATTCGTCAAAATGTCCACGTTCTAACATACCTTTTTGACAGTCTAATACAATTAGTACTTTCATTTGTTCTCCTTTATAACATTCTTATCTATTATAGTTGCATAACGACACTATCAATTTTATCTCAATAATCTCTGATTGTCATTAAACAAAGCTTATTCATTTTGTACAAGAAATAGAAGTAGTAATTCTCTGGTACTTTTCCCATTCTAACTTAAAATTGGTTATTATTTAGTTGAAACGTAAGTCATTTATGATAAAAAGAAAAAAACTTTTCTTCGTAGCAAAAGTACTTTGTACAGGGAAAATTTGAGACCTAGGCTCAAATTTTAGCCATGAGACAGCATTTGCTGGCTGCTGGCGACCTTGCTACGTAAGGAAAGTTTTTTTCTTTTTATCGGTTACCCGACACTCCCTTCCATCTCATACGCAATTAATCGGTTTAATTCAACTGCATATTCCATTGGAAGTTCTTTTGTAAATGGTTCAACGAATCCCATGACAATCATCTCTGTTGCTTCAGATTCACTAATTCCTCTACTCATTAAGTAGAATAATTGTTCTTCAGAAATTTTTGATACTTTTGCTTCATGTTCTAAAGCGACTTTATCATTATGGATTTCGTTAAATGGAATTGTATCTGATTTCGATAAATCGTCCATAATAATCGTGTCACATTCGATATGAGAAATTGAATAATCAGATTTCTTACTAAAGGTTACTTGTCCACGATAGTTTACAACACCGCCATCTTTTGCGATTGATTTTGAAACAATCGAACTAGAAGTATGAGGTGCATTATGAATCATTTTTGCCCCTGTATCTTGATGTTGACCTTCTCCAGCAAAGGCAATTGATAACATTGTCCCTTTTGCATAAGGCCCTTCTAAAAATACAGAAGGATATTTCATTGTGGTTTTTGCTCCTAAGTTTCCATCAATCCATTCAACTGTTCCATGAGCTGCTGCACGAGCACGTTTTGTTACAAGATTGTAGACATTATCAGACCAGTTTTGAATCGTTGTATAACGGCAGTATCCACCTTCTTCTACGAAGATTTCTACAATTGCAGCGTGTAAGCTGTTTGATGAGTATGTTGGTGCTGTACATCCTTCTACATAGTGTACGCTTGCACCTTCATCTACGATAATTAATGTACGTTCAAATTGTCCCATATTTTGGTCATTAATACGGAAGTAGGTTTGAAGTGGAACATCACATTTTACGCCTTTTGGTACGTAAATAAACGTTCCACCTGACCATACTGCTGAGTTTAATGCTGCTAATTTATTATCTGTTGGTGGTACTAATTTTGCAAAATATTTTTCGAATAATTCTGGGTATTCTTTTAATGCTGAGTCTGTATCAGTGAAGACAATTCCTAGTTTATCGAATTCTTCTTTCATATTGTGATACACAACTTCTGACTCGAACTGTGCAGATGCCCCTGCTAAATAAGCACGTTCTGCTTCTGGAATCCCAATTTTTTCAAATGTATCTTTGATTTTATCAGGAACATCATCCCAAGAACGAGCTGGTTTATCACTCGCACGTTTGAAATAGGTAATTGCATCAAAATCAATATCTGATAAATCTGCTCCCCATGTTTGCATTGGCATTTTTTCAAATGCTTTTAAAGATTTTAGTCGGAATTCAAGCATCCATTCTGGTTCGTTTTTCATTTTTGAAATTGTACGAACGACTTCTTCGCTTAATCCAACTCCACTATCAAATACGGGCGTTACATCTTCATGAAAGCCATACTTGTAATCTTCTAATTCTGGAACTCCACTCATTTTTAAATTCCTTTCTTGTTTTTCTGTTCAACTGCTTTTTCTAATGCTTTCCATGCTAAGGTTGCACATTTTATACGTGCAGGAAATTTAGAAACTCCACTTAGTAAGGCAGCATCTTCTAATCGATCTTCGTTCACACTTTGTCCTTGTACTAATTTTGAGAAATCTTCTGCTAATTCTAAAGCTTCTGGCAAAGTTTTTCCTTCTAAAATAACACACATCATACTGGCACTTGCCATACTAATCGAACAACCTTGTCCATCAAAGCAAGCACTTGTAATATGACCATCGTCTGATAATTCTAATTGTAACTGTAATACATCGCCACAAGTCGGATTATTCAACTCGATAACTTCAGCTGTTTTTTCAGTTTGAATCCCTTTATGACGAGGAAAATTTGAATGGTCTAAAATCACTTGACGATATAATTGATCTAATTTAGATAAAGCCATCTGAGAAAAACTCCTTTACTTTTTGTAATGCTTCTATGAAAAATTCAGCTTCTTCCATTGTATTATAAATATAAAAACTAATACGAGCAGTCGAAGAAACGCATAAATCTCTCATTAATGGTTGTGCACAATGATGTCCTGCACGAATTGCGACTCCTTCCATATCTAAGGCAGTTGCTAAATCGTGAGGGTGAACGCCATCCATTGTAAATGAAATCACGCCACTTCTTCTTGAAACATCTGTTGGACCATGAACGGTCACACCTTCCATTTGTGTTAATTGGTCATAAACATATGCTACTAATTGTTGTTCATGGGCATGAATGTGATCCATACCAATTTGTTCTAAATAATCAATCGCTGCTCCTAGTGCTATTCCACCAGCAATATTAGGTGTTCCTGCTTCAAATTTCCATGGAAGTTCATTCCATGTACTTTCTTTTTCATACACAAAGTCAATCATTTCTCCACCAAATTCAATGGGTTGCATTTCTTCTAATAATGCTTGCTTTCCATATAAGACACCAATACCTGTTGGAGCTAACATTTTATGTCCACTAAACGCATAAAAATCACAATCCAAGTCTTGTACATCAATTTTCATATGAGGTGCTGCTTGAGCTCCATCAACAACTAATACGCCTCCAACTTCATGGACGATTTTTGCTAATTCTTTAATCGGCTGAATGGTTCCTAACACATTAGAAGCATGCGCAATTGAAACAATTTTTGCTTGATGAGTTAACACTTCTTTTGTAGCTTGTAAATCTAGCTCACCTTCCTCGGTTAATGGAAGGAAGTTTAAACTAGCTCCTGTTTGAAGTGCTAATTGTTGCCATGGAACAAAATTTGAATGATGCTCCGTTTTACTAATCCAAATCTCGTCTCCTTCATGTAGGCGATATTTAGCAAAACCTTGCGCCACCCAATTGATTCCAGTCGTTGTACCTCTTGTAAACAATACTTCCTTTATCGAAGAAGCATGGATAAATGCTTGAACTTTTTGACGACTCGCTTCATAGGCATCTGTTGCTAGTTGAGCGAGTGTATGCACGCCACGATGAATATTGGCATTATAATGACGATAATACTCTTCCATACAACGAATCACACTTTCAGGCTTTTGCGTTGTAGCGGCATTATCTAAATAGACTAATGGTTCATCATTAACGGTTCTAGTTAAAATTGGAAAATCTTTTCGAATGTCTTTACTGTTCATCATTTTTCGCCAACTTTTGATCTATCATTTCTACTAATTCTTTTTGTGTATTTTGTGCTGGAATGGCACTAATTACAGAACCTAAGAATCCACGAATTACTAAACGTTTCGCTTCTGCTTGGCTAATTCCACGGCTTGTTAAGTAGAATAATTGTTCATCATCCACTTGTCCTACACTTGCCGCATGTCCTGCTGTTACTTCATTTTCATCAATTAATAAAATTGGGTTTGCATCTCCACGTCCGCCTTCAGAAAGCATTAATACACGGCTCTCTTGTTGTGCATCTGCGAATTTTGCTCCTTTAATAATATGTCCAATTCCATTAAATGTTAACGTTGATTTATCAAGAATAACTCCATGTTGTAAAATATGTCCCACTGAGTGGTTTGCATAGTTTGTCACTCTTGTATCAATTCCTTGAACTTGTTTACCAGTTGAAATAGCAACCACATTAACTTTTGCAGTAGAACCTGCTCCACGTAATTCACTATCGAAGTCTGCGATTACATTTCCGTCATTCATAATGCCTAATGCCCATTCAATAGTCGCATCTTTTTCTAAATAGCCTCGACGATTAATGTAGGCATCCGTTGGTTGTCCTAATGTATCAACTGCTGCAAAATGAACTTTTGCTCCTTCTTTTGCAATCACTTCTACAATGATATTCGCAGTATTTTTACGATCTCCAATACTTTCGAAACGTTCCACATAAGAGAGTGAACTATTTTCTTCTGCAACAATTAATACGTGTTTAACAAATGCTTCGTCTACTGTATTATTTTGTACAAAATGAGATTCAATAATGTCTTCTAAAATAACATTTTTAGGAACATAAATGAAAATTCCTGAATTGACCATTGCAGCATGATACGCTGTTAAGCTATCTTCATCCACTGGTACAGCTTTTGTCATATAATATGGTTTCACTAATTCTGGATATTGTTGTAATGCTTCAAATAAATCCATTACTAATACATCTTGCATAGCTGTTTCAACATTCATCTCTTCCCAGTAAGAAACTGCTCCTAATTGAACAATTTTTGCACTTCCTACTGCACTTGGAATGTCTTTTTCTAATTCTGTAATGAGTGAGTTTGCTTCTCCAATTTCACTTTGGAATAAATTCCAGCGATGGAATTTTACACGCTCAATAAATGGTAATGGTAATTGTTTCGCTAATTCCAATGCTTTTAAACGAATGTCTAAAAACCAATCTGGTTCATTCTTTAGAAGTGAGAATGAAGTCAGTTGTTCTGGTGTTACGGTTAATTTCTCTGCCATTCTCTTTCTCCTATTCTTGATGTTCTAAAGAAATTCCTAATTCTTCACTAATTCCTTTATATCCTTCTGCTTCTAGACGTTTTGCTAATGCAGCATCTCCTGTCATTACGACACGTCCATCCATCATAATATGAACAACATCTGGTTCAATATAGTTTAATAAACGTTGATAGTGAGTAATAATTAATGATCCAAAGTTTTCTCCACGCATAGCATTCACACCACGAGAAACAACTTTAAGCGCATCAATATCTAACCCTGAGTCAATTTCATCTAAAATAGCAAAACTTGGCTCAATCATCATTAATTGAAGAATTTCATTACGTTTCTTTTCTCCACCAGAGAATCCTTCATTCAAGTAACGTTCTGCCATTTCTTCTGGCATATCTAAAATTGCCATTTTTTCATCTAATTTTTTGATGAACTCACGAACACCCATTTTATTGTCTTCATCACGACGAGCATTAATAGCTGAACGCATAAATTCTGCATTTGTTACTCCAGCAATTTCACTTGGATATTGCATTGCTAAAAATAGACCTGCACGAGCACGTTCATCTACTTCCATTTCAAGAACATTTTCTCCATCTAATAAGATTTCACCTTCTGTTACTTCATAACTTGGATGTCCCATAATTGCTGCAGAAAGAGTTGATTTTCCTGTTCCATTCGGTCCCATAACTGCATGGATTTCTCCAGTATTGATGGTTAAATTAACACCTTTTAAAATTTCTTTATCTTCAATTGACACATGTAAATTTTTAATTTCTAATGTTGCCATTATTAAGCCCCTTTCAAAATAAATCCTCAATGATATAACAGATATTTTTATCTGTCACATTAAGAATATTTTATCCTAAATGAGAACGATTATCAAAAGATAACGATTTTTTCGGATATTCTTTTACAATTTTTTCCATTCTTTTCATATAAAAATCTTTTCATTTTTCTGAAAATGGAGTATTATATAAACTACTTACAATGCGAAAGGGGAAAATCAGATGCAACAATATCCTTTAATAGGAATTTCAGGGAATCATCGTCAAGATAATACTGAACAAGATCCCTATTTATTATCCTATGCACCAAATGGATTTGTTACTGGATTAGAAAAAGCAAAAGCCATTCCAGTAATCTTACCGATTGTTTCTCGAGAAACAGCTCACGAATATATTTCAAGAGTTGACGCATTAGTTTTATCAGGAGGGCAAGATGTTTCACCTCTTTTATATGGAGAAGAACCTCATCTAAAATTAGGTAGAACTTATCCGATTAGAGATACCTTTGATCTTGCACTTATTGAAGAAGCTTATCGTCAACGTAAACCTATTCTAGCAATCTGTCGAGGCTTTCAAATTTTAAATGTTGCCTTTGGAGGAACCTTATATCAAGACTTACAATCGCAATATACAGAATCAAATATTTTACATTTGCAAAAAACGATGCCTTCAATGGCCACTCACTCCATTGAAATTTCAAAAGACAGTGAATTAGCAAAAATTCTTGGTACGAAAGCAGCTATTAATTCTTATCATCATCAAGGGATTAAAAACCTTGCTCCAAACTTCAAAGCTGTTGCTTGGAGTTCAGATGGATTAATCGAAGCTTTTGAATCAAATGAAGATGGACATTACATTATCGCTCTTCAAGGTCATCCGGAAGCGATGATTCATAACGATAAAGGAATGCAAGAATTATTCAACCATTTTGTAGAATACGTAAGAGAAAAAAGACTTTTCTAACATGTAGTATTTAGGACACAAGCAGCCTCGCTTTGCGAGTCTCATTGCTAAACATCGAGCCTAGGTCTCGATGTTTCCTACAATAAAAGCCACTCCAAGTGGCTTTTATTGTTCATACTACATTGAAAAGTCTTTTCTCTTTTTGTCGGTGCAAAAAATACCGCAGAATAAGAAATTCCTTTTCTTATTCCACGGTAAAACGTTAGATTGTTATATTTTCTTAAATTTCGCAATGAATGCTAATAGTGGGCTTAATGTTTTCATGAAGTTGCCGACTGGTTGAACGAGTCTTCCTCCAAATTGACGTTTGAAGTTAAAGTTTCCTTCATTTTGGTTCGCTTGATTCGTTTCAATCGTTCCATAGAAATTATAATACTTAAATCCATTGTCTTTCGCATATTTCATCATTTCCCAGTTCAATAAGCTTGAACCACCAAAGTTTAAGTATTCTTCATGAGAACCACCAAATACTGAAATGACTTCATCCCCATAACACATAAATAAGTATCCTGATAAAGCTAACATTGGATTATGAATGTCTAATGCTTCAAAAGTCGTTTTACGTTTTTGATAACTCGCTAATTGATCTTTAGCATCTGTAATTAATCCACGTGTTTTCTTTACATGTTTTCCTTCTGCTTCACGGACTGCTAATTCTTTTTCCAGCTCTTCCACTCGATTCGTGAAGAATTCAATTCTTTCATGATAATAAGCTTTATAGGCTTCAACATCTAAGAAAGCAACCATATATTTTACTTTGTCTTGGAATGCTTCTTTCATTTGTTGGAAATAACTGAAATCTTGCACTCGGAATCCTTTTCGGATAGAAGTCTCACTTAAAATAGAATAGAAAATTTCTAAATCATCTAATTCTAATTCACGAATCGTAATATGAGATTCTATCGCTTTACGTAAGTCACGTTTTAATGAATTCGAATAATCTTTATAAATCGCTTCGCTATCTTCATATTCCGATAAATCTTTTCTGAACAATTGCCCCATGACTGCTCGACCATCTAAATCAAGAAAACGGTCATATCCTGCTTGTTCAAAATGCGCTAATAATTCCGGATAATGACACTCTTCTACGACTTCTAAAGATTCATTAATGACTTTATTCATCATATATGGATTCATTTCCACTCTGGCAATGCCTTGCTCTTTTAAAAATTCTTCTAAAGTTTCTAACATTTCAGGAAGTTTAGCAATTTTATCATCTTCAAATAATGGGCCTTGAATTAAGACTGCTTCTTTGAAAAATCTGAAACGTCTACGAATTCCTACTAAACCTTGAGCAATCCATTCGTCGCCTTCCGTCCAAGAAATAAAAAATACTTCTTCATATACACTACGTTGCCCGTGAACTTCTGCCATTTGTTTTGTTTGTAAAAAGTTGGCACTTTTATAACTTTCTTGTCGTTGTTCAAAAACCTCTGCTGTAATTAATTGTACTTGCATTCTAGTTTTCACATCCTTCTTTCTTCTCACAAACGATTGGTAAATCTTTGTCTAATAAACTCGCAAATGCTGTTTCATCGACTTCTTCTAATGTATAAATCCAGTTCATAGATGTATCGACTTGGTTTAACATTTCAGGATTATCTTCTAATTCTGTATGCCAAGCGACTACTTTTCCTGATAATGGACTGACGAATTCTGTGACAGCTTTTGCTGCTTCCACACTCATAAATGAATCTTCTGTTGTTAATGATTCTTGGACAAATAATTCTACAAAACTAACATCTCCAATATCATCTTGACCTTTTGGAGAAATACCTACTGTATATTGGTTTTTCTCTTGTTTAATCCATAAACCATTTTCACTATATTTAATCATTTGATCCGCCTTTCAATAATTGTTCATATTGTTCTTCTTTAAACCCGAAAAACACTGCTTCGTCTGATACTAATAATGGTCGTTTAATTAACATTCCATCACTGGCTAATAATTCCATAGCTTTCGAAGTTTCCATTGTTTTAATCACATCTTTTAATCCCAATTTACGATATAATTCTCCACTCGTGTTGAATACTTTTGTTAGTGGTAATGCGCTTCTTTCAAATAAGACTTGTAATTCTTCTGAAGTTGGATGCTCTTCACGAATATCTTTTACTTCAAATGGAATATTGTGTAGTTCTAACCATTTTAAGGCTTTCTTACAAGTTGTACATTTTGGATGGCTATAAATAATCATGTTTGTTCCCCTTTACGCTCTTGCTTTTAAAAATTCTTCTGGTAATTGTTGTTGTTGTCTTGTTTGTTGGTTAAATGGATCCTCATCTTCTCCAAAGATATTACTCTTGAAGTGGTATCTCATCGACATCATTAACCCAATCCCCATCATATTTCCTAATAGAGAAGATCCCCCTTGAGAAATGAATGGTAATGGAATCCCTGTTAATGGTAATAACCCAATCGTCATTCCGATATTTTCTACAACGTGGAATAAAATCATCATAATAACTCCCGTTGCAATATAAGAATAAAACTCATTTTTTGTATCAAAACATACGCGAATCATTTGATAAATTAAAATGAAATACACGGTAATTAAGAATGTTCCTCCTAGGAATCCGAAGTTTTCACCGATTGTTGCAAAAATTAAGTCTGATTCACGAACGGGAACGTATACTTCTGAATGTCCATATCCTTTACCGAACATTTTCCCTGAACCGATAGCTTTCAAGCTTTGGAATAATTGGAATCCTGCTCCACCTTGGTCACGGTAAGGATCTAACCATGAATCGATACGGCCGAATTGATAATTTTTGAATCCGATATTTAATAATAATTGTCGGTTGTACACTACTAAATAGATGAGTAATGATCCGATTAGAACGGCTGTTAAAATTAATGGTAATAAGATTTTCCAGCTAATTCCTGACATAATCATAACGCCGCCTAGAATCATTAAGAATACTAATGTTGTTCCTAAGTCGTTTTGTAGGATAACTAGTAATAGGGCAGGTAATGCATATGCGATTAGTTTGGCAAATAAATACCAATCGGTACTTCTTGTTCGGTACTTCGTTAACATGTTATGATGGGTCGCTACTTTTGCGAGCATCAGGATGTAGAAGATTTTTACAATTTCAGATGGTTGGAAGGAGAAGCCTCCTATTCTAAACCAACTTTTCGCACCGGTTGCGGCTGCGGTTCCTCTGTCATAGAGGAATAGGACGGCTACTAGTAGTAAGAGTCCTATGATGTAACTCAGGGTTGTTAGTTTCCATAGTTGTTCTGAGTCAAATTGCATAATGATGACTATGGCGATTGTTCCGATAACGTACCATACAAATTGCATGAAGACGGTTCTTAGTGATCCGTTTGCTACTTGGAGGTAAGTAGTTGATAGTAATGTCGCTATGCTGATTAATGCTAGTAATAAGACGGGTAGGATTATTCCGTAATCGATGCGGGAATCTTGTTCGTCGTACATAATTTTCCTTTTCATTGGTAACTCCTCTTCTGTTATTGTATCTAATGTCTGAGTTCTATATTCTGATGGAATATAACGTACTTATTGTAACATAGAAACGAACAGAAATGCTAATTCAATCGTTACCTTAATTCTTTTTTAGAGAATACTCGTGAATAGAAACAGAAAATAATTTTCATTGTAGCCGGACGCCAGCAAACCCTTTTGGGTTTCATGGCTAAAAATTGAGCCTTGGTCTCAATTTTTCCTAATAATATAAGCCACTGCTCTGTGGTTTATATTATTGCTACGGTAAAAATTTTTTTTGTTTCTATTCACTCTCATTGATATGAGGGACGGTTATGATAGTTCTTCAACTGAAAAAATTGTTCATTGTAGCCGGACGCCAGTAGCCCCTTTGGGTCTCTTGGCTAAAAATTGAGCCTTGGTCTCAATTTTCCTAATAATATAAACCACTGCTCTGTGGTTTATATTATTGCTACTATGAAAATTTTTTCTGTTTCAGATTTTTCACTTTAAGGTTTAATACAATAAGTTAGAAACGCAAAAAACGACAAGTGTCGTTTGGATACTTGTCGTTTTTGTTTCATCTTTTAATTGAATTATTTGCCTTCAGCTAATACACGTTCTTGTTCTACTGCAGCTTGTCCTAAGATGTTTAAGTAGTTCCATGGACGGTCGAATACTGGTTGGAAGAAGAAGTCTACGTATGCTAAGTCTTCGATTGTCATTTTGTTTTGGATTGCTAATGACAATGTGTTTGCAGAAGCTGTACAGTCGTATTTAGACATTACTTGTCCACCTACGATACGGTTTGTACCTACTTCGTAAACTAATTTCATGTAGATTTTTTCGTATGTTGGCATGAATTCTGGACGGTGGTTATCTACCACGTATACAGAACGTACATCTAAACCAAAGTGAGGTGCGCTACCTACGTTTACACCTGTTGAACCAATGTTCCATCCGAATAAGTGTAATCCTGATGTAGATTGTGTTCCACGGTATTTAACTTTATGTCCGTTAATGTTTTTACCAACTAAAGCACCCATACGTACAGCGTTTGTTGCTAATGGAATGTATGCGTGTCCTCCGTTAGGATTGTAGTTAACAGCACAGCTATCTCCAGCTGCGAATACATCTTTAACAGATGTTTCCATGTAGTCGTTAACGATGATAGCACCGTTAGGCATTGTTTCTAATTGGTCTTTAACTAAGTCGTTATTTGGACGGAAACCTACACATAAGATAACCATGTCAGCTTCGTATTCGCCACCAGAAGTTACAACTTTGTTTACAACTCCGTTTTCGCCTTCGAATGATTTAACCATTTCGTTTAAGCGAACTTGTACACCACGTTCACGTAAGTCTTCTTCTAAGATATCAGTGAATTCTGGGTCTAAGTATTTGTTTAAGATACGGTCTAAACCGTCAACTAATGTTACTTCTTTACCTTCTAAAGCAAATGCTTCTACTAATTCGATACCAATGTATCCACCACCGACAACAACGATTTTCTTCTTGTCAGTTTTCTTAGCAAAGATTTCTTTTGCTTGGTTATAGTTTTTACATAATTGAACGTTTTCTAATTCACGTCCTGGAATTGGAGGAAGAATTGGCCAAGAACCAGTTGTTAAAACTAATTTATCAAAAGTTTCTGTTTTTTCTTCACCAGATTTTAAATCTTTAACAGTTAAAGATTTACCAGCTGTATCGATGCTTGTTACATCATGTTCCATATGAACTTCAGCACCTAATGAAGCTAATTCTTCTGGGCTAGAATAGAATAAGCCTTGAGCGTCTTTAACAACTCCTCCTACGTATAACGCAATACCGCATGATAAGAATGAAATGTTATCATTTCTTTCATATACCACAACTTGTGCGCCTGGATTATCATTTAAAATTGTTT
Source organism: uncultured Granulicatella sp. (assembly GCF_963528195.1). Classification (GTDB taxonomy): domain Bacteria; phylum Bacillota; class Bacilli; order Lactobacillales; family Aerococcaceae; genus Granulicatella. Next base: position 75,080 of record NZ_CAURVN010000005.1, read on the forward strand.
TTACTGCAGCTGTACCCGCATGAGTACATCCAACTACTACAACTTTCATGTAAGTTAGCCTCCTATGTTTTCATAATAAATAAGAATGATTCTCATCTACAAGTGATATCGTATACAATTTTTCAATTAAATGCAAACCTTTTGCTTGATTTTTTTACAAATTTTTTGTTTTATTTTTTAACTTGTAAGTGTGGCATATGGTATAACATTTTTTATACACAAGAAAAATATTTTTAAAGTATATAGAAACATCTAAACATCTGAGTTTTACTCCCTAAAAGTCGCTTACGTTCTTTTAAATAAAAATACCGTGGACAATATTCATCCACGGTAAATCATTTTATAAAATATATTTAGCGAGTATGTGTTCAAAAGATTGTACATTACCTTTTATACATTTTAAAATTATAATTAATCTTATGAATACTCTCTAGTATAGAAATATTGTTCTAATTTCTATTAATTAACTCATTTATAACTTTATCCTTCATCGTACTTTCAACAATTCTATAATTTGATTGCCACAGAGTTTTCATTTTACCAACACTTTGTGGATTAGTATCTGTTTCGAATGTATTTTGAACTAACCTAACTCCACATTCTTGCCAAACTTCTATTGGATCAAATCTCCATTGAATACTTCCGTTTTCCTCTTTCTTAATTAATGCTCTAAATGCTCCAAAGATTGGTAGTAAAAATCCTGAAGAAATTTCATAAGGAATAGTTTCTCGAGTAAAATCTGAATAAAATGATGACTTATTTTCTTGAGCGGAAATTACTCCTCTTACTCTTCCAAACGATCCTTTAAATCCATTCTCTTCTTTAAATTCTTTATACTTCTGTGGCATTTCAATTTGAATACATTCATATAATTCCACTAACTTAGGTAATAACGGAGATAAGCTTAAGTAGATATTGTCTTCACAACTTAATTCCTTTTTAAAATCTTTAAAAACACTAGCTTTTGCTGAATAAGCTTGAGTAGGAGCTGATGAATCATCTGGATATCTTTTTATATTAAACATAAACATAAGCTTTAATAATTCTACTACCGGAATAGGCTTGTTTTCATTATCTTTATATGCAACATCATCCTTAAAAGGCATTTCACTAATAGCTTCTTTAACAAAATCAAATTTATCATCTAACTCAAATAGGGCAATATCACTTACTTGAATTGATGTATTTCTTGCATCTGCTAATTCAGTTACATTTAGTGTATCACCTACAATTATTTCCAATCTAACATATTTATTAATATCATCTACCATTAAGTCTCGATTTTCTATTATTGCTGTATAAGTATGACCTCCATCTAGGATACCATATTTTGATGAATCATCCGAAAAATCAACAGAAATTTCACTAGTAGAATTATTAAAATGAACTGATTTAGCAGTTAAAACAATCCCTCTATTATTAATATCAAAATTAATATTAGAATTAGATTTCACTGCGTTAATTAATTGTTTAGCAACTGAAGTGTTCATTTTTGGTTTTCTAGGGTTAACTTCTAAAGATAAATTACTTGGTAAGTCTCTAAATTCAGTTAATGCTAAATAGGTTGTAATATTTTCATCAGATGGTGAACTGATAGTTCTCAAAGCTTTCACTTTAAATTTGTTTACAGTCATTAGAATTTCTCCTTTAATTATGTTATTTTTTATAAAAATAGCATAATTTTTCCCAAAAATAAAGAAACCTTGGTACCTTTTGTGGTATAATATACACATGACTAAGAGAAAAAAATATAATAATAACTTATTTAAAATCGGAGAAATCATTAAGTTTCATCGATTGAACTTATCTTTAAACAGTAGCAGAGAAAATTTTCTTGTTGATAGAATAAATAAAGGTTTTTTAAATGAGGATAGTATTTCTCTAGAAACCTTAAAAAATATAGAAAACGGGAATACATTACCTAGTTTACCTACATTAAAACTTCTTGCTAATTTATTAGAAATAGATTTTTTTGAACTTTTAAAGGAAATTTACGACTATATTTAAAAAGGAGTGAAAAAAGACTTTATAATTTTTATCTTAATTTTCTTAAAAGTTAATTACAAATACTAAACTGAGGTATTTAAATAAATTTTCTCAAATTCCACTTACTACTTCAATCATTTCATCAAATTCATCATTCAATAAATGCATTTCATCGATATTCATAAATTTTTGGTACATCATATCTAATACTTCTTGATTAGTGATATCTTTTTCGATACTGATTAATGCTGTTACAAATGTTTTGTAATCTTTTTGCATCATCTCTCCAATCAGTTGTTTTGTTTCTAAAAATTCCATTTTTACTAATTCCCATCTTTTCACTTAGTACTCATAGTATAGCATTAAACCTCCCACATTTCCCTAACAAAAAAGTAATCTACTGAACGTAAAGTACTTTGATCACTCTATTTTATTTTTTCTGACAAGCTATCCTTAATAGGTTTAAAGAACAAATATTAATATAACGAAAAGTAAAACGATTTCTAATATATCAGTCAGTGCTAGTATGAGAACCCAGTTTAGCAATACTTTAATATAAAAATTTTGTTTGATAAGTTCAATTTTTTTCCAATTTAATAACCAGACACTTCCAACAGCAGGGACGATGCTCCATTGATGTACTATTATCCATCTAAAAATGGAATATTCGTATTCTCCGTTTTTTTCAATATATAGATGAGCCATTTCCGATGTTGCTAATGCAGAAACTAAAAATACGATAGCCACCAATATCTTCTGCTTTAGTGTTAATGATTGTTTTTCTTTCATCTCTGTTTCACTCTTTCTTGAATTTTAACAAAAGTATACATAATTTCTTTTTTTGAGTAAAGATTTATTTATAAAGCGCATACGATAATCTAAAATCATTGTTCTTATATCATAAATGTCTTATAATAAATTGCATTCAAAAAAAGGAGGTTCGTTATGAAATTTTATTCATATGAATATGTATTAAGTCAAATCAGTCAGCAAGATTGGGTCATGGTTATTCTTTCTGCTTTACTGATTCTTGTTACTGCATTTTTCGCTTTTAAAGCTTATCAAGATAAACGTGGAAGTAAGTTTCGTGAATTATCGCTTATTTCAATTTTAGCTTTAGTTGCTGTTGTTTTAATGGGAATTTCTAATTTTCAAAGTAATCAATCTACAAATAATCAATTCCGTAACTCTCTACACTTTATTGAAATTGTTTCAAAAGAATTAGGTGTAGATAAGGAAAAGATATATGTCAACACTTCTGCTACGACTGATGGAGCAATTATTAAAGTTGGCGATCAATTCTATCGTGCTTTAAACGGCTCTAACAAAGATAGCTATTTATTAGAAAAGATGGAATTATATAAATCAGATGTTGAACTTGTGGAGGTTAAAAAATAATGAGCTTTTTTATTACAATTGCGATTAAGTTAGCTTTAGGTCTTATTTCTTTAGTATTTGTTATTAATGTAACTGGTAAAGGAAATTTAGCACCAAGTTCTGCAGTAGACCAAGTACAAAACTTTGTTCTCGGGGGAATCATTGGTGGGATTATTTACAATAGTTCAATTTCAATTCTTCAATATGTTGTTATTTTAATTATTTGGACAATTTTAATCTTACTGTTGAAATGGTTGAACACAAATGTCTCAGTTATTAAGCAATTAATTGATGGTAAACCTGTTTTAATTATTAAAAATGGAAAATTAGATCCTGAAGCATGTCGTTCTAAAGGATTATCTGCTTCAGATGTCGCTCTTAAATTACGTTCTCAAGGTATCTTCCAATTAAAAGATGTTAAAAGAGCTGTGATTGAACAAAATGGGCAATTTATTGTTGTAAGAATGGGCGATGAAAATCCTAAATACCCTATTATTACAGACGGTGTTATTCAATCGGAAATTTTAGATACAATTGGCAAATCTGAAGAATGGTTAATGGCCAAGTTAGAAGAAGAAGGCTATGATAATGTAGCGGATATCTTTATTGCTGAATATGACAAAGGGCAAATTAATGTTGTAACGTATTAATATTTTGATGAATGTTCAGTAAACTTTCTGAGCAGTTAATTTGCTTATGAAAATCAGAATAGATATAATTTAGCTACTATCTAGTTTAATGATGATTACTCTTCTTTGAATTAGATATAAACTAATAAATGGAGGGGAATCTCATGTCAGCAGAAGAAAAATTAAACCAAGTTGCTGGTTCTATCAAAGAAGGTTTTGGTAAATTAACTGGCGACAAAAAACTTGAATCTGAAGGTGCTACTGAACAAGTAGTTTCTAAAGTAAAAGAAGTTGCTGAAGACGCTAAAGAAGCTGTTGAAGGCGCTATTGAAGGTGTTAAAAACATCTTTAAAAAAGATTAATAACGATTAAATCGTATAAATCAAAACACGCTCAATATGAAACTGAGCGTGTTTTTTTAGTTTTATGAATTTAATGTTTCAATCACGAACATATAAAGATACTTTATTCAGAAATATCTGAAGTTGGATTTGTTTTTTCTTTCTTTTCTCGATAACAGAAATGAATCGCTATAATTGAGAATACCATCGTCCATTGAAGGCTATATGGATGTAAAAGAAAACTAAAGATACTATAAACAAGGATTAATAAATATTGAATTCCTCTTCTTTTTCTAAAAATATAAAATAACCAACCTAATATTACCATCATTACTCCAGTAGGAACTACAAAGAGACTTGGTAACATTAACATTACTGCTCCCACGATATAATACACAATAGCTTTCGAAAACCTTGGTTTCAAAAAGAACATTCCAATTTCAAATACTAAAAACGATAGGATAAAAGGTAATAAAATCATTACTATTCCTTGGAACCGTGGAATATAATTTTTCTTTCCTAATTGTTTACGATACTTTCTTAAATAATCAGTTCCAACATTGAACATAGCAACAATTAGTAATGTCGTAAAGATATTTTTATAACTTTGCCATCCTATCGGTACAATAAAATGATCAATCAGACCATATCCAAGAGATAGCAACCAACTCAATAGGAGTAATCCAATCATTATTTTCTTTTTATTAGTTGCATGGTAGAAACTATCTGCAAATAAAAATAACAAAATAGGATAAACAATGCGACCTACAATTGACAAATAAAGTGAAGTATCCAAACTAAATAGTAATGGTCGAAAACTATCGAATATCATTAAGAAAATTGCAAAATACATTAATTTTGAACGATGTGTAAAAATTTTCATAATTTCTCCTTTTTATTAAGATAATAGTTCAATGATAACAGTTAATTTGGGATAAGTAAATGTTTTTTGACACAAAAAAGGAATTAAGCAGCTAAATAGCGCCTAATTCCTTTTCTAATTTTTTCGCTTCAACTAAGAACTATAAACTCTTATATTCTACATCTAGTCCTTTTTGAACAGCAGGTCTATTCTCGATTCGTTTTGCCCATTCCACTAAATGTGTGTAGCTAGATGCATCTAAAAACTCTGCTGAATGTTGATATAATTTATCTAATACTAATTGTCCATACCAAGACCAAATCGCAATATCTGCAATTGTATACTCGTCTCCAGCAATATAAGGTCTCGTTGCTAATTCTTTATCTAGTAAATCTAATTGACGTTTTGTTTCCATTGTAAAACGATTGATGGCATATTCAATTTTTTCAGGAGCATAATTGAAGAAATGTCCAAATCCTCCACCGACAAATGGTGCAGATCCAGCTTGCCAAAATAGCCAGTTTAATACTTCTGTACGTTTTTCAACTTCTTTTGGAAGAAATTGTCCAAATTTCTCAGCAAGGTATAATAGGATATTCGCTGATTCAAAGATTCTAATATTTGTTTTTCCTGATTGATCTAATAATGCAGGAATTTTTGAGTTTGGATTCACTTCTACAAAGCCAGTTCCGAACTGTTCTCCATCCATAATAGAGATTTTATATAAGTCGTAGTCCGCTTCTTGGATTCCTAATACTAATAATTCTTCTAATAAAATCGTCACTTTTACACCGTTTGGAGTTCCTAGAGAATATAATTGGAAAGGTTTCTCCCCTTTTGGTAATACTTGTTCAAAACGACTTCCAGCAGTTGGACGATTAATTCCTGAGAATTTTCCTTGATTACTGTCTGCTGCACTCCACACACGTGGTAATTCATAATTTGTCATGTTATTCTCCTTTAATTTTACTGTTCTAATGATAAATGTAAGATTTCATAAATATTTGTACCTTCCATTTGTTCTGGAAGTTCTTCAAAGAAATAATATTCCTTACATTGCCATTTTTCTGGATTATAAACTAATAATTGACTCGTACTATTGTTAAAGGTACTAGAGAAACTTAAGCGTTCCATTTGAGTTGATTCTGAGATTTCTCTTGTTATTTCTAAACAATAACGACTGCTATTAAATTTTTCCTTTTTCTCAAATGCTAATGGAATTGCTTTAGAAATAGTTTGCCATCCAAATGACTTCAGAATATTATCATAAAATCCATCCCATATAAATTGATTCATTCCTACTGAATCTTTCCATAAATATAATGGAGCATATTCTTTTTTGATGTCATTTTGACTATTTTCTACAGAGATAAGATACGCTTTAAAGAGTAAATCTTTAAAACCATCCATTTTATGTCCATTTTCTCGAACTCGTTCTCTAATGATGTTCATGTCAAACGAATCTGGTAATTGAATTTTATATTGCATTGATATCATATTAGTTTTCCTTTCTAAAAAAGACTTTTATCTGTAGTTTCACTGCTCCTACATCAAACAGTCTCAGTCTAAGCTTATTTCAAATTATTCGCTCTTTGATTCATTTCATCTGCAGCACGATTCAAGCCACGGCTTTGGTATTCATAAGCTGCTTTTTCATAACAATCAATATCTTGTTGTCTTCTGCGTTCCGCATCTTGTTCACTTGCTAGTCTAGCTTGTTCAGCATTGAAAGCATCATTGTTGTTATTAGAGGGTGCAGAATAATCCCCACCACTACTATAGCTTCCAGAACCTGATCCAAATTCATTGAAAAGAATTCCAAGAGCAATGGCAAGTACAACAATTCCAAAAACAATAGCTAAAGCAACTTGTAATAAAAATGTAAATAGTAAAATTAAACCTGCACTGAGTAATGTTTTCAGAATAAATCCTTTACGAATTAAATGGATTTTAAAGTAATCAAGAATCAATACACTCACTGGTGCAAAAACTAATCCAATTTTATGGAAATTTAACCATCCTAAAATAGAATTGTCCGGTGCTGAAGGTAATTGAGCACTTTGGAATCCTGTAAGAGAGTTCGTAGTCACAACAGGGGTTTGACTTTGTTTATACCCAAGATACATTGTAATAGCTGCAATCACTGTATAAACTACAATTGTAATGATTTGTTGTTTACGTGTTAATTGTAAAAAATTCTTTATCATCTTTATACCTCACTTTATAGAATAACGTTATTTTACCGGATAATAAGTTTCTAGTAAACCATTATGAAGTTTTACAACATATCCCCACTCTATCCTTCGTTAATCCTAATTAAGCTCACATATCAATATCTAGGAATGTAAAAAAGGTTAGGATTCTTTCCTAACCTTTTTCGTACTGTTATTTCCAATTTAACTGAGCATTTAAGCCAAAGTGGTCACTCACTTGAGGACTATTGTTCCCATCAAAAACAACCTTTAGATTTTCTACTTCTAACTCTTTAGTTGTAAAAACATAATCAATTCGAAGTGGTTCTGTATTTCCCTTCCATCCATCAATTTCTGGTGGAACGGTATAGCTACCACTTTTTTCTTTCGCAACTTCAAATGCATCTTGTAAGCCTAATGGACTCGCTAAAATAGCTTGGTATCCTTCTTGACCGGCTGGGTTATTGAAATCACCAGCTAGTAAAAGCGGTTTGTTTAATGCTTTCAAGACAGCTTCAAAACGTGCCCATTCTTCTTGGAACCCTTTATCCCACCAAGAAAGGTGCACACTAGCCACTGCAAGTTCCTTACCATCCACTACCGTTTCAGCCAAGGCAACTCGACGAGTATGATAGTCTGTTGGATCATCCACGTCTGAAACTAAAACTTCACTGGCTTCGATTGGTGTTTTAGATAAGATTGCTACCCCTTCATGGTATCGATCATAACCAATATGATTATAAGACCAAGTCCAGTAATAATTTCTGCCACTTTCAGCTAATTTTTCCACCAACAATCTTACATAGTGATCTTGATGAATCGGTTCTGCTGATGGCAAAGCTTTATAAAAGTCATCGACTTTTACTTCTGGAGAAGTAATTTCCTGATTGATTTCTTGAAAACAAATTAAATCATAATTCTTGTCAAGAATATCCTGAAGTAAAAGATTGAATTTTTCTTCTACTTCTTGCTCCATCCAGCTATGAGTATTCAGTGTTAAAAATTTCATATTTTTCTCCTAAAACAAGAGGTTGGAAAATAGCTTCCAACCTCAAGATGATTATAATTCTACTTTAGCAACTACTGTGTTAGCTGCAAGAGAACCTGTTTGTTCTAATTTAACTGATTGAATCGCATCAGCATTTGTGAAGACAACGATTGTTGAAGTTTCACGTCCTGCTTCACGAATAGCATCCAAGTCAGCTGTGACAAGTAAGTCACCTACTGCAACTTTTTGTCCTTCAGCAACATGAACTGTAAATGGTTTTCCTTCAAGACTTACTGTGTCCAAACCAATGTGAACAAGTACTTCAAGACCTGCTTCAGTCACAAGACCAAGAGCATGTTTTGTAGGGAAAATGCTTGAAACAGTACCTGAAACTGGGGATACAATGTTTCCATTTGCAGGTTCTACAGCAAATCCATCACCCATCATTTTTTGAGAAAATACTGGATCTTTTACTTGTTCTAATGCAATTACTTCACCATCTGCTACTGAGTATACTTCCTCAGTTAGATCTTTGTATTGAACAGCGTTTTGTTGCGCTTCAGTCATTTGAGTTGGAAGAGTTTCAGGAATGACTTCCCCTGAATCAAGGATATCTTGGATATCTGATTTCAATACGTCGGCTTTTGGACCGTAGATAGCTTGAACTCCTTGTCCTTTCATAACAAGACCCATAGCTCCTTCTGCTTTCCATTGCTCTGCATCACCGACTTTATCAGCGTCTTTAACCGTTACACGAAGACGAGTCATACATGCATCAACATCAACAATATTTGCACGTCCACCAAGAAGGTTAATAATGTTTACAGCTTGAGAAGCTTCTGCAACTTTCACTTCACTACTAGATTCTTCTGAAACTTCAGCAGTTTCGTAGTTTCCGTTACGTCCTGGAGTTGCGTAATTGAATTTTTGAATCATGAAGTTTGCGATAAAGTACATAATTACTGCAAATAGAACTGTTACCCAAATGAAGTTAATAATATCCATACCAATGCCAGCGCTAATCGCAATTGGTGTACGAGTCAAGAACTCGATTGAACCAAATGAGTGCATACGTAAGTTCACTACGTCAGCCATAGCAAATGCTGCACCTTGAACTAGTGAATATACAAGATATAAAGGTGTTGCGATAAACATAAACATGTATTCGATCGGCTCAGTAACCCCTGTTAAGAATGTTGCAAGAGCAGTTGCAATCATCATACCTTTATATTTATGTTTCTTGTCATTATCAACATTACGGTAGATAGCAACAAGCACACCCATCAAGATACCGAATGAACCAATCATTTGTCCAACTTTAAAACGAGCTGGATGAACAGTATCTAATAATTGTTGGTAGTGACTTGCATCTGTACCTTTAAGGTTCACAAGGTCTGTGATCCATGCAAGCCATAATGGATCTTGTCCAAATACTTGAGTGCCTTTCGCTGCACCTGTCAAGATTTCATAAGTACCACCAAGAGCTGTATAGTTCATTGGGATAGTTAACATGTGGTGAAGACCAAATGGTAATAGTAAACGTTCCAAAGTACCATACAAGAATGGTGCAAGAATTGGAGCATTTTCTTGTGAGTTTGCAATCCAAATACCAAAATTATTAATACCAGTTTGTACAAGTGGCCAAACAATTGAAAGAATAATAGCTGCAATTGCTGAACGAAGAATAACTACAAATGGTACAAAACGTTTCCCGTTAAAGAATGAAAGTGCATCTGGAAGTTTACGGAAGTTGTAGTATTTGTTGAAAGCAGTAGCCCCTACAAAACCAGAGATAATCCCTACGAATACACCCATGTTCAATGCTGGAGCTTCCATAACACTGATAAAGTAATCAGCAACTTTAATTGAACCTCCAAACAGAGTTGTTACCATTGCTTGAGGATCCTTCAACATAGCCCCTGATACACCAAAGATGGTACCAGTGATACGATTAATTAAAATGAAGGCAAGACCAGCAGCAAAAGCACCACCAGCACGTTCTTTAGCCCAGCTTCCTCCAATAGCAAGGGCAAATAAAATATGTAGGTTACCAATTACACCCCAACCAATTTGCTCAAGAATTCCACCTGTAATTACAAGTGGTGCAAAAGTTGGATTAATCATTACAAGTGACTTACCGATTGAAATCATCAAACCAGCAGCCGGCATAACAGCGATAACCACCATCAAAGCCTTACCGAATTTTTGCCAAAACTCGAAAGACAATATATTTTTGAATGTCTCTTTCATCATTCAAATCTCCTTTATTTTTTAATTTAGGCAAACGTTTGCATTACCTATAGATTGATTATAACATTTTACTTGTTTTTGTAAAGTATTTTATAAAAAGAATTCTTTCCATACTTAAATGCCCCCAAAAAGTTTGACTTTTTGGGGGCACTTTATTTCTCATATATTTTTATAGTCTTTATTCTTCCATTACAAACTATACATCAGTAAGATAAATAAATAGAAAATTAGTACAAAGGAAAGTTCTATTAATATCGTAGCGACTATCGTTAGAAACCAATTCAATAATCCTTTAACGATAAAATTCCCTTCTATCAATTCTAGTTTTGTCCATTTCAATATCCAAATACTAACAAAGGCAGGAATAATACTCCAGAAATGTACTTTAATCCATCCCAAAATAGTAAAATCAAAATTACCATCTTTTAATATATGAATTCTAGCAAAAATCATCGTAATCAATGCTGAAACTAAAAAAACGGAAGCTATATTACTTTTCTGTACTCGGTTCAGTCTTTTAAACTGTTGCATCATGCTCTTGCCCTCTCCCTTCTTGATTTAACTTCATACGATTATAGTAATATAACGGAATGATTGCAAATACCCTCATCCAGTCAAATCTAGATGGATATAAGAGAAAAATAAGTATACTAAAAATCAATAAAATTAGAGCTTGAATCTTTCTTTTTTCTCTAAAGATATAAAACAACCAACCTAACAATACTA